>JBNGDS010000050.1:0-24558 GCA_049975365.1 Desulfomonilia bacterium | reverse complement strand
GAGCCTCCCTGGATAGTGAATGGCCATCTCCTGTGCGATCATTCCTCCCATGGAAACCCCCACGACGTGGGACGAATCGATACCCAGACCGTCCAGCAGGCCAATGGTATCGCCGGCCATGTCCTCCAAGGTGTAGGGAACAGCTGTGTCCTCACTAAATCGACCCATCAGGAGATTCTGAAAGTCAGGGATACGCGCTCCTTTAAGCTTGGTGGACAAACCCACATCGCGGTTATCGAACCGGATGACCAGATACCCTTTGTCTGCGAGCCTTCTGCAGAACTCCTCCTCCCACATGATCATCTGAGAGCTCAGCCCCATAATGAGAAGGAGAGGGCTCGATGTTTCCTTTCCAAAGGTCTCATAGGCGAGATCGACTCCATTGGACCGAATGTATGCCACTTTGCCGTGTGTACAGTTCTCTTCCATAGGACTATCATCTCCAGGGATATGATCCTGTATTCTATCGAATCGATTCGATCTTATCAATGTATCTCGACCACACCCATCCATCAGGGT
Source organism: Desulfomonilia bacterium (assembly GCA_049975365.1). Lineage (GTDB taxonomy): Bacteria > Desulfobacterota > Desulfomonilia > UBA1062 > UBA1062 > DSBG01. Next base: position 24,039 of record JBNGDS010000050.1, on the reverse strand, counting down.
CCATTCTCCCAGAACGGTATCTACGGAGGTGAACGGCCCATTGAAGAGCAGACCACATGAAACCTGTACCCTTGACTCTAATTTTTCCAGTCGTATATCTTACAGTTAAGAACGACTGTTTCATTTTGATTGTGCACATCTTTCAATGCACTGAACACACATGTGCCGTGATAAAGAGGAGAAAATCCATGGCAGTGATGGCGATTGCCATCGGTGCAGGGTCCATGACTGTATCACACGCCAATGACTCCTACTTCTGGGTCCTCTCGCAGTTCTCATATGGAAGTGCCGGTCACATACCGGGTATACACCTCGGCTACTCTGGTGGAGGGCATCGCGGCGATGATTGCTGTCGCGATCATCTCGCTCTTCATCTGATAACCAACGGGAAGGACCCTGCGGGGGAGAAGAACGTTCTCCCCCATTCATGAACCACCACGAGGTGTATTTGCATACTGAGGACAATGGATGGTATACTGCGTCTCTCATCAGGATGTTTCTCGGGAAAGGGAATCTCAATGTTTCTCATCATGAAAAAGTTCTACGAACGACAGGCCCTGAACGCATTGGGCGTCCAGGATTACGAAAAGGCCATGCAGTATTTCAGGAAGATCATGGAAGCGTTCCCCACCGAACGTGGTGTACACTACAACTATGCAGTAAGCCTGATCGGGTTGAAGCAGTACAGCGAGGCCCAGATTCATCTCATTCGAGAGTTGGAGATATCCGGGGAGCGCTACGAGGTCCTGGTCACTCTGGGGGAGCTCTACTACTTGAGCAAAAATCGGACCAAGGCACTTACCTACCTGAAAATGGCACTTGAGCACTGCGTTGACGAGAAGGCGGCCCGTGTGATCAGGAAAAAGATCTCCACTGCACGGGATCCCTCGCAGTATGAAAGAATGCTCACAGGGTATGCCACATTCGAGAAGGGTGTTGATCTGCTGAATGCAGGGAGCTGGGAGAAGGCGCAGCATCTCTTCCTCGAGGCCCTGAAACACGATGATGCCAACCCCATGATCTACAACAATCTCGGGGTGATCGCACTGAATTATGAGAAGGATTATGCACAGGCCAGGGAGTATTTCGAACAGGCCCTCACGTACTCCGATCTGCCGATTATCAGGAAGAATTTCGAACGGACTCTCTTTTACCAGCACCGGAATTCTTCAAAGAAAACCTGAAGGAAGGAGCAGGTATGAATCTGGCAAAGGATCTCGAGGAGATCTTCCTCACGGCACTCGAGAGGGTAGACCCATACAAGATGATCGTAGAGAATATTAGTATCAGGGGAAATTCTCTGGTTATCCAAGAAGAGGGAAAGATAGCGGAAGAGGACTTGGGTCACTACAGCAGAATCATTGTCCTGGGTATCGGGAAGGCCTCTGCAAAGATGGGCATGGCCATGGAGGATATCTTCGGGGATAAGATATCCGAAGGCATGGTCATTACCAAGTATGGACACGGGGAAAACCTCTCCAGAATCCACGTCACTGAGGCTGCTCACCCTATCCCGGACAAGAACAGCGTTGGCGGTGCGCAGATTCTCTATCAGATTGCCTCGGAAGCGAACGAAAACACCCTGATCATCAACCTTGTTTCTGGGGGAGGCTCAGCCCTCTTCACCCTCCCCCAGAAGGGTATCTCCCTCGAAGATATCCAGTCCCTCACAAGGATCCTCCTCGAGAGCGGTGCTGATATCAAGGAAATCAATTGCCTGAGGAAGCATATCTCTCAGGTAAAGGGCGGACACTTCGCGAGAATCTCCTACCCGGCAAGGATGATCAATATCATTCTTTCCGATGTCGTCGGTGACAGGCTCGACACCATTGCATCCGGCATAACGGTTCCCGATGACACAACCTTTGCCCAGGCGCAGTCAATCCTGAAGAAATACAGGATAGAAGAGAAAATTCCACCGTCAATCTCTGATCTCATCTCGCGGGGTATCGCAGGATCTGTAGCGGATACGCCGAAGCAGGGTGACCCTGTCTTCAGCAAGGTCTCGAATATCCTGCTGGGCAATAATCTCGCCGCATGCAGAGCGGCACGATCCCATGCGCAGGGCCTCGGGTACAATCCGTACATCCTCACGTCATCTCTGACCGGGGAAGCAAGGGAAATCGCCAGGTTCTTCACAGCACTGGCCAGAGACGTCGACCAGGAGATGTGTGACTTCACGAAACCGGCATTGCTCATCGCCGGCGGGGAAACAACGGTGACCATCAGGGGAACAGGCAAAGGAGGCAGGAACCAGGAAATGGTGCTGGCCTTTCTGATCGACATGCTCGAGAACTACCCATCCTGTGAGAACATTGCCTTTCTCTCAGGAGGCACCGACGGCAACGACGGCCCCACGGATGCGGCGGGTGCATATATGACAGCTGATCTCGTATACAAGGTCGAGGATCTCGGGCTCTCTGTGCAGGAATTCCTGGACAACAATGATTCCTACCACCTTTTCGAAAAGACGGGAAACTTACTCATGACCGGGCCTACAAACACAAACGTGTGCGACATTCAGCTGCTGGCTGTGGTATGACAGCCGGCCCGGCGATACCCCTCACAAAAAAAGGAGGAGTCACGTGTATGATATCTGTGAAATAGCTTCGGGAATATTCCTGACAGGGGTCAATGATCGAGAGAGCGATCTTTTCGAATCCATCTGGCCGCTGCCTCGAGGCATCTCCTACAATGCCTATCTGATACAATCCGAAAAGATCACCCTCGTGGACACGGTCAAGAAGACCCACCTGGATTCCTACGTGCAGAAGATCCTGCATCTCATTCCCAGCGGCAGAACAGTGGATTATCTGATCATCAACCACATCGAGCCTGACCACTCGGGTGCGATACCCGTGCTCAAGTCCCTGTTTCCTCGGATGAAGATCGTGGGGAACAAGAAAACCGCGGATCTCCTGAAGGGTTTTTACAAGATCTCCGAAGACATCGTGGTGGTTCAGGATGGTGATACCCTTGATCTTGGTGCTCACCGACTCTCATTTCACATCACCCCCATGGTCCACTGGCCCGAGACCATGATGACCTATGATGAACAGTGCCATGTTCTCTTCTCTGGAGATGCCTTTGGTGGATTCGGGACCCTCGATGGCGGGGTTTTCGACGATGAACTCGAGATCTCGTACTATGAAAACGAGCTCCTCCGATATTTTTCCAATATTATCGGAAAATTTTCGCCAATGGTGCAGAAGGCAATCCAGAAGCTGAACCACCTTGCTATTGATATCCTCGCCACCACGCATGGACCCGTCTGGAGAACACACCCGGAATACGTGATCGGCAAGTATGATCTCTGGAGTCGTTACCTGGCAGAACAGGGGGTAGTGATCGCATATGCCTCCATGTACGGGAATACCCTCAAGATGGCCGAAGCAGTTGCCAGGGGGGCAAGCTTGGGGGGCATCAGGCAGATCAGGATGCACGATGTATCCACATCCCATCCTTCCTATATCATCAGGGATGCATGGAGGTACAAGGGAATCATCCTGGGCAGCTGCACGTATGAAGTGGGCCTGTTCCCTCTGATGAGGCAGCTCGTGGAACTGTTCGAAGAAAAAGCCCTGAGAAACCGGGGGCTCGGTATCTTCGGCACCTACGGGTGGTCCGGCGGGGCGGTGAAAGGTCTGAAGGAGTTCGCAGTCAAGTCCCGCTGGAGCCTTGTTGAGCCCGTCATCGAGGTGCACTGCTCGGCATCGCCGGAACAGCTCGAAGAGTGTGTCTTGCTCGGGAGAACCCTGGCGGAACATGTGCTCTCTGAACCTGAGAACCCAGCTCATCAGAAATGACAGGTGTTGGAGAAGCACACCCTGCCGTCCGGGTAATACACCCCCCCTGTGCAGGGAATGAATTTTGTATTGTTCAATAATGATCAGTCCTATAAAATAGCGTCATACTCTGGAACCGGGTCCGGACGGCACTACCCTTCTGATCAGTCCGGTTCATGTGATACTACGAGCAAAGGAGGAGAATAGTTCATGACGGAAGAAACCAAGAAATCTCACCATAAGGAAGAGAAACCCCTGGACAAGATGACCGTCAAGGAGCTCAAGGAGGTAGCCAAGGAGATCCCACACGACCACACCGAGATCGCAGTCAGCGATATGAAGAAAGACCAGCTCCTCGCCTTTATCAAGCAGGCCCGAGGCATCGTGGATGAAGAGCCTGTAAAGAAAAAGAAGAAAGCCACAGTAAAGATTGCCCTCACCAAACAGGATTTGAAGGCAAAAATCAAGGAACTCAAGAAAGAGAAAAAGGCTGCACGTGATAAGGATGACAGACAACGGGCATATCTGCTGAGGCGCCGAATCAACCGCCTGAAGAAAAAGACCAGAAAGATCGCATAGCCACAGTCAAGGGGCTCTCAGAAACTCCCTGCCTTCCAACTCATCGGTCATCGTTGCCGTGGGTGGAGGTTCAGGCATCTGGAAAAATTCTGGTGAGCCCTTTTTTTCCTCGTCCTGGAGCCATAGTCGGTGCTGCTCCTGCCCCACCCTTCAGAACTCCTCAAAGCCCTCAAAAGATTCTGGCCCAGGATTCTTTCTCTTTTCCTCATGGTGTTTCCTGGTTCGGGTTGCGGCAGACCGTAGGGGACCGGCGTGTGTGTGCTGTCTGTTGGGCTTCACGACAAATCCCGACACCTTGAAGCGCTCGACAATGGATGCAAGCTCACGTGCCTCTGACATGAGGGTGTCAGAGGTGCTCGCAAGCTCTTCAACCGTGGTTGCATTCTGCTGAGTAGAGCTGTCGATCTGGGCAATGGCCCTGCTCACCTCATCTACCCCGGTTGACTGTTCCGAAGAGGAGGCAGCAATCTCTTCCATTGTCTGGGAGAGTTCGTTGATGCGCATGATTATCTGATCAAGAGATTCAACGGATCTCTTCACGATCTCATCCCCAGTCCTCACCTTGTCCACGGTATCCTCTATGAGATCCTTGATCTGACGGGCCGCATCAGCAGACCTCTGGGCAAGGGCTCTCACCTCGTCGGCGACCACTGCAAACCCTTTCCCGTGTTCACCTGCTCGTGCCGCTTCAACTGCGGCATTGAGCGCAAGGAGGTTTGTCTGGAAGGCAACCTCGTTCACCGTGACAATGATATCACCGATCTTCTTGGACGCTTCTGAGATGTCCGCCATTGCCTTCATGAGATCCTGGGACGCCTCCCCGCTGGCACTGGCCATGGCCACCATCTCCTTCGCCTTGATTTTCCCCTGATCCGCATGCATGGCATTATTCTTGATGGATGAGGTCATCTCCTCGATCGTGGCGGCAACTTCCTCGATGGCAGATGCTTGTTCCTGGGTTGCCTGAGAGAGTCCCTGGGCTCCTTCGGCTACTTCCTGTGTGGCGGTATCGAGATGGATTGCCGTTGATTTGATGGCAGTGATGATCTTTTCGAGATTCCCGATAAAGCGGTTGAACTGTGCTGCAAGGATCCCGAGTTCGTCACCCCGCACAATATCGAGCCTCTTTGTCAGATCTCCCTCACCACGAGCGATGTTCTTCAGGCTGTCTACCACGTTGTTGATGGGTTTTGTCAGCATACTCCTGAGTAGCAGAAGTGCACCGATTCCAACCAGGACAGCCAGTACTGCAGCAATGACAATGATGTGTACTGTGAGCCTGTCGAACGAGGCAAAGAACTCGCTCCTCTTGATCCCGGTGTAGAGCACGCCGATGATCTCGCCGTCCTTGTTTCTGATTGGATCATATGCAGTGAAGTACGGTTCTCCCAGTATGATCGCCTCCCCCCGGAACTTTCTGTTTTCCTTGAAGATCGCATCGTAGGCTGCCCCCTGCAGCTTTGTGCCCACTGCACGCGTTCCATCCGATTTCATGACATTGGTGGAGACCCGCACGTCCCTCATAAAGACCGTTGCAGTACCTCCGCAAAGGTCCTTCACCTTGTCGGGAAGCTCGTAATTTTCATTGATCACATAGTCTCCCACCATGAGTTTGTCATCCACGATCCGGATTTCTTGTCCCTTTTCCTCGAGAAGATCCCAAAATACTGTGATCCTGGTTTCCTGGTTTTCAGTCGCGATCCTCTTGAGCTCCGCATTGAAATTCACAAAGCATATCATGGTGATCACAACAATCATTCCCACAATGCAGCTGAGAATCAGAGCGACAAGTTTCGTGCTGATCTTGATTTGTTTCATGCCATTTTCCTCCAACGTGATGTGAAGCAGTGATCCGACCCTGTTCCCCTTTTCGTGCTGAACACAGAGTTTCTGGTGTCGCTGCTGAACGCCTCTGGAACGAACCTTCACAGGCTTCCCCGTCACAGAACACTCAGCATAGCGCATGTGTGAAATGAATCGGTATTCACATTCCAAATCTTTATGCTTCTTTCCGTGTCCACATGCACCACTGTATCTGTGTGATATGTCTCAAACCCCTCTATGTGACGGAATTCCTGGTGCACAGGGACACACATCCAAGAACGATCCACTCATCGAAAAACATGAATCATCGATACACGAGAGGCCTCTTCCCCGGCCGACTCCCCGTTTTCGTGTCATCACAAAATTCACTCGCGGTCTGGACATTTTTCCGCTTCCCTTTATCAATCTGTATAATACACCAGGAGGGTCCTGACATGGCAGAGATGATCACTGCGGCAGCTGTTCAGATGAAGGCAGAACTTGGGAATGTCGAGGCAAACCTTCTCAAGGCGGATACACTCATTGAAGAAGCAACATCCAAGGGAGCAAAGATCATTATACTTCCCGAATTCTTCACAAGCGCGGCCGCCTTTCATCCTAGACTTCTCGAGGCATCTCTTCCCCTTGTCGGGAAGGCATATGATCTGCTCGTAGGCAAGGCACGTGCTCACCAGGTCTATGTGGGAGGTTCATATTTGGCATCACGAGACGGAGAGGTCTACAACACATTTGTCCTTGCCATGCCAGACGGGAGAACAGCCACACACGACAAGGACCAGCCCACCATGTGGGAAAACTGCTACTACATAGGCGGAGACGATGATGGAATCCTGAACACCCCGCTTGGTCCGATGGGAGCGGTATTGTGCTGGGAATTCGTCAGGAACAGGACAGTTCAGAGGCTCCTGGGTAAGGTGGATCTCGTTGTTGGAGGGTCGTGCTGGTGGACCGTACCGTCCGGATGGCCACCAGTGTATTTCTGGAACTGGCATAACAGGAAAAATAAAAAACTGATGTCTACAACCCCTGCAACCTTTTCCCGTCTGCTCGGGGTCCCGGTCATCCATGCCGCACATGCAGGGGACTTCAGGGCATCTATGCCGCTCCTGCCCCTGGCCCCCTATTCTTCCTCCTATCTCGGGGAAACCCAGATCGTGGACAGGACAGGGGTCATCCTCGCACGGATGAAGGCGGAAGAAGGAGAAGGAGTCATAGCTGCAGACATTACGATCGGGAGAGTCACGCCATCACTGGCCCACTCAACAACATTCTGGATTCCGAAACTCCCCCTGCTCTTCAGGGTTGTCTGGGCATATCAGAACGCATACGGCAGAAGATACTACCGGAAGGCAAAGTCTCAGGGTAGACTGCGCATAGCCCTGTAAAGAAAGGTCAGATCTTCTTCAGGCTGCTCTCGGTAGATTGTCGGGACTCATCCAGACGTCGGGTTCGAGGGGTGGAAGGCCCCAGGCAGCCCGAGCCTTGTCGCACCGTTCGTTCGGAATTCCATCCAGCCAGGATGGTTCGAACTCCCTGCACACAGAGGCACGACAGGGGTAGATCGAGCAGTATACAGCTTCGCCAATTTCACCCTGAAGGGCGATACATCGGCGCGTACTGCCATCTGTTCCAATCATGACCCTTCGGAAGTCATTGAGTTTCCGTGTGAGTTCCAGTGGAACCCCTCCCGGGGTTGTGTCGTCGGCCTCAGCCCAGTAGAATGACGCTCGGTAAAAAGCACAGCATGCCCCGCATGTCAGACACGGATTCACCATACTCTTCATGGATGTATGTCTTTCCTCACTTTCTCTCGGATGCCGGCCTGATGAACTCATATCATCCGGGTCGATCGGCGGATATATGAATGAGTTCAGGGGAAAAATCAACAGAAATCGTACGGGGAATGAATGAATAATGAATGTATTTCTAGAAGGTTGGAGAATATCCTGCCAACGTTTCTCTTTTGTGTGCAGGGCGGATCCTGTGTCTCAACATGGAGCGTCATCTGATTCGTTCTGCTGCCTGGTGCGTTTCGAAAGGAGGATGATGTCTCGAAGCGCTTTCTCGTTCTTGGCATTCATCCAGCGCCTTTCGAATTCTGGATCCTGCACGATCTGGGCTATAGCAGCCAGCGAGTGGAGGTGGACCGATCTGGTGTCCCTGGTCCCGAGGAGGACGAATACCGCGTGCACTTTCTGAAAGGCATGGGAGAAAGAGATGCCGTCCCTGCTCCTGACCACGATGATGTCGAACAGTCCCTGTCCGGGGATGATGACGTGTGGGATTGCGAGGTAGGGGCTGAGCACTGTAGAGCTCTCTTCCTCCCGTTCCAGAAGCTTTCTCTTCAGCTTGGCCTTTCGCATTCCCACCTTTTCCGCAAGCAGACCCGCCACCATATCAAAGAGTTCATCTCTGTTCATGGGCTGATCGAGATCGATCAGGATACAGTCCTCGATGAGCTTGTCGAACTGGTCCTTGGAGATGTTGTCCCGCTCGTGGATGATCTGCTTCAGTTCTGTTTCAAGACAGTAATCCGTGTACTCCTTCTGGGTGATGCGCTCGATGAGGTGCAGAAGTGCGAATTCCCTGTTTGCCCCTGTCTCTCCATAGTACCAGTGCAGGAGAGCCCCTGCGAATATGATGGAGAAGGCGATCAGAACGCTCACGACCCCGGTCTGGAACAGCAGCACCGCGAAACCGAAGATCCCGACAATCTGAATCCAGGGGTAGAACGGAGATCGGAAATGCGGCAGGTAGTTCTGGAGCCTGCTCTCCCGCATGATGATGATGGAAATACAGGAAAATGCGTAGGTAAGAATGAGCACACTGGAAGCGGCCTTGATGACAACCCTGAGGCTGAAGAACAGTGAGCAGAGAATGAGGGCCCCTGTGATGAGAATCGATATATGGGGAGTGTTGAAACGGCTATTGATTCCGGAAAAAATCTCAGGGAACAGACCATCACGACTGAGGGCAAGGGGATACCGCGAAGCTGCCATGACGCCGGCATTGGCGGCAGTGAAGATGGAAAGCATTCCAATGATGTGAAAAAAGACCGCTCCCCTGCCCCCCAGAACAGCCTGCGCCCCCAGAGAGATCGGCGTATGCGCACCGGAGATGTCTGCAGGGACCAGCACGCCGATGCAGATGAATATGACTGACAGGTAGACAAATGTCATCATGATGCTGGAGATGATCATGCCCTTTGGGAGGTTCTTTCCGGGATCCTTCACCTCTTCCGCAATGCTGGCGATCTTGAGGAGACCTCCGAAAGACACGAAAATGAAGCCTGCCCCTGCGACAATACCGTTCATGCCTTTCAGGGAAAACGGTTCAAACCGATGGAAACGGACAGAGTTGACTCCAGCAACGACATAGAGAAGGAGCGCGGCGAATATGGCAATGACCAGGATTGTCTGGATCTTTCCGGCCTCCCGAATGCCTATAAGATTGATGAGCACAAAGAAGATGCACAGTCCGAAAGCGATGATCCGTGGGTCGATATCCAGGAAAACAACGGCGAAGACAGAAATAGCAAGGAGTTCAACGGCACTCTTGAGGCACAGGGAAAGCCAGGTGATGATGCCGTAGACCGTACCGACCGAGGGGCCGAGGCTCCTGGACACGAAAAAGTATGCACCCCCTGCCTTGGGCATCGCGGATGCAAGTTCAGCCTGGCTCAACATCCCGGTAGCGGCAAGAAGCGCCCCGATCAGGTACGAGGCGAGCACGCTTGGCCCGGTGATGGAATACGCAAGCCCCGGCAGAATGAACAGGCCTGAAAGCATGGCACCGCACGCGACACTCACCACTCCGGTGAGACCCAGTTTTCGCGGCAGGTTCATCCTGTATCTCCCTCTCGTACAAGATCAGATGTTCACGCGGTAGTATGGATATCTATAAAGACACTTTCCGGAAAACACAAGAATGGAAGGAAAGCGGGAATAGAGATAGATTTCCAGAGTCAGCCATTTCTTCGTTCTCTTGATCTTCGAAAGGATCCCGGAGGTTATTTTCTTGAGGGGGAGACACACATACCCTGATCTTTCCGAATTCCGAGTTGCCCAGAGTGATGATACCTGATATCTCCTTGAGGTCAAGGAGATGCTATAGATCTGACCTGTTTTCTGAACCCCCAGACAGTGGCGGTCATCGGTGCTACGGAACGACCGGGTTCATGGGGTTCCTTTATTATGGAGGGGCTTTTGTCTTGGGAATATCAGGGGCGGATCTACCCCGTGAATCCCAAAGGCGGGACCGTCTTCGGGTATCAGGTCTACCCCCATGTACGGGAAATCCCTGACCCGGTCGAACTCGCTATCCTCACCATTCCCGAAGAGCATGTCGAGGCGGCTATCCGGGACTGCGGCGAAAAGGGCATCAAGGGCGTCACCATCATTACTGCCGGGTATGCCGAGGCCGTCCAAAGCGGCCGTGAACGAGAAGAAGCGCTCAAGCGAATGGCTCACCGCTATGGCATGCGCCTGCTGGGCCCGAACGTGAGCGGCACCATGAATCTGCATGCCAGATTCAATGCAGCTGCCTCTCCGTCCGGGCATCTCTGCCCAACCCCTCTGGCCGCCGTCTGTCAAGGAGGCTATGCATTTTACGACCTGTTGGCCCTGGGATTTCCGCACGGCATGGGTGTGGGCCAATTCATCCACACCGGCAATGAATGCGATCTGACGGTTACAGATTTTTTGGAATATTTCGGTAACGACCCGGAAGTACAGGGCGTACTCATGTATCTGGAAACGATCCGTGACGGAAAAGATTTCCTTGATGTAGTATCCCGTGTGTGCAGGGACAAACCCGTGATTGTATACAAGGCAGGACGGACTGCGGGTGGATCGCGCGCGGCTGCCAGCCACACAGGGGCTCTAGCCGGACGCCGGCAGCTTTTCGAAGGCATGCTTCAGCAAGCGGGCGTAGTCATGGCCCCCACAATGGAACTGCTCGTGCCTGTGGGACATGCCCTGATCGAGCGGCCGCCGATGCGAGGAAATCGCGTGGCTATAGTCACCATGGGGGGTTCGTGGGGCGTCGTGCTCAGCGACACGATAGAGGAGCAGGATCTCTGTGTCCCAGAATTGAGCCCCGCTCTGCAAAAAAGCCTGCGCGACATGGGCATGCCCGAGCGGGCCTCAACCCGCAACCCGGTGGATATCGGGGCTTCAGGTCTTTACCTGGATGTCAAGACCATAGTCGATATCGGCGAAATCGTTCTGGCCTCGGGTGAAGTCGATGCGCTGGTCCTGCACGGGGTGGGCCGGCCAGGGATGTTATGCCCTAACACCCCAGAGGGCTTGCAAATATTCATGGAGATCGAGAAACAGGTCATCATGGGGTATAGCGCTCTGGAATCCCGCCATCAAAGACCTGTGGTGATCGGAAATCCATATTCCATCTGGGAAAGCCAGGTGGTAGCCGACGTCGTAGACGAGGGCATCCGGACCGTCAGTCGCATTGATGATATCGCCCACATGCTGCGGCTGTTATATCATGCCAGAAAACGGTATGCTGTCTAAGTGCTGAAGGTCATTGAGCCCCCTGCACAGACCTGTCCTTTCAGGGAGCCAAGACAGAGGCTATGGATGGAATGTCCGGTGCAGGAAAGAGACTGTGCTGAATCGTTCCATTCGAACTGGGCGAACGTGTATCCGGTAAAAACATTCGTGAGCCGATGATGTGAGAGGGGTGCGATATGGAGATCAAGGGAAGCAGGATATTCATATCCGGGGCTGCCAGTGGAATCGGCAGGGCGACGGCGATGAAAATGGCCAGTGCAGGGGGGCGTCTGTTCCTGACGGATATCAACCAGGACGGACTTATGGAAACCTGCCGAATGATTGAGGGCTCAGGCGGCGAGGTCTGCATGTCCAAAGCATTCGACATTGCAAACTACCACGCAGTGTTGTCCTTTGCCAGGGAAATTCATACCCTTTCCGGCCCCCTTGATATCCTTGTGAACGTGGCAGGGATAGCACTCTTCTCTCAGGTTGAAGACATGGATCACGCCGATTGGGAGAAGGTGATCGGGGTCAATCTCTGGGGGGTGATCCACGGGATCGAGTGTTTCGTGCCTGAGATGATCAGAGCCCGGAGCGGAGGGCATATTGTCACCGTATCATCCACTGCAGGACTTATAGGCCTGCCCTGGCATGCCGTGTATGCCGGGACCAAGCACGCCCTGGTGGGCATCTCCGAGGTATTGCGCTATGATCTGAAAAAACATGGGATCGGGGTGAGCGTTATCTGTCCCGGTGCGGTCAAAACGGGCATGGTCCAGAGTGTCGATGTCCATGCAGATCCTGAGGCAACCGACATGCTGCGCACGCATTTTCTCAAGATAGCCATTCCACCGGAACGGGTGGCAGACCTCATCATCGATGCAGTGCGTACTAGGAAATTCCTGGTGATCACGTCCTTTGACATCACGTGCCTGTACTTCTTCAAACGTCACCTCTTCCCCGTGTATCACGGAATCATGCGTCTCATGACCAGGGTTATGGACAGAGTTCTTCTGAAAAAGAGAGTTGTGGGTAGTGATGGATCAGAACGTTGATTGTGTTCCTCTGAGAGGGGTGGAGTGTATCTGGAATTTTACCTCTGGTATCACGGATGATCAGTGTCGATCTTTCCCGTGATGGGTGTGCTCCTCCAGATTGCTCTGTGTCTGGTTCGCAGCCTTCTGGCCCTGAAGTTCCTGGTCGAGATTCAGAATCCTCTCTTCCTTCTGCTGTGCAGAGCCTTCTCCCAGTGCTGTCTTCTCCGCCTTTTTCGATTCCACCACGGGCAGGTACACGTCGAAGGCAGTGCCTTCCCCCGGTGTACTCGTGCACGTGATCCCGCCTCCATGCCCTCTTACAATCCCGAAAACCACAGCCATGCCCAGGCCTGAGCCACGACCTTTCCACCTGGTGGTGAAATATGGCTCGAATACCCGTGACGTGTTCCTGGGATTCATTCCATGGCCAGTATCACGGAACGTCATCCTGGCATATGGACCGGGCGGGATATCCATATCTTCTGTCTCGGGGCCTTCATTCAGATGGGTTTTTCTGAGGGTTACCTCGAGCCTCCCGCCTTTTTCACCCATAGCATTGAGCGCATTGGTGCAGAGATTCACGATCACCTGGTGAAGTTGAAGAGCATCGCCAAGGATCTCACCGGGGTCGGACAGATCCTCGTGAATGTCTATGTTCCTGGGAACCAGTGGATGCATCATCTTCATCGTGTCTCTGATAGTTGAACTGAGGTCAAGAGGTGAAAAGTCATTGTCTGCATGCCTGCTGAATGCGAGGAGCCTGTCGATGAGATCGCGTGCACGGAGCGCTGCAGAACGTATCTCGCCGAGGTCTTTGATGATGGCCTTCTGGTCAGGATTCTTCATGGCAAGCTGGGAGAGTCCACGCATGGACATGTTCGCATACCCGAGAATGGTGGTCAGGAGATTATTGAAATCGTGTGCCACCCCGCGCGCGAGTGTCTTCACAGCTTCCATCCTCCGGGATTTTTCAAGGGTTTCACCCATGTTTTTCCTCTCTTCTTCATTGCGTTTCAGCAATGAAATATCAGAGAGAACAGCGATCACACACTCCTGGCCGGAGTAATTCATTCGCTGAATCGTGAGCAGGGCCTCGCAGATGGTGCCGTCTTTCATGCGGCACAGGTGATCCAGTCTGAATGGACCTTCCTTGTCCCTGATCATCGTCTGGAACTGGGAATACTCCGAGGGGTTCACTGGAATGTTGAGGCCAAAGGGTGTTCTCCCGATGAGTTCTTCGGTGCTGTAGCCGGTCATCGTGCAGAATCTTTCATTTACATACAGAAACTGGAAGTCACTGCACCTCATGACAGCGACGGCCTCCGGCATACCCTGGAGTATGCTGCGATACCTCTCTTCTGCCTCCCTGAGAGTCTGTTCCAGTTCAATATGACGGGTGATATCCCTGGCCAGGGAGATCATCATCACCACCTTGCCGTCACGCATGACAGGGATGCCATGCACCTCGGCGAATCTGCTGGCCCCGTCCTTGGTGTTGAACCGGTAGAGAGACGGTGTGTACGCAGTCTTGCCTGAAAGCACGTACTGTGCATTCTCGAATGCCTCGTCAACATCTTCGGGTGGCACGATCATCGTGAGTTCATCAAAATAGTGTCCGACCAGTTCTTCCTGCGTGTACCCGGTGATCCGCTCCACGTTGGGGGAGACGCTCAGCACCTTGAGGTTGTTGTCGTACGAAAACAGGATGTCATCGCTCAGAGAGAAGAACGTCGTGTACTTTTCGTTGATCTCCTGCAAGGCCTCTTCAGCTGCTTCGTGGCGTGAAAGAGTCTTCTGCAGCTCAGCGATCAGCTTGCGCGCTTGGTCCAGTTCATTTCTGAGCTGCTCAGGTGTTTTGAGATCATCATTCATGCAAATGTCATCTCCGTGAAGTGCGGGGGCGTCAATTTCGACAGAACATCCGCCTCTCCTGTCTCGCCACGTATATTCCAGGAATTTCAGGGAAAACACCTGGAATGTATTCCATTCTACCGCAAAATGGTAGTGTAATCCATGAGGAAATCAGGGAGTTCCTTTTCCGTGATGAGGTGGGAATTGCCTCTTCAGATGCACACGATTTCGGTGGTGCACCCTGTAGAGATGTGAATCATACGAGATGATATGTGTTTCCCGACACACCCTCGCTGTACCTCATCCCATTCGTCATTCTGCACGTCTGGTGATCTCCCTGCCGATGACTACAATTCTGGCAACCGTCTCTTCGAGGTCGACCAGGGGATGGAGTTTGATCATATAAGATTTTCCCTTCCTCGTTTCCGTCTGACGAACCGGTTTACCGGAACGGATGATCTCTTCCACGTGCTTCTTTCTCCGTTTCGCAATCCCCTCAGCCATATGGGAGTAGACAGATGTCCCCAGCATGTCTTTCATGGTTGATCCAAACTGTAAGGCAGCACTTTCATTGAGTGCGATCACAGTTCCCTCGGTATCAAGAAGAATCATGGAATCACTACTCGAATCCAGGAGCATCCGAGCTGTTTCCAGGCTTTCCTGCAGCGATCTTTCCAGTTCGAGCCGCTCTGTGATGTCCCGACCGACAGAGATCACACCTCGCACCTCGCCGTCCTGTATATACGGCACACCGGTCACCTCGAAGAATTTCCTTTTCCCGTTCTTTGTGGTGAATCGATAGATGGAAGACGGGAGAATCCGGCCCGAGAGCACGTGCAGGGCATTGTCGAGAGCTTCCTCCATATCTTCCGGGTCCATGATGCCCAGTTCCTGAAACGTCTTGCCTATCAGATCATACGGCGTATACCCACTCACACGTTCCACGTTGGGAGAAACGCTCAGGATCCTGAATGTGTTATCATAGGTAAACATGACATCGTCTGTGAGGGAGAAATAGAGGTGATACCTCTCTTCACGCTCATAGAGATCTCCTTTCTTTTTTTTCAGGCCTTCAATCTGCCCCTCAAGATCTGCGATCACCCGTCGAGCGGAAGCAAGCTCTCTTACAAGATGTTCTTTGGAAAGGCTCTGAAGGTTCATTGATCTGCCCCCACTGTACAATCCATGCCACACAACAATGTAAACCGTGCTTATCTGTATATATACTAACCACAGTGTTCAATGCAATGATTCTCAACGTATCTCGTCACATATGTCTGAAGATATTCTCAGGGCAGTTCAAGACACTTTCCAGTCTCTCCACATGGTATCTGCGCAGGGGTGCGGTCCTTTGTTGCACCATCCCCCCGGTATATTCTAGTGGAACACGTTTCACTTGACACAGCAAAGAGGAAGCCTGTATCAACGCCATGAGATGTGGGTCCTGACGCACATCCGACACCCCAGGCAAGGAGGTCTCACATGGAAAAGGTCAATCTCGAGCAGACGCTGGTCCTCATCAAACCTGACGCAATGAAAAATTCTCTGACAGGGTACATCCTCTCCCAGCTCTCGGAGTTTCATACCGGCCTCAGGTTCGCCGGGGCAAAGATTGTCAACGTCGGCAGAATTCTTGCCGAGGAACACTATGCAGAACATCTGGGAAAACCCTTCTTTCCATCCCTCCTGGACTACATCCAGGGGAAGCTCCACTATTCTGATGCACCATGGAAGCGCAGGGTGATCGCATTTGTCTACCTCGGGCCGAATGCCATCAGAAAGGTCCGGGATATCGCCGGTCCCACAAACCCCCACAATGCCCGTGAGGAAAAACCGGGATGCATCCGCGCGCTCGGCACGGTGGTCCCCATCAAGGACGAAACCGGGAAAGAGATCGGTGACCGTGTCGAGAATCTCATCCATGCATCCGCCAATCCGGAGGATGCAGAGCGTGAGATCAAGCTGTGGTTCAAACCCACTGATATCCCACCGGAGATGCGGGGGTATGGCACCGAGATCATCGAGGAGCTTTTTTACTACAAGGACAATGCGATCTCCCGGGATTATACGCCCGGCAGCTTCTGCTGCATGGCTCCGGGCGACCTGGTGTGGGAATCAGATGTGGAGGCACTGCGCCTCCATGTACAGGGCAAGAACGCACCACAATCCGTGAACAGCGTGGTTGCCAAGTACCTCATCAACAAGGAGCGGGAACATCTCTAACCGGGAGGGTGAACATTCCGAGGGCACACCTGCCTGCACATGATGTGCTCTGGAACAGGAACCCGTGATGCAGCCGACGATATCGTCCTGCGGGACGTGAGGAGGCAAGCGTCTGTCAGTTCGGTTGGTTGGAGCGAATTACCATAGGAGCACCAGGCTCGACCATGGTGTGTACCAGCCATCCCTCGGCAGCATCATCCAGTGCTCCTGAAGATGGCCATGCCCTGCTGCATGTTCTGAACTGCGGTATTTCATTGAAAAACTCACATCAAGAATCTCCCCATCACCTCCACCGTGGCGTCATGACCTTTCTGCGAAAACCGCTTGCCGAACCACTGGATCCAGGCCTCTGGCCCCACTGGAACAACTGAACGGTTGTATCTCACTGCGCTGAGGACCGCCTTTGCAACGCAATCAGGTGACCAGCCGAAATTCCTGTAGAAATCAATCACCCTAGTGTTGGTGGCACGGGCTTCATCCCGCATGTGCAAATGTCCGTCTGCACAGATTCGGGTATCGATGACTCCAGGGCATATGGTGGACACCCCGATGCCGTACCTCCTCACCTCTGCCCTGAGTGCCTCACCAAGAGCTGCCACAGCAAACTTCGTGGTGCAGTAAGCGGACATTCCGGGTGTGGCGCACAGGCCTGCCACACTCGAAGTATTCACGATATGACCGTACCTCTGTTCGATCATGTGGGGGAGGAACGCCTTGACACCGTAGAGAACACCCCAGAAGTTCGTGGCCATGATCCATTCCCACTCCTCGATGCTCGTTCTCTCAAAGCTCGCCCCGATTGCAACTCCCGCATTGTTGTGAAGGATATCCACCCGGGACCGCTCGGACATCACGAACCGTGCGAGATCCTCCACCTGTGACCGGTCCGAGACATCCACCTTCCTGAGCAGTGCCCGTGAACCTGCGGCAGTGAGCTTCCCGGACACTTCTTCAAGCCTGTCTTCGTAGATATCAGCGATCACGAGGTCTGCACCCTGTGCAGCGAACGCAAGGGCTGTGGCACGCCCGATCCCTGACCCTGCCCCGGTAATGACAACGACCTTATTCTTGAAGTCCTTGATACCCGGCATGGAATCCTCCTTTGAAATATCCGTTCACAGCACACGGCTCACCCTGCTCCGGGGAAACCGATCCTTCCTCGAGGATGCACCACACACACCACACACTCATCACTGTTTCAGAACAAATGACGCGTGAGAAACTCGGCCTCCTTCTGCACTACCTGAGTGAAGACTTCTCCGGTGTAAAAGTCAAAATGGCCGACATCAAGGCCAATACACTCAGCCCTGGGAATTTTTCGTCCCATCTTTTCGACCCGCGTGTACGGGATGAGGGTATCCTTCCTGGAATACATGATGAGAACAGGGCAGGATATCCTCCGTGCATACATGATGGGCCGATACGAGCTGATCGATAGGAGAATACGTGCAGGAACCTCGTTTTTCCAGGTGGTATCTTGCGGGACGAGAGCGGAAAACCCCTCCACGTACTCCTGGGTATTCATGAGGGCAAAGGTTCCCGGCTTGGCAACTGCCGGTATGGTATGAGGAGCCCTGCCCCGGATCATGGTGAGCACATCCTTCAGCCCGTGGAGCATCCCCTCGACCTGATAGGTGAACGGGAGCTGCATGGTTGACGAGATTCCATCCACAAAAGGCACCTGGGCCACGACGGCCTTGATTCCTTTGATCTTCGCGGCTGTCACCATCACGTGACCACCGGAAAACGATGTTCCCCAGAGTGCTATCCGGTCATGATTCACCTGTGGGAGGCCCCTCACGTGGTCAATGGCGGCCTTCCAGTCTGCGAGATGTCTCCACGGGTTCACGAGATTCCGCGGTTCACCATCGCTGTCGCCGAAGTTTCTGTAGTCAAAGACGTAGGCTGCCATTCCCTTTTCGGCAAAGTATTCCGCATAGGTCTGGAGACCGAAATCCTTCTGGACAGCGATCCCGTGGGCCATGACGACCACGGGCGGTTTTTGCGCACCCTCGGGGAGAAAGAGCCAACCAGAACACTTCAGTCCTTTGCTGAGAAAGTCCGAATCAAGCTTCTTCATAGATCCATCCTTTCCAGAGAATCATTCAAGTCCCTCTGTTACCCGCGGTTATCCCTGAGCACCCCCCTCTTCAACCATACGCGGCATTACTGGCGGTCCTTGAGCGAAACATACTGATAGTCCTGCGGAAGCGAGGTAAGGTATGCCGGCCTGATGAGCTTCGCCTGGATGATCTGCTCGATCCTGTGGGCAGACCATCCGACAACCCGCGCCATGGCAAAGATCGGCGTGTAAAGTTCAATAGGAATACCAAGCAGTCTGTAGACATACCCCGAGTAGAAATCGACATTCGGACCGACAACCTGATTTTTCCGCTCCTTGATCAGTTCCCGCGCCACGTCTGCCACGAGCTTCATGAGGTTCAGCTCCATGAACTGCTCTTTCCGCGTGGCGAGTTCTTCTGCCTTTACCTTGAGAATTTCGGCCCTGGGGTCGCTCAGGGTATAGACAGCATGGCCCATGCCGTATATCTTTCCCGACCTGTCGTGGGCTTTGCCCTCCAGAATTTTCACCAGATATGCCTTCACCTCTTCACGGTCTCCCCAGTGCTTCACGTGCTTCTTGATATCCTTCATCATCATCATGACCGCCTCGTTTGCACCACCGTGCAGATGGCCGCTCAATGAGGCGATACCGGAGCAGATCGCCATGTAGGTGTTTGCACCGCTTGACGACACAGTGCGAACCGTGAACGTGGAATTGTTCCCTCCGCCGTGTTCGGCATGGAGCATGAGGGAGAGATCGAAGAGCATCGCCTCCTTGCGGGTCGGTCTTTCTCCCCTGAGCATGTACAGAAAATTCTCGGCAGTCGAGAGGTCAGGATCGGGCCTGATGATCCTGAGACTCGCCCCCTGGCGGTACCGGGACACATTGTAGTTGTATGCGATCACTGTGGGCAGTTTGGCGATAAGGGTGATGCAGGTTTCGATCACATCCCTGATGTCAAGGGATACCGGCTTTGGATCACACCTGCTCAGGTGAGATACTACTGCATGAAGGGCGAACATCTGGTTCTCGTTTTCCGCCTCCTGCATGAGGATGCTGCGTTCGAGCTTTGTCAGCGCCCTCCTCTTGGAAAGCATGCGGGTGATCTTTTTGATATCATCTTCAGTGGGCAGTTCTCCGGTGAGGAGGAGGTAGGTGATCTCTTCGAATCCGAACCGTCCTTCAGCGTGAACGCGTTCCGCGAGTTCTATGGCATCGTATCCACAGTAGAGAAGCCTTCCGGGAACCGGGTGGACCAGGGTTCCCTGACCATCCTCACGCGGAACTCGTTTCGACCCGATGACACTTCCCTTGGATGTGATCCCCACGACTACACCCGTCCCGTCCGCGTTTCGCAGACCCAGCTTGATATCCTTTTCCCTCACGAGATCAGGAGAGACTTCGTCATGATACCGTGCCAATGCGTCGATCTTCTTCACGATGTCATCCATAGCACACCTCTTCAGGATTCGTATGATAGTACCACCTATCACAGGCTGCAGTGCGGAATCAATCAGGTTCGATAGGAGACAAACCAGAAGAGATATGGAGACAGATTCTTCTCTTGAGAAAATCGAGGATGACCCGGGAGATCGCCTAGCGTTCAGGCAGGGAGTCCCTGGCGGTTTTTCTGAACAACCTCTGGAGACGGTGTTCAAGAGACCATCGATCTTCCTGACTCAGGGAACCGTGGTGTTCGAGGACCGTGTTCACGAGCTCTATCGCACGTTCGTGTTCGAGGGCCCGATGCTCATACCACTTCGCCAGTTCAACGGCGGCAAAGACATCCAGGGAATCATCCCGGAGCATCTCTTCCCACAGCCTGACAGCCTCACCCCACGCCCCTGCCCTCTTGTACAGGAGAGAGAGGGCTTTCCGAGCCTCTTTGGCAACAGGTCCTGTCTGAGAATGGAGTAGCCGGTCGAGAAGACTGCGCGAGGCATCGACGTTTCCGCGTTCGAGGTGAAGACGGGCGGCGCAGAACAGGTCGCTCCCCGGATATGTACCCTCTGCATCGAACCCGCTGAGAAGATCGCACAGGTGCTTTGTAAGACCTGCCATGGAGATGACATCGAGCCTGTTGTGTTCGAACACGTCTTCCACAAGCCGCCCGTCTCTTCTCCTGAGCCAGTCGAAGTATCGTTGTGGGATCTCGTATCCGGGAATGTCGCCCGTGCGGTGAAACCCCAGAATCTCGGATTCGAGCGTCACCAGGCGGCTATTCTCCAGACGGTGGCCAACGAGTCTCCGGCAGGGGTGGAGCAGATCGAGGTGCTCCATGCCAACGAACGGATCTTCGAGCCTGGCGAGCACATACCGTGCTGCGAGGAGGGGGATGTCATATGCCTTCCCGTTGAACGTGACCAGGTACCTCTTCTCGGAGGAGAGTTCCTGCAAACAGGAGAGCATGGCCTTTTCCTCGGAAAAATCCCGGGCAAAGAGCTGGCAGGTGACGAAATGGTCCCCTTCGAACCACCCGAGTCCGATGAGAAAGGGAAACGTGCCTGTCCCTCCGGAAAGACCGGTGGTCTCGGTATCCAGAAACAGCGCATGCCCGGATTGGTGGAATGCCATACCCGGGGTCCCGGCAAGAATGCCTACCGAGTCCATGCTGACACGGGAGAGGTCGCCGATCCTCACGTTTCCATGGTACGTGGCCCCCCTGAAGACAGTCCGGGAAAAGAAGAATTTCCCCTGCGGTGTCTCCACCTCCTCTCCGGGTATGATATTTTCGAGCCTGACAGCCTCGCCGGTGAAGTGTATAGGCTGATGTGAACTCCTGGCAGGGCTCCGTTCAAGGATGGCATCGATCTTCTTTCGAAGTTCTTTGATCACGTCCTTGTTTGGCGGTTCTGCAGGAGACGGGTGCTCTTCTCCTGTGAGTCGTCTGAGTCTGTCCTTTACACTCATGGCGATTCAAACAGGGTAAGAATCATGCGCGCCGCTTCCTTTGCCGACGGTCCAGCCTCCAGCACAGGCCCGACGCACATGGGGCACCCGTGCTCGCAGCCACATGAATGAATCAATGCTCTCACTGCTTCCATCAGTCCTGTGTGCTGCTCGTAGAGCAGGTCTGAAAACCCGATACCTCCCGGGTAGGCATCGAAGATGAAGACCGTCGGGTCGTATGCGTCCATCATGACGTCCGAATCCCTCTCCTGGCCAGCAGGCGATGTCAGGATTACCCTGCTGTCGCGGCCGTGACGTACGTACCACTGGCCGCTCTTGTCCCCTATGGCGCGATCAATGTCCCTGATATCCGCCATGAGGAATACGGCACTGAGGTGATGCAGTGCGTGGGCCAGACCCTTGAGCCCGTCGACGATCTCTTCGCGTCTCAGGGCAAGCGTGCCAAGAAGATCCCAGGGGATGGTGAACCAGTAGCTCGTGGTGTGCATGTCCTTCTGGGGAAGGGTCACATCTCCGTACCCCACATTCTCGGATGTGTAGAACTTGATCTTTTTGTAGCCGACTACCTTGCGGACCACCTCAACCTCGCCGTGCTCAACGATGATCCTTCCAAACAGGGTCTTGTCAAAATCATCGATGACCCGCACGTTCGTGTATGTCATGGCATCGGTGTAGTAGTCCACGTCCACTTTCTTGACATAGGCCTTCCTTCGTTCGAGATCCAGGGTGTCCACATGGTACTGCTGTGATTCCACCATGTAGATGGCTCCTTCGTGTACGGTGGTGAAGGCGCTGTCCCAGTCAACCTCGGCAATAACCCTGGGATTTGCGGTCTCGCTCGTGTCAATGACCACGATGTTCTCCGGGTTCACGCTGCGCAGACTGATCTCATCAGCCGGATAGCTCTCCGCGGTCCAATGCCACCGCTCGTCAACACGGTGGAGTACTCCCTTTTCCTCGAGATACTCCAGGAGTTCTTCCAGGTTCTCCTTCCCGAACCGTTCACCTCGCTCGAAGGGGAGTTCGAAGGCAGCGGATTTGATATGGTGAAGGAGGATCAGGAGGTTATCCGGGTTTACGCGGCAGTGTTCTGGTGACCGGGAGAAGAAGAACTCGGGGTTTTCAACAATATACTGATCGATGGGCGTGCTTCGTGCGATCAGGAGAGCCAGGCTGTGTCCCATACGGCGCCCCGCCCTCCCCGCCTGCTGCCACGTGCTGGCGATTGAGCCCGGGTAGCCAGCCAGGATGCAGGCCTCGAGATCGCCGATGTCGATTCCCAGTTCCAGGGCATTGGTGCTCACCACCCCCATCACCTCCCGCTCCCGGAGGCCTTTCTCGATTTCCCTTCGCAGGTTCGGAAGATACCCGCCCCGGTATCCGCTGACGAAATGATCGTTCACGGGTGTTCTGCCCCTGAAGGTGTCCTTGAGATACTTGGTGAGCACCTCCACGTTGAGACGGCTGGTGGTGAACATAATGGTCTGGATCCGGTTGTCGATAAGGTCTGCGGCGATCCTGCGTGCAGGGGTGATGGCCGATTGGCGGATACCCAGTTCGCGGTTGATGATGGGCGGATTGTAGAGGATGAACGTCTTTTCTGCACTCGGGGCTCCGCTCTTGTCGATCAACTCGACAGGTCGCTCCAGGAGATTCTCTGCATGTTCCTTCGGATTTGCCACCGTAGCCGAACAGCAGATGAATAGTGGATCTGCTCCATAGAAGCGGCAGATCCTCCTCAGGCGCCTGAATACGTTGGTCAGGTGGCTGCCGAATACGCCGCGGTACACATGAAGCTCGTCAACCACCACGTACTTCAGGTTTGCGAAGAGTTTCTGCCACTTGGTATGGTGAGGCAGGATCCCGGTGTGCAGCATGTCGGGGTTGGTCACCACCACGTGACCCTGCTTGCGGATTGCCTGCCTGGCATCATCAGGGGTGTCCCCGTCATAGGTGAATGTCCTGATATCGGTCTTCAGTTCGCCAATCAGACCGTGTATCTCGTGCATCTGGTCCTGGGCCAGTGCCTTGGTGGGAAAGAGATACAGGGCTCTCGTTTCCGGCTTCTCGAGAATGTACTGCAGAACCGGCAGGTTGTAGCACAGCGTTTTCCCGCTTGCCGTAGGCGTGACCAGCACGACATCCCTGCCTGACCTGACGATGTCCACTGCCCGGGCCTGGTGGCTATAGAGTTCTTTGATCCCTCGTTTCTGGAGAACGTCTTTCAGGCGGGGGTGCACCCATTCAGGATACTG
>JBNGDS010000049.1:0-25051 GCA_049975365.1 Desulfomonilia bacterium | reverse complement strand
GCCAGCGGCAGTGTGTTCACCACGTCTCCAAGGGCACCGAGCTTGACGAAGAGGATATCCATTGCTACCGTGATAAAGCATAATCTTTCTCCAGGCAAGACCGGGAAGCTCTGAGCGCACAAAGACAACCTCGAAGATCGCCTGTATGACACCGCGCCATATTGCACAGGAGAGAGAACTTGTCCTTGACGGGAAGCGAGGCTATCCCGTACTATTCCCTCTAGCGTATCTGTGGGGGACATGAACAATGGCTGAAGCACAAAAGAAATCCATGGTTCCACTAATATTTTCCGTACTCATCTTCCTGGCCGGTCTCATTCTGGGGTACTATCTCTGGGGGGTGACCAGGCCGGAACAGGTCGACTACAAGGCTTTCCTCCAGGAGACAATAAATTACATCGCTACACTCGAGCATAAGAACAAGAAACTCAGTGATGAGCTCAATTCCCTGGAGAACGAACTTGGCGTACTGCAGCAGAAGCTCCAGGACGTCACTCCTGCGGAGACCGAACGCATCAAACAACTCTCCGAAGAGATACAGAATCTTCAGAGGCAGAATGAAGAACTGCGGGCAGCCATTTCTGAGAGCATGCAGGTGTCTCAGGAAAATCAAAAACTGAAAGAACGCATACTGATGCTTGAGGATGAGCTGAAGGCCCTCATGTCAGAGGAATCGAAGGAAGTCCCTGAACTGGAGAGGGAACCTCAGCCACAGGCGACACCTCAGTAGACCTACTCCTCGCCGATCTTTTCGATGAAGACCTCGGCAAGTTCAGGGTCAAACTGCGATCCCATGCACCTCCTGATCTCCTCGATCGCCGTATTCACAGGAAAGCCTTTGCGATACGGCCTGTCCGAGGTCATGGCATCGTAGGAATCCGCCAGGGCGATGATTCGGGAAAGATAGGGGATTTCCTTACCCTTGAGACCGGACGGGTATCCCTTTCCATCGTAGCGCTCGTGGTGATGCCTGATGATCTCTGTTTCCCGTGCCATGGGCGGCAGGGGCATAAGAATGTCTGCCCCGATATCAGGGTGTCGTTTGATGACGTCAAACTCTTCATCCGTGAGCCCACCAGGTTTCAAGAGGATGCTGTCAGGGATTCCAACCTTTCCGATATCGTGCAGTGAGGCTGAGATATAGAGGATGTCGCGTTCATCTTCCGGGAGATTCAGGGATGATGCCACTGCCATGGAAAGCGCGGTGACACGGGTCGAGTGCTGCGAGGTGTGAGGATCCCTGGCATCGAGTATTTTAGCCATGGAGTTCAACGTGGAGAGCATGTTTTCATAGAGGCCTTCGTAGAGAGCGACATTCTCCATTCGCTCAGCGGTCCTGTTAAGAAGGTAGCTGATCTTCCCTTCCTTTTCTTCACCGAGCATGCTGCCTGAAAGGATGTCGAGAATTCCGAATACCTGGCCTTCGATCATAAGGGGGAATATGGTATTGAAATGTCTCAGGATGGCATCACCCGAATTCTTTTTCCGAATGATATTGCCTTTCAGGAGATCACTGTCGATGGCTTTCTCTTGACCGTTTTCCGGGTCGATGAGTCTCCATGACTTTCTGTTCAGGGGAAGGAAGCGCACATCCGCATCCTCGAGGATCTGTTTGGATACATCGACGATTGCACCGACAAGATCCCGGATGCCCTTGAGCGAAATAATCCTCTCCGAGATGGCCTGCAGGGATGTTATCTCCTGGTTCTTGTCTTCCAGCTGTCCCACAAGGTTGTCAATGAGGCGGTGGAGCTGAAGCGCATCCGAGTACCTTCTATTCTGTTCCAGGAGTAATTTCTCGCGTTTCACTTTGTTGAGAAGAAGTTGGATCTGACTCACCTTGAACGGTTTCGAGATGAAGTCAGAAGCGCCGTATTTCATGGCGTCTATGGCGATCTCCAGGGAGGCATAGCCAGTGATCACGATGATCGGTATGGATACGTCACGGGCCTTGATTCTCTTGATGAGCTCGAGTCCTGTCATCTTCGGCATCATGATGTCCGTGAATACACACAGGTACGGGCCATCGTCGAGAAGGCCCAATGCATCCGGACCATCAGAGGCCGTACTGGCGGTATATCCCAACTCCTCTATGAGCTCAGAGATGGTTTCCCGGATACCGGGATCATCATCCACGATGAGAACTTTATCGAGCATCATACAATCCTTTTGAGAATCTTGCCCTTGTACTCTCCGAATTCCTTGTCGGAGATCAGACCATCTGTTTTCAATCGTCCGAGATACTCTATTGCAGAAAGGGCCTTCCCCAGATCTGCGGGACCCCGGAAGGGGATGGTTCCGATCGGTTCAGGAAAGTCCTGAAGCGGTTCTGTCATGTCTTTTCTCAGCTTGGCCTGAAGTGAATCGATCTGGGCCTTGAGCCGGTCGATCTCCTCGATGAGATCCTGCCTCTGCCTCAATCGTTTGATGACAAACCTGATCTCTTCGATGTTGAAGGGTTTCTTGATGTAATAGAATGCACCATTGTTTACAGCCTCGATGGCTGAATCCAGCGATGCATACCCTGTCATGAGGACAAAGGGGGTGACCAGCATCCTCGAGTTCAACACCTCGAGCAGGTCAAGGCCGCTGATCCCGGGCAACATCAGATCGGAGATAATGATGTCGAAGTCGTGCTTTTCGACGACCTCCAGGAGATCTTCGGCAGCATGAAACCGTTTTGTCCTGATGCCTTCTTCTTTCAGTATCTGTTCAATAAGGTCGAGGACTTCATCTTCATCATCCACAATGGCTGCACGCACTGGTTCCATGCATAGATGTATCGTAAGCTCAGGAGAGGAACTTTAGTGAATCTCGGGCTTGCAATGCACATGGACTCCGGACAGATGATCCCGTGTAGTGAACTCCACCATTCATGGGCAGTATCGACAGGGTCTGCCGGTGAAAGCAGCCCTGAAGGGCTTACTTCCGGGTGCGGTACAGCCTCCTGATGGTGGTGCTGTGTTCTTTCAGCGTGGAAGAGAACGAGTGGGTTCCATCCCTGTTGGACACGAAGTACAGATAGTTCGTGTCTGCGGGCCAGAGAGCAGCCCGAATGGATGCAAGCCCTGGGTTGCAGATCGGTCCCGGGGGAAGCCCGGGGTTTCTGTATGTATTGTACGGGGAATCCCTGTGAAGGTCTCTGGGACGGATGGTGCGGTTGAATCCCTCTATGCCGTAAATGGCAGTTGGGTCTGACTGGAGGAGCATATTCCGGTTCAACCTGTTGTGAAAAACTGAAGAGATGACCGGCTTCTCCTCTTCGATCACCGCCTCTTTCTCGATAATGGATGCGAGAGTGATGACCTCGAGCCTGCTCAATCCGAGTTCTTCTGCACGCAGCATCATATCATTGGTGTACAGCGCCCTGAAACGACTGATCATTTTTGCCATTATCTCGAGCGGGGTCATGTGGGGTGCGAGGAAGTAGGTGTCGGGGAAGAGGTATCCTTCGACCGAGGGAGCTGAAAGATCGAAAAAGGAAGTGGTCTCTCGATTGCGGGCTTTGAGGAGAAATTCTTCTCGTGCCACCAGAGAGGTCGAAGCTATGATGTCCGCAATATCAAAGATGGTTGAGCCCTCGGGGACCGTGATCCGATAGCGCAAGGTCTTGCCCTTGAACAAGATATTCATGACATCGGCTGGTACATGGCTGCCCTCGAATACGTACGTGCCGGCCTGAAGGTGGCGGGCCTTTCCGCTGATCAGGGCGATGGCCATGAACATGCGAGCGTCGGTGACGACATTTGTACTTTCCAGGAGTCGAGAGATATCCCACGCGCTCTGACCGGAAATGATCTCAATCTGAAGCGGTTTCCCGGGAGAGGCAGGTGTTGTGAGGAAGAGATAGGCGTGGATGAAGATGAGAACAGCAGCGGCTGAAAAGATCAATCCAAGTGAGTACAGGACATGTTTCATGGCGTGTACATGTTCAGATATTCCCTCAGGATAAGGCTGGCTGCGATCTTGTCTACGACCTTCCGACGTTTTCTGCCCTTGACCTGGTGTGAGATGAGCAGTTCGTGGGCTTCAAACGAGGTGAGCCGTTCATCGAAGAGCTCCACCGGAAGACTGAGCATGGTCTCCAGGTCGTGTGCCCAGGTGATCACTTCCTTCCCGATCTCAGAGACGCTTCCATCCATGTTATAGGGGAGACCGACCACTACTTTCCCTACCTCGTATTCCGTCACGACCTTTTGGATCTGAACCATATGTGAGCCGTCGGGTCGAACGGCAATGGTGTCCAGGGGATGTGCCATGGTGCATCCGGGATCGCTGATCGCGATGCCCATACGCTTTTTCCCGTAGTCTATAGCCATGATACGCATGGTATGCTAACTGATCGAGAGCTTTTTCATTGACTGAAGTGCATCAGGTGAACCGATGCAGACGAGGACATCGGACTCTGATATCGTATAGTCTGCACTAGGATTGAAAATCATCTTCCCTGACGAGTCTTTCACAGCAACGACGATAAGGCCGAGATTCTTGCGGATCGGGGCGTTTTTCAGTGTTTGACCAAGGAGTGAAGATCCTCTCTTGATCTTGAATCCCTCCATCTGGATGATGAAATCCTCCATCTTCTCTCCAGTTGCGAGTTCTATGAAATCGACCACTGTTGGTTTCAGGATGATGTTCGCCATATGACGGCCGCCGATCATGTACGGGGAGATAACTTTGTTTGCCCCTGCCCGGCGCAGATTTTTCGTGGAGTCCTCGGTCTCTGCTCGTGCCAGGACAAAGATCACCGGGTTGAGTTCCTTGGCAATCAGGATAATGTATACGTTCGTCATGTCAGATGAGGCGGTGGCTATGAGGGCCTTGGCTCTCTGAATCCCGGCCTTGATGAGCGTATCCTCACTTGTGGCGTCTCCCATAACGTAGGGAATCCCCACCCTCTCCAGGGATTCTATGGCCGCGGGGTCACGATCGATGACGACAAACGTTTTTTTATGCTTGTGAAGTTCCTGGCTGATGAGTGACCCGATTCGGCCGTTCCCGCAAATGATATAGTGGTCATTCATTTGTGTGATTTTCTTGTCCAACCTTCTCCTCCCGAGTACCCGTTGCACCTCGCCTTCTACAACGAATTGCGCGATTGAAGCAAACCCATACGCAGCGGATCCCACTCCGAGGAAAATGATCATGACATCGAAGAGTTTTCCTCCATCGGAAAGTGGATAGATCTCCCGGTATCCGATCGTGGTGATGGTAATGAGTGTCATGAAGAACGAGTCGAGAAACGACCAGCCTTCTATGAAGTGAAACCCGATGGTGCCGGTGAAAAAGACGAAGGCGAGGAGCAGGAATACATATTTCAGTCTGTCTGCTATCGCTTTCTGTCTTATTTCCAATGAAATTCCTTCACCTCTACCTGGAACGATGCCCCTTCCTCAGCAGGCTTTCCGTAGAAGGCAATGGCAAACGGCAGTTCCTGGGATGAAGCGAAAACACCTGTGGATGCCGGTTCTGCATTCAGGAGGGCATCAATATCCGTGCTATTCTGTCGGGTGAACTCATACGTGTCGGGAACGATGCCTGCATAGGCTGAGCGTGTATCGATAAGTCTGTTCTGGCTGTTATACACCCGTGCCTGGACCAGCGCTGACTGCAAAGGTTTTTGGGTGAGTTTGTTGATCACTCCCTTGATCACGAGCACGGTCCCCTCGCTTGGGTTGGTGAGCAGTTCATAGGTGATGCTCTCCTCAGGAATAGAGAAGAATGGCCCCTCCTGGAGTATCTGTTTCTCCTGTTCAACCTGAGGTTTTGCCAGGAACGGCAGTGAATCCCTTATGACCCACAGGCCCCCGAGAACAACGACGGCAAGCACAGCAGCGACGAGGAAGATCCAGGAGGATTTTCTCTTCTTCACCTCCCGTTTCCCCACAATGCGATCATGCGGGGTAATCTCCTCCCCTTTTCCCAGGATCGAATCTATCTCCCTGATAACTGACTCAGGCTGGACCTCCGACTCGTAGTCAATTCCAGGTTTCTCCTGCGGCAGTTCTTGGGTAGTTTCCTCGATCCCAGAGGAAACCTCCTCGTGCAGAGGGGACTCTTCTTCCTGGACTTCAGGAGGCGGTTCCTTCTGGCTGATGAGTGAGTCAAACTCTTCTTCGATGGAAGGCCTCGGTTCAAAGGTATGGGTGAAAATGTGTGAACACACGCTGCATCGCATTTTCACACTGGGCTTTTCGACCGAGCTCTCATCGAACCTGAATGTGCTGTGACACCTCGGACAGGTGATGACGATCACAGGGTATCCCTCCTGTCGGCGGGGTCAAGGACATAGATGTCCGGCAGGCCCCTGTAGTTCTCCGCATAGTCGAGCCCATAGCCGACAATGAACCCGTCCTCGATCCGGAACCCGTAGAAATCAGGAGTTATGGAGGACCGCCTGCGCACTGTCTTGTCTATCATTGTGCAGATTCTCACCGAAGCGGGATCCTTCTCCTCCAGCCGTTTTTTAAATGCGATCAGGCTGTTTCCTGTATCCATGATATCATCCACAATGAGTACGTGCCGTCCCTTGATGGCTTCATCGAGATCATCCACGATCTTTACCTCTGACTGCGGCGAATCAGCGTCTCCATAACTGGACAGGCGCGCAAACCCGATCTTGACAGGCAGTCTGATGGCTCGGATGAGATCCGACATGAACATAAACCCACCTTTGAGGATTCCCACGATGAAGAGTTCTTTTCCCGTGTACGCTGAGGATATCTCCTTCCCGAGATCCTCGACTTTCCGGGCAATTTCATCTGCGGAATAGAGGATTTTCATGGATGAATGTATATCGTATTGAACACAGGGTGTCAACGAAGTGCTCTTTTGAAGGGTCTTTTCGAACACCTATCGTATACCTGGTACAGTGGAGGGAACAGTTCAGAAGAAAGCCTGATTGCACCTTTGGGCTTGTATGCAGGTAGATTTTTCATGTATAGTAAATATTCGTGTGAGTCAGTGTCATGTAATCATCGGAAGTATGTATCGGCACATAGCGGTATTCCGGCATTGGGGGAGGTGCTGAGGGCATGGATGAGCAGAGGAACCACAAACGGGCACGGGTTAAAATGCGCGTCGCCTATCGCTCTGATGATCAGGTCTATAAGAGAGGCAGGGTACGGAACATCAGCA
Organism: Desulfomonilia bacterium; assembly: GCA_049975365.1. GTDB lineage: Bacteria > Desulfobacterota > Desulfomonilia > UBA1062 > UBA1062 > DSBG01. The sequence goes on along the minus strand of JBNGDS010000049.1, from coordinate 17,914 downwards.
GGTCAGGGATGTTCGTGGACACTGAATCACCCCAAACCTCAGATGAATACGTGATTGCAAGCCTTGATGTGGAAGACTTTGGGAAGGTCGTCTGGGTTCAGGGACGGGTGGTACGAAATACGAACGAGGGAATGGCCGTGGTCTTTACCCGAACGGATGAAAAAGGCCTGGATGCCCTCATGTCGTTCCAGGGCATCCCGTTCTGATTCGGCTGTCTCGCGGGGCAACCCCTAGTCTATCTCCGCCCCGGCGACGACAAAGTCTCTCTCGATAGGACCTTTTGAATCAATGACCAGTGCCATGGAACTCGTGTCAAGGGATTGCAGCACGAGAGCGAGGCCCTGGTAATCGCGGAACATTGCCCGGTCCTTCTCCAGGGTCGTTTCCTTGTAGATAGAGAGCAGAGCCCCTCTATCTACACCCTGGCTCTTCCCTACGTTCATGAAAACCAGGTCGAGGGCGCTGCTGCCTGTTATTCCGCCGTACAGATCAACGATGGAACCCGAATCTGAAAGCGATGGTTCGGTCATGGTGACGGTAAATGGACGAATGGATGCGAGATCATCGAATATGATATCACCAGATTTTATCTCCTGGTTCGAGTACGTGATCTTCGCCTTTGCGATGTTTCCATTGACCTCTTCCACCGTAGCAATGCCGATTGCCTTATACAGGTATCCGATCACCTTTTTATCACTCTTGATATCCTGGACCTTCGAGACCACGGTGATGCCCTGGCCGCTCTGCAGAGGGACGGATTTCCTGATTAGGACAAGCTCATCCATGGATGCAAGTTCACCGATTCCCTGTTTTTTGAAAATACTCCCCGTGCCGGTGAGAATATTCGGACTGTAGATATAGGTAGAAAACTTCGGCGAAACAACAACTGAGTGTTCTTTCTCCTCAGCCAGTTCAACGGGAGTGTACGTGATGGGCTCTTCCACTTCCTCGGATTCGGACGGTTGAGAAGGGACGATCGTGATGACCGTTTTATCACCCTGCTTTGAGATGATGACGACATCATTCGGATAGATGAGATGAGGATTGGTTATATCCTGATTTCGTGCCCACACGAGAGGCCATTTCCAGGGGGTTTCCAGGTACTGTGAAGAAATGTCCCAGAGGGTATCCCCCTTTTTCACAGTGTGAACGATGTCATCTGCATAACAGACCATGCACGCGGAGAAACATATGAACACTACGGCCAGTAGGGTGAGTATCCTTTTCACACCAGGTCCTCCTTTAGTAGCCGTTTCACAGCCACATTTCCTATTTGTGTTGTTATATCGGCACTGTCAATACTATTCTTGAATCATCGTTGCATAATCATGAGCTTTGTTTTAGAGATAGTCTATGACGGGAAAAGGCCTCTATGATCAGGCTTTGCTCTTCGTAGCCGGGATGAGGGTGTACGAACACCTCAACGGCCTGCCGCCTTCCATTGCCGCACTTTCCGATTTCCTCAGGATGAGCGAGGAGGAACTGTCTCGGGTATCGAGAAGGCTCGAAGAGCAGGGGATCATCAGGATCATCAGGAGCGGAGCAGATCTGAGGCTGATGGTGGCGGATCATACCAAGATCGAAGATATTCCACGTACAGAAGAGCCTTCAAAGATGCTCGATGAAATATCCCAGTTCAAATCCAAGCAGCAGTCACGGCTCAAGGAGATAGAGGAATCGCTGGGAAGGAATCCAGATAGAACCAATGTCTTCAACGAGCTTGAAAAGGCTCTGAAAGACCCTTCTTCTCACAAACCAAGAAAGAATCCACTAGACTGATCACCGTGGCATCATCCCGGTTCTGATTCTTCCATCAGGACTGTGCGATGAGAACCGCTCTCCGGTAGATGTCTGTGCCCGTCTGAGGAGGAAGACATCCTGGAACATGAATCCAGGTGGTGACGAGCTACAGAAGAGGGGAGACCAATCACGATCCATAGTGTCCCCATGCCCGTACATGAAGATTCACAGAGCAGAACATATGAGGAATGAGGCCATTACAAGAAAAACCATAATAGTCTTGTCTTTTCGGGATCTATATTGTATAGGATGCCAACTTATTGAGGAACAAGGAACGACGGATGGGGGTAGGTACCATGTTTAGCGCAGAAGAAAACAAAACAGATCAGGAACATGAAAGCACTTTTAAGGAGGAAAACACCCAGGAAGAGCAGGATGTCGATGTTGAAGGGACTGATCTCGAGGCACTCTATGAAGAAACATTGGATAAACGAGTAACTCCAGGCTCTGTGGTGACGGGAACAGTAGTCCAGATCGGAACTGAATACATCATGATCGATATCGGGAGGAAGAACGAGGGTCAGGCGCCTATCAGCGAGTTCATCGGAAATGCCGGCGAGATCAGTGTCGGGATCGGTGATGAGGTGGAAGTCCTCGTGGAAAATATCAATTCTGCAAAGGGCATCATCAGGCTGAGTAAGGAAAAGGCCAAACGAATAAAGGTCTGGGATGATATCGTCAAGGCTTACCAGGAGAATTCATATCTCAAGGGAAAAGTCACGGAGAGAATCAAGGGAGGCCTTATCGTGGACATCGGGATTCCCGCATTCCTTCCGAGCTCTCAGGCCACGCTCAGCCCGGTTTCTGAAGGCGAGTTGGAAAAGATGATCTCACAGGTCATCGATGTTTCCATCATCAAGTTCAATCGTAAAAAGAATAACGTCGTGGTCAGTCATCGCGAAGTCCTGGAGAGGCAGCGAGAGGAAGACAAAAAGAAATTGCTCGCCACCCTGCAAAAAGGAGACGTGATCACAGGCAAAGTCAAGAATATCATGAGCTACGGTGCCTTCGTGGATATTGGTGGCATCGATGGGCTCCTGCACATCACGGACATGTCCTGGGGCAAGCTGAAGGACCCGAAGGACAAAGTTTCGCCTGGCCAGGAGATCGAGGTTCAGGTGATCGAGTTCGATCCTGAAACAGAGAAGATATCCCTGGGTATGAAACAGCTGACCCCTGATCCCTGGGAGGGTCTCGAGTATCGCTATCCCATCGGGAAGAAGATCTCGGGCAAGGTGACGTCGGTGACGAACTACGGGGCATTCGTCGAGCTCGAAGAGGGTGTCGAGGGCCTTGTGCATATCTCGGAAATGTTCTGGACAAAGAGGATCAGGCATCCTTCATCCATTCTTGAGGAAGGGCAGACCGTCGATGTCATCGTTCTCGGTGTCGACCAGGAAAACAGACGGATATCTCTCGGACTCAAACAGACACTGCCGAATCCGTGGAAGATGCTCCAGGAATATTATCCGGAAGGCACCGTGGTGGATGCCACAGTCAAGAATGTCACTGATTTCGGGCTGTTCGTGAGTGTGGACGAAAACATCGATGTCGATGGCCTTATCCACGTATCCGATATCTCATGGGACCCAAAGGTGAAGAACCCCCGCGAGATGTATAAAAAAGGAGACGTGATCAATGCAAAGGTGCTGACCATTGATCCGGAGAGCGAAAAGTTCTCGCTGGGAATCAAGCAACTCACTCCAGATCCCTGGCACCAGATCGCACTGGATAATCCCCCGGGAAGCATAATCAAAGGAAAGATCACGTCGCTGACCGACTTCGGAGCGTTCGTGGAGATCAAGCCGGGAATTGAGGGGATGATCCACATCTCGGAAGTGAGCAGCAACAAGATCAACGCACTGGCCGAAGTACTTGAGGTAGGACAGGAAGTTGAGGCCATGGTTCTCAGGATCAGCCCGGAAAACAAGAAGATCGGGCTCTCCATCAAGGCCATTGACGAGGCCCACCACAAGAAGGCACTTGCCACTCAGGAGAAAACTTCTGACAAGGTCGGTACAAACCTTGGGGATCTACTGAAGGAACTGAGGGATACCAAGGGGAAGAGCTAACCTGATACTATGTGGTATCAGTTTGTCGCAGCCTCCCTGGTCATTTTCTTTTCAGGAAGGTATTTAAGCGACCTGGCGGATGAAACAGCAGAGATCACGGGCTTGAGTCGCGGATTCATAGGGGCCCTGCTGCTGGGTATAATAACCTCTCTGCCGGAGTTGATCGGGACGCTTTCAGCCGTTCTCTACAAGTCCAACCCTGATCTCGGAGTGGGGAATATCTTCGGGTCAAACCTTTTCAATATCGCCATCCTCTCGGTGGTGATCCTGGTCTTTTCGTCGCGGCTCACGAACACCAGGTGGCAGTGGCGCTCGAATTTTTCTGCATACATGAGCATCAGCATGGCCGCATTCATGGTGATGATCATCGGGATGGCATCTGCAGACACGTGGATAGGGGTTCTTGGGAGCCTGTTCATCCTGGGCTCGTATGGCGTGGGCATGTGGGTGTATGCCAGACAGGGAGGTGATGAGCCACTCGGAAGCCCCATCGCAACTGTGAAATTGCAGAGAACCCTGGGCAAAAACTTGGTGCTGGTGCTCGTCACAGGTGCCTTCGTCGTCATCTCAGGTGTCCTTCTGGCAGATGCATGCGACGAGATCGCGCGGAAGACAGATCTTTCTTCAACATTTGTCGGATCACTGTTCATGGCAGCGGCGACATCCCTGCCCGAGCTTGTTGTCACCTTGAGATTGCTGAAACTCGGGAATATCGGAATGGCTACAGGGAATATCTTCGGTTCCAATGCCATGAACCTCACCATCGTGGCGATTGCTGACCTCACGTACCACTCATCAGTATACGCAACGATAACCTCTTCCCAGGTAGTAACCCTGGGGGCAGGAATTCTCATGTCTGGACTCTTTCTCACGGGCTCCCTGGTAAAGGCATCGAGAAAGGTTCCCGTTCATATGGACAACATGGCAATTCTTGGTATATACTTGCTCGTGTATTTATGGTTGTATAATCATTAAGCTACTTTCTCATGGGTCTTGGTATCAATTATATGAAGAAAAAGATCAAGTGGTCGATTTCCATCATCTTCCTGATCATCCTGTTCGTCTGGGGTGCTCAGTCCATGCAGAACATCATGACCCCTGCAATCGGTGTTCTGGAGATCGAAGGGTCTATCCGTGATGCCTTAGTGTACCTCGATGCCATCAAGGTCTTCGAGGAAAACGAGCATGTGAAGGCAGTGCTTGTGCGGATTGACAGCCCGGGGGGAAAGGTCGGGCCATCACAGGAGATCTACGGAGCCCTTCTGAGGCTGAAGGGGAAAAAGCCGGTAATAGCCTCTATGGGCTCGGTGGGTGCATCAGGCGGGTACTATATTGCGTGCGCGGCTGATACAATTTTTGCTCTTCCCGGGACACTTACCGGGAGCATCGGTGTCATCCTCGAGTTTCTGGATGTCAGCGATGGGTTGGAGATGATCGGCGTAAAAGCTGAAAGCATTACCAGCGGGGCATTGAAAGATTCCGGCTCGCCGTTTAAAGAGATGACTGACACGGAGAGGGAGTACTTCATGGAACTGGTCAGCGACGTTCATGAACAGTTTGTCGAAACCGTGGCCGAGACCAGGGGACTCCCTTTGGAGACCGTGAAAAACTATGCAGATGGCAGGGCCTTCACCGGAAGACAGGCATGTGAGTTCGGCCTGATCGACAAACTCGGTGGGTTCGATGAGGCAGTGGAAGAGGCGAAGGAACAGGCGGGAATTCCCGGGAAGGTCCGTTTCATCAGGCCGGAAATTTCCACGGGAATCCTCGATGCCATCAGGAAAATGGTGGATGTATCCTCCCCGTTGGATCTCAGAGGCACGGCCTCTGCGTTTGGAAGACTCGTACGCATTGAATACAGGATGGAGTAAGGAGTATGGTGGTATGGATAAGATATTTGTAGAAGCCCTCACGTTTGATGATGTGCTGCTCCTTCCCGCACGGTCCGATGTGACCCCAGCCCAGGTGGACATTGGAACATGGCTGACCCGCGGGATTCGGCTGAATATACCACTCCTCAGTGCAGCAATGGATACTGTCACGGAGGCGAATACGGCAATTGCAATGGCACGGGAAGGGGGAATAGGCATCATTCATAAGAACATGCCCCCGGAAGCCCAGGCCGTAGAGGTGGACAAGGTCAAGAAATCAGAGAGCGGGATGATCGTTGATCCCATAACGATGGGTCCTGAGCAGAAGATCGGTGATGCCCTCAAGGTGATGCAGCACTATCGCATCTCCGGTGTCCCGATTACCGTCAAAGGGAAGCTCATAGGAATTCTGACAAACAGAGATCTCCGGTTTGAGACTGATATGAACAAGCCGATCGATGAGGCCATGACCAAGGAAAACCTGATAACGGTCCAGGGTGAGATTTCCTTGGATGAAGCAAAAAAGCTGCTCCATCAGTACAAGATAGAAAAACTCCCTGTCGTTGATTCCCGGTACCACCTCAAGGGACTCATCACCATCAAGGATATCGAGAAGGCACAGAAATACCCGCATTCTGCAAAGGATTCACGAGGCAGGTTGCTGGTTGGAGCAGCAGTGGGGATCCTGCCGCATGAACTCGAACGGATCAATGTTCTCATGAAGGCAGGTGTGGATGTGCTTGTGGTGGATACTGCTCACGGACATACAAAGGCGGTCGTGAACACGGTGAAAGAGATCAAGGAGCTCTATCCAAAAGCTCAGATCATTGCCGGGAATGTGGTGACCAAGGAAGCAACACTTGATCTGATCAAGGCCGGTGCTGACGGGATCAAAGTGGGAATCGGTCCGGGATCGATCTGTACTACCAGGGTTGTGGCAGGCGTTGGAATGCCGCAGGTCACCGCTATCATGAACTGTGCTCCGGAAGCACGCAAGTACGATGTTCCGGTCATTGCAGACGGGGGAGTGAAATTTTCCGGAGACCTCACGAAGGCAATCGCCGCCGGAGCTTCGAGTGTCATGATCGGATCGCTTTTTGCGGGGACCGACGAGGCTCCCGGAGAGAGGATCATCTTTCAAGGAAGGACATACAAGGCCTACAGGGGGATGGGTTCTCTCGAAGCCATGAAGATCGGTTCCAGAGACAGATATTACCAGGAGGATGTCACCGATACCGAAAAGCTCGTTCCCGAGGGAATAGTGGGAAGAGTCCCCTACCGTGGACCCCTTTCAGAGAACGTCTACCAACTTCTGGGGGGTCTCCGGGCAGGCATGGGGTATACGGGATGCACGGACATCAGGGAGCTCCAGACCAAGGCGAAGCTCGTCAAGATCACATCCGCTGGTCTGAAGGAATCCCATGTCCACGATGTCATCATTGTGAAAGAGGCTCCGAACTACAAACTGGAGTACTGAACCTGTCATGGGGTTTGTGCACCTACATTGCCACACCCAGTACAGTCTCCTCGATGGTGCCATCCGGATAGACGATCTGATCGCGACCACCAGGGGATATGGTCAGGATGCGGTTGCCATCACCGACCATGGCTCCATGTACGGGGTCGTTGAGTTCCATGACAAGGCCATCAAGGCCGGCATCAAGCCCATTCTTGGGTGCGAGATGTATGTGGCTCCCAAAGATATGGGGCACAAAGATCTCATCCCCGGTCTCCCAAAAAATTATCACCTGATCCTGCTGGCAGAGAATTTCGAAGGCTACCGAAATCTCATGCAGCTCGTCTCCTTGGCCAATACAGTCGGGTTCTACTACAAGCCCCGTGTCGATCGGAAACTCCTGGCTGAACTCAACGGCGGGTTGATCGCGCTGAGTGCCTGCCTTCAGGGAGAGATTCCGTACTGGCTCCTGCGCGGGAACGAGGAGAGAGCAGTGGACGCCCTGAATTTTCTCAGGTCGACATTCGACGGGAGATTCTACCTGGAACTTCAGGACAATGGACTGGAGGATCAGAACAAAGTGAATCCCGTCATAGTTGATATGGCACGACGCTTCGATGTTCCCGTAGTTGCCACCAACGACTGTCATTATCTGAGGAAGGAGGATGCCAAGGCTCACGATGCTCTGTTGTGCATACAGACACAGACAACCGTCAACGATCCATCCAGGATGAGCTTTGAGAGCGATAACCTGTATGTCAAGACCCCCTCTGAAATGATCCAGGGATTCAGCTGGATACCGGAGGCAATTGCAGCGACCCAAGATATTGCCGCCAGATGCACTGTTGAAATACCGAAAGACACCTACTGCTTCCCGACCTATCCGCTCGAGAACGGGAGGTCTCACGAGGATAGCATCGAGGAAAAGGCATGGGCAGGACTGCGTGAGAGGCTAGGAAACGATATCCCGGAGCTCTACTCCGGGAGGTTGAAGGAAGAGCTTGAAATCATCAAGTCCATGGGGTTTTCCGGGTACTTTCTGATAGTTGCCGATTATATCAGGTATGCAAAGGATCACAACATCCCCGTTGGTCCCGGCCGGGGGAGTGCAGCAGGCTCACTGGTAGCCTACTGTCTCCAGATCACCGATATTGATCCCATCAAGTGGAATCTTCTCTTCGAACGGTTTCTCAACCCCGAACGACGGAGTATGCCCGATATCGACGTAGATTTCTGCCAGAGCAGGCGGGACGAGGTCATCGAGTATGTAAAGAACAAGTATGGCCCGCAGTATGTGGGCCAGATCACCACGTTCGGAAACATGAAGGCGAAGGCAGTGGTTCGAGATGTTGGCAGAGTCATGGGAATAAGCTACTCGGATGTGGACAAGATCGCCAAGCTCATTCCGGGGGATCTGAACATTACGCTCGATATGGCGATCGATGCAGAACCGAGGCTGAAAGAACTCATGAACAGTGATCCCCAGGTGTCTCGGCTCATGGATATCGCACGGGCACTGGAAGGACTGAGCCGGCATGCATCAGTGCACGCTGGAGGTGTGATCATATCGGATGAAAGCCCCCTGACAGAGCATGTTCCTGTGTATGTCGATAAGAAGGGGATGCTCATCAGCCAGTACGACATGAAGTGTATCGAAAGGATTGGGCTCATCAAGTTCGACATGCTCGGACTAAAAACGCTGAGCGTGATCCAGAAAACCGTCGAAATCCTGGAAACGCAGGGCATCGATCTTGATATCTCACGGCTTCCGCTGGACGATGAACTTACCTATAAGCTCATCGGAGAAGGTGATACATCCAGTGTTTTCCAGCTGGAGAGTTCCGGCATGAAGAACATGCTCAGACAGCTCAGGCCCGAGAAGTTCGAGGATGTCATTGCAGCGGTGGCGCTGTATAGGCCCGGACCCATGGATCTCATCCCTTCGTATGTCGAGCGCAGACATGGGAGAGAGAGGATCGATTATGCCCACCCTCTGCTCGAGACGATTCTGAAGGAGACCTACGGTATCATAGTCTACCAGGAGCAGGTCATGCAGATCGCCCAGATAATGGGTGGATACTCCCTCGGGAAAGCCGATCTGCTCAGGAGAGCCATGGGGAAGAAGATCGCCCATGAGATGGCCAAACAGAGAGAAATCTTTGTAAGCGGTGCCCTCGCGAAAGGGGTGGATGAGATCAAGGCAGTCGAGATCTTCAATCTCATGGAGAAATTCGCTAACTATGGATTCAACAAGTCACACGCGGCAGCATATGCCCTTGTGGCATTCCAGACAGCATACCTCAAGGCACACCACTATACGCAGTTCATGGCCGCCAACCTTACCCTAGATATGAACAACACGGAAAAGGTGGCGCGTCATATTGCGGAGTGCAGGGCTCGAAATGTAGCGATCCTTTCACCGGACATCAATGAGAGTCTGTGGGAATTCATCAGTACCGATGATGGAATTCGCTTCGGCCTCGGTGCAATCAAGAATGTCGGTAGGGCAGCAGTGGAGATCATCCTGGCGGAGCGCGAGAAGAACGGGAAATTTGCCGATTTCCGGTCATTTCTCCAGCGGGTGGCCACAACGAAGGTGAACAGGCGAGTCATCGAGGCCCTGATAAAGGCAGGTGCCTTTGATACGCTCCACCCGAATCGCAGGGCACTCTACGAGGTGCTGGACGTCCTCCTCGAGGATGCACAGAGGATTGCCAGGGGAAGACTGGCAGGACAGGAAACGCTGTTCAGTCTCGAAGAGTTCTCCCAGGACAACCCCGATATTCCGGGAGACCTTCCTGATATCCCCGACTGGTCGGATATCGAGAGGCTCAAGATGGAAAAGGAAGGTATGGGATTCTACGTTTCCGGACATCCGCTGAACAAGTATGCGGAGCTGATCGAAAAACGCTCCACCGCGACATCCGTCAGCTTGAAGGAAAAAAATGGCGGTGTCGTTCTCGCCGGTATCCTCAACAATCTGGTTGTCACCAGAACCAGGAAGGGAGAACCCATGGCACGGGCCATGCTCGAAGATCTCTATGGTCTGGCACCTGTTGTATTCTTTCCCCAGTGCTTCAGTCAGTATCAGAATCTCATCTCCTCCGACGAGCCAGTGATCGTGGAAGCCCGGATGGATAGGACAGAAGAAGCACTCGGAAACGACAGCGAATCTGTCAAGGTGGACCTCGTTGCAGAGAAGGTGTACCCTCTGGAACAGGCAGATCACCTCCTGGCGAAGAGGGTTCTCGTGAGAATTTCTCCAGAGATGAAGGACGATGTCATCAAGAGCATGAAGGAGAGGATCGAGAACTCCAGGGGGGAGTGTGTCATCTGTTTTGAAGTAGACACCGAGGGTGCTGTGGTCAATATCGACGCAGGAAAGGAGTACATGGTGAATCCGTCGAAGGATTTCATCGAGGCCCTGGTAGATTTTGTGGGTCCCTCGGGGGTGGTACTCCAGTGACCAGGAAGACCCGGGACAAATTCGTCGATATCGACAAAGCACTGAAGGAACTCCAGGATACTATTTCCCGGTTCCATGAGGTCGACACTGCCGAGTTTATGCACAAGGTGGAGGACTTGCGGCGTGATCTCTATGACGGCATAACCAGGTGGGGAAGTGTCGAGCTTGCCCGGCACACGGACCGCCCGGGTATAGATGAGTACGTGACGAGGATCTTTGATGGATTCATGGAATTCAAGGGTGACAGGATATACGAGGATGACCCTGCGATTATCGGCGGGCCAGCATTCCTGGATACCATCCCGGTCATGCTCATTGGACACAAAAAGCGGTCTGCGCACCAGAAGGATCATACGAAGTTTCATTACGGTATGGCAAGCCCCTCGGGGCACTACAAGGCGAACCGGCTGTTGAAACTTGCAGAAAAATTCGGCAGGCCTGTGATTACCTTCGTGGACACCCCGGGAGCATATCCTGTGCCAGAGGCGGAATATCGCGGTCAGGCATTCTCCATCGCCCAGTGTATCGCTACAATCGCGAGTGTACGGACACCGATCGTCGCCTGTATCATCGGTGAGGCAGGGTCGGGGGGAGCTCTGGCCCTGGGATTCGGAGACAGGATCATCATGCTGGAAAACGCCTTTTATAGCTCCATCAGCCCTGAAGGATTCTCTTCCATCATCTTCGGGGATTCAACACAAAAGGAGAGCGCTGCAGACACCCTGAAAGGAACAGGCAAGGATCTCTACCGGGATGGAATCGTGGACATCCTTGTCAAAGAACCCACCGGAGGTGCTCACAACAATCCGAATCAGGTGATCGACGAGGTGGGGGCGATGATCCGACAGTATGTACATGAACTTCAGGCCCTCGATATCGGTGAAGTGCTCAGACAGAGAGCCCTGAGTATAGGGAGGCTCGTCCCTCCTCTCTGAGAACCTGGATCATTTTTCCACCCGGGATGGGTAGAAACTTCCCCCTTCAGGTGGAGGCATCCTGTTCATACGGCAAAGAAGCTGCTGGCATCATATTTGCTTATTTTCAGCCGGGAGGAACTCATGAAGATAGATCCGAATCTGATTATCGGGAATGCATTGGGAACGACTCCAGTGAAGAAACCTGCAGCAGAAAACTCCTTCGAGGAGATGCTCTCCGGCATAGAGAAGTCCCAGATTCCGCGTGTACATACATACCAGGAACAGATTGCTCAGCCTTCTGCACTCAATCCCTACATGATGACGGCACTCACTACGAGTGAACATGCCCTCGATCTTCTGGATGGCTACGCACAGGCCCTGGAAGATCCCGGACTAACTCTCCGTTCCATCTCACCGATAGTGGACAAGCTGGAACATGAACGAGACAGAATCACCTCAGCAGCATCAATGCTTTCTGACGATGATCCGCTGAAGGTCATCATGAACGAGCTCATCTCGACATTGGACAGTGAGGTCATTCGTTTCAGGAGGGGAGATCTGCTTTCGTGACATGGCTCATTCTCGTAGCTGTCTTCGGCCTGTTCATCGGCAGCTTCCTGAATGTCTGTATCTACAGGATACCCAGGTCGGAATCCGTGGTATGGCCCGCTTCACACTGCCCTCAGTGTCAGAAGCCGCTCAAGCCCTGGCATAACATACCTGTCATCAGCTACCTTTTCCTGAGAGGGCAATGCAGGTACTGCGGGTGCAGGATTTCACTGCGATATCCTGTGGTGGAGCTGTTGAGTGCTCTCCTCGCCGTGACCTTCCTCGCACGCTTCGGTCTTTCTCTGAGCTTCGCCATCTATTATCTCTGGGCATGCGCCCTTCTCGTTATAACGTTTATTGATCTCGATCATCAGATCATCCCGGACAGCATATCCCTTGGAGGAATAATCGTGGGCCTCGTAGCGGTGATCTGGCTTCCGGTTGCCTACCTGGATGCTGTTCTCGGTCTCGTTCTTGGTTCGGGTATACTCATCGGCATTATATACGGGTACTACTTTCTCACGGGCAAGCAGGGAATGGGAGGCGGAGATGTGAAACTGCTGGGGATGATCGGCGTGTTCACTGGCTGGCAGGGGGTACTGTTCACCCTCTTTTCAGCATCACTGCTCGGGACTCTCGTGGGAATCCCATGGGCGTTCCTTCAGCGCAAGAACATACAGTCGCCTATCCCGTTCGGACCTTTTCTTTCCATTGGATCATTGATCTTCGTCCTGTGGGGGAACGAGATTATCAACTGGTATTTCCAGTTGCTGGGATGAACCTGCACTGCTCTCGAAGAAAAGCTTTTTCTGCACTGGATCCCGCACGTCAAGGGATTCGAATGATCCTGGGCACAGTGGAACACAGCCCGGCAAAATGGACGTGGAACTACCCCGGTGTGTCATGGTATAGGAATCTCTGTGAAAAAATGAACCTCAGGTGAGTACGAGACAGAGAAACGCATACGGAACGGAAAATGGCTCAGGAGATGATGAATCACATGCGCAGGGCTTTTCTTCAAGGTGCAACCCTTGTAATAATCGGGGTAGTTGTCGGTCTTGCGTTCAACCTGCTACGACCCGACTGGCTCCACGTATCATGGTCGTCGGAGGCGATGGGAAAGACTGATCGTGGTGATATTCCCCGTGTCACTACCGAAGAGGCATGGGAACTCTATCTTGAGAAACACGTACTCTTTGTCGATGCCCGGGAATCATCGATCTACTCCTGTGGACACATTCCCGGAGCCGTCAACGTCGTTCCCTCTCAGCAGTGGGGGGGTCTTGATTCCCTGAGGGAATTATCCCGGCAACGGCTGCATATCGTTCTCTACTGTGATGACATGGAGTGCCCGAAAGCATTCGATCTTGCGAGATTCCTGAAAAACAACGGAATCTCTCAGGTCGCTGTTTACAGAGATGGCTGGGCGGGTTGGGTAGAGGCCGGGTATCCAACGGAAGATGGGGGCGGACAATGAGCATCCACATCACCCGGATGTTGACTCCAAGGCTTCTCTCGCTCTATTTCAGACTATTCATCGGCGGCATGTTCTTGTTTGCGGGGGGCATGAAGGTTCTCGATCCCCATGGATTTGCACAGGCTGTCTCAAATTACCGTCTTCTCCCGGAGGCCATGGTGTCTCTGTGTGCCGTGGTACTCCCATGGATTGAAATCATTGTCGGTCTATCCCTGCTTGTGGGTATATGGGTACCCGGAGCGGCACTGGTAGCATCGAGCCTGCTGATTCTGTTTGCAGGGGCCCTGGCAATCTCCTTGGTGCGTGGTCTTGACATCTCCTGCGGGTGTTTCAGCACCGATCCTTCCCAAGGGACGATCACCAGTCTCTACCTTCTGAGGGATCTGATCCTTATTGCCATGAGCATTGTGATCTTTGTCTGGGATCAGGGCGTTGCATCGCTTGAGAGCATCTTCTCCAGGAGAAATGATGCCTGATGGTATACCCGGTATCGATACTTCTCACCGTTTGATCACAAGCACTGGTATCATCGCCTTACGGACGATGTTTTCGGATACTGATCCCAGGAGTATCTCGCGGAGATTGCTCTTGCCGTGCGACCCGAGAACGATAACGGTCGCGTGTTCTTCTTCGGCAATTTCCAGGATTTTGAGAAACGGGATTCCGTCTTCGAGACGTGTGATCACATGGTAGCCCAGTGAAGAGAGATCAGATGCAACCCGTTCCAGCTCTGTTTCGGCATGCTGTCTGCGCGAATCTTCCCAGTGGGTTATAAGATCTCTTGACAGCGGGCTCCCCGGGGTCACATCACCGACAAAGCTATGAAATTCCCGTTGATCCAGGACATGGACAACGAGTACACTCTGCGGTTCAGTTCCCTTCAGCTTCTTGAGGACATGTGCAGCCTTGTTGGAGACCTCTGAGAAATCGGTAGGATAGACAATTCTCTCGAACATCTCTACCTCCCTGTCACATCCTGATCAGGGTTCACTATAATGGGAAACACAGATTTTTTCAAAGAAACTTCTTGGACACCCAAGGAGCTCTTGGTTTTCTCAGGAACGCGTGTGCGGTCGGAATCGCGAGGAAAACCTCCCCTTGACCGCCTGAAAGGGTTCCTGATAGAATTACTTGTCTGTGTTGGACCATCACGTGAAATCGGTTTCATGCCGTCTGCTTTCTGGCGTAGTTGACGGTACTGCATGTGCAAGAGCTTGAGAAAAAGGGAGAGAGTGTAGATGTCAAATTTTGCCCAGAAGCACACGAGAATCAGTACGTTGTATCTCCTCAGTGAAGAGAGCCCGCAGATGGAGATAGAACTGCTCCACCACTCCAAATGGAAAAAGGCAGTGCTCATCATTCCTCTTCTTGCATCCGAGTATATGTCTCCCGAAAACCGACCGGTGTTTGAGAACATGGCACACCACCTTTCCAGCGCCTCGTACCTTTCCCAGATTATATTCGGGCTGGATAAGGCGGAGGTGGAGGATGCGCATGAACTGGCACGAATCCTGAACCACCATGGAGTGAAAAACTACCTGATTCAGCACAACGACGGCCCGGGTTTTTCCTCCATCTACCAGCAGATTTCAGACGCGGGATTCGGGCTCACAGAGCCGGGCAAGGGTCGGAACATGTTCATGTCGTTCGGCATCGCGCTCGCCATGGGTGCCCAGACCATTGGCCTTGTCGATGCAGACATCAGGACATTCGAACGAAGACAGCTGGACAGGCTCTTCTATCCTGTTCAGGTGTTGAACTACCAGTTCAGCAAGGCCTTCTATGCCCGCATTAAGGACAAACAGATTTTCGGACGGGTGAAGAGGCTGCTGCTGGACCCGCTTCTCATAGCCCTGAAGAGAAAGTTCACCGAGACTCAGGAGGAGAAGGTGCTTCGTCTCGTGGATTTTCTCCTCAATTTCAATTACCAGCTCTCCGGTGAGGTCGTGTTCGACTCGCAACTGTTGAAAAGAATGCACTTCGCCACAGACTGGGGTGTGGAGATCTTCACCTTGATCGAGGTGTACAGGAAGGCGACAAGCTGTGCACAGGTGGAGATATCACAGGAACCCTTTGACCACAAACATCAGCCTGTCTCAGAAGAGGATCGCACGAAAGGTCTTTATCGGATGGGTATCGATATCGTCACTACACTGCTGAGCGCCCTGGTCATAGAGGAAGGTCTTGAGATAAGTGAGCACTTCATCAGGGATCTCACCACCACCTACTTGAGCGTAGCGGATGATCTCATCAAGATGTACGCGGATAATGCAGCCTTCAGCGGACTGATGTATGACACCAACAAAGAGGAGTATATGGTGGATACAGTCTTCAAGAACGTAATTCTCTTTGCAGGTGACCTTCTCCTCTCCCCGTCATTTGTGGTGAACAGGTTCACTTCGTATGTCACGGCGCACGACGAGTTCAAGCCGTTCATCGAGAAGGGACTGCTGAACATGATAGAGAGGACAGGAGAGACCATTCGAAGCGATATCTACGAAACACCCAAGACTGTATCCTGGGATAGAGTTCTCCGGAAGCTGCCAAACATCATGAACGAGATCGTAGACGTGGTGGAGGGCGAGAAGAAGATTTTCCGATAGAGGCTTCACCGGCGCATACCCTCACCTCATGGGATGATGTCTGGAAGAATTCCCTCGACAGAAGAGAGCAACGGGCATCCTGCAGGGGGAGCCCTGCACACGCTATGTCTCTGATTTCTTCTTCCACATCTCGATGAGGTAGTCCTTGTAGTCCTCGAAGTACTGAGCCTGTTCCTCAACGAGGTTTTCCGCTTCCTCGGAGTTCATATCCTTGCTCAGGTTCACAAAGGAAGCCACCCGGGCATAGTACAGAGGAACGATCACGTCGATGAGCTTGTTCCGGTTCTTCTTCCATGCATGGAACGTTGCCGCTATCTCGAAGAGGATCTTGACCCAGACCTCTATGGGGAAGAAAAAGGAATCTTTTTCAATTCCAGAGGCTTTCTCAATCTCCCTGAAACACTCCTGAGAGAGGATGTCTTTCCACAGTGCCCCGAACTGCTGGTATCCGATCTTGAAGTTCTCGATCATTGCGTCGAGGTTCACCCGTACCGGCTCCGGCTCGGTGTACCCTTTCATTCCGAACGTCTCCACAGATGAGCTCTCCATGATGCCAGTCCAGAAGGGTTCATAGATCTCCATGAGATAGAATATGGTCCACATCACCTGACGGAACATGGGGCCCAGGTGCAGCGAAGGATCCTTGACATCATGGATCTTCACACCGAGGTTCGACTGACAGATCTTGAATCCATTGGTGATGGCAGTGGTTGTCATCCAGATATCGATGCCGAATCGAGCCACATCAGTTTCCCAGACTTCCTGCTCGGTGTAGAATTTTGCAACATCGGCGGAAAAGGCGAAGTCGCCGCCGATGGGCTGACGGATTCTCTTTCCGTACAGGGCCCGGGTGAGATTGTAGACGATATTGTTCGTGATGGTTCCGTCATATTTGTGTCTCATATAGACCGGGGCTACAAACTGATACCCGTGCGTGAGTACCGGTTCTAGGAGGTAGGAAACCCAGTCAGAGGTTATGCTCCTCAGGTCAGAGTCCACCACTGCACATGCCTTTACCCTCAAGCGCAGAGCCGCCTCGAATATGGATCTCAAGGCAGTGCCTTTCCCCGCCGGGCCGCGATAGATCGTCACAATCTTTTCCTGCCACGGTTTTATCTGGAATTCCTTTGCTACCTCCCTGGTGTCATCCGTTGATCCCCCGTCAGCAATCAAGATGACACTTCTCTTGTCCTTGTACCAGGAATTCAGTCCATGGGTTACCATCTGAATCACGTGTTCGATTGTGGTCTCATTGTTATAGCAGGGAATACCAATGAGTATGTCTGCAGATTCGATCTCTTCAATCCGTTTCGACGTATAGACCCTCATCGCCGTGTTGTAATGAGACATGTCCATCTCCTTTTCTGGTGGTGTCCCGAGATGCTCAGAACCCGATCATTCCATACTCATTAAACTATTGACGAAAGAGAAAAAGTCAATCCGTTTCGATGGTAGGTTCGTGATGCGGGAGGAAAAGGCAGGGCGATTTGTTGATCCGGTTCAGATGATCACACGAGCTTTTTCGTCCAGGTATGCAATACAATGAAAAAGTGACGTCCCTACCAGTGCGGCTGATTGCCCAGACGACTTCCCATGACCTCCTGGGTGTCCATTACAACTACAAAGGCATCCGGGTCGATCCTTGATATCATCTGTTTCAGCTGGGGCAGGTCCTGGAATGCAATCACGCTGTAGAGAATGTG
>JBNGDS010000048.1:0-25124 GCA_049975365.1 Desulfomonilia bacterium | reverse complement strand
CATCGTTTCCCGCAGGAACCGGGGTATGGGTGGTAAAGACCAGCGAAGATCTCACCACCTCTCGCGCGGTATGGAAGTCAAGGCCGTGCTTCTTCATGAGGCCCCTGATGCGTTCCAATCCCACGAGAAAGCTGTGCCCCTCGTTCATGTGGTATACCATTGCCTCGATCCCCATTGCTTCCAGGGCCCGCATTCCGCCGATGCCAAGCACGATCTCCTGCCTCAGCCTGTCTTCCATGCTCCCTGCATACAGGCCTCCCGTGACATTGCGATCGTCGGGGTGATTCTCCTCAAGGTAGGTGTCAAGAAGATACAGGGGCACCCTGCCTACCTGACATTTCCATATCTGAGCCCAGCACTCCCTGCCGGCCAGATTCACGCAAATCTTGAGCGGCTTGTTCGAATCATCCTGCTGCAGGACGAGGGTCATGTGGTAGAAATCGTTATTCGGTGATTCCTCCTGCTGCCAGCCATCCCAGCTCAGGTACTGGGTGAAGTATCCGTGCTTGTACATGAGCCCTACCCCGCACAGGGGGAGCCTGAGGTCGCTCGCGCTTTTCAGGTGATCGCCTGCAAGGATACCGAGACCTCCCGAATAGATTGGCAGGCTCTCGGTGATCCCGAATTCCATTGAGAAGTATGCAATGGTAAAATCGATCGGTTGCGCCAGGAGAAAGGAGTACAGACCTGTCTCTGACATGTAGTCATTGAATTCCTCGACGGTCCTCTTCATCTGAGAGAGAAACCCCTCGTCCTCCAGGAGATCCATGATTCGACCCTGGGAGATCCGGGAGAGCATTTCAACAGGATTATGGGAAGTTTCTTCCCATAGATCCCGGTCCATATGCTGAAAGAGACGGAGACCCTTCTGATTCCAGCTGTACCAGGAATTGTAGGCAAGTGCCAGGATCGGATTGAGTGTCTCAGGCAGAGTGGGGATTACCCTGAATGATCTGATCTTCATATCCACCCCTTTCACCCACTGTCGGTATCGGTTTCCCCCAAGAGTACACACACCGGTACACGATGCCGGAATCTGGAAACCCCCGAGGTGTGTTTCATCCCATCATCTATTCCAATGCATCCGGGATCTTCTGTGTCCTGTGATAAACATCTGTACTGCATACTGGAGAGTCTCGAACCATACAGAACTCCCCAGAAAACACTCGAGACCGAAACACGAACGATAGGCCAGTAAACCCGTCTGCCTCCTACAAGAGCAGTTTGACCATATCCATTGCTGTGGTCCTGTCCACCACTGCGAGATTGATCGTGATGTGGTACAGGGTGGGATCATTACTGTACTTGGAAAACATCTTCTCGTGATACTGGGCGCGCTCCTGGTCCTTTTTCCGGATCAGGGTTTCGGCCTCTTCCAGCGGTATGCCCGCTTTCTCAGAGAGGAATCTTCTCTTGAATTCCATGGGGGCAATGAACCGCACATGCACCACATCGGGCCTGTCCTGGAGGACGCACTGCCCTCCACGCCCAAGTATGATCACGTTCCCACGATCCGCGAGATCACTCATCAGAGCCCGCAAGCCGGTCCGATACCCCTCATCGTTTACATATCCGAGGTCTGAGGAGAGGACGGTCTTGACCGTGGCCTTTGTCATGAACTTCTCAATGAACTTGAAGAGACCGAATGACTTCCCATCCTCAAGGGCCTTCAGATCGCCTTCCGACGTCTTCATCTTCTTGGCCAGATCCACGACGATTCCCTTGTCGAGGTACTCGTACCCGAGATCTTTGGCCAGTGCCTTGGCCAGTTCAATCGCCCCGCACCCATAGTCTCTCGAAATCGTGATTGATTTACCCATTCTCTCCACCTTTCAGAGTTTTTTTCGCCTTCGCTGCCGCTTCGGTGTCAGGATACTCCTGAATGAGTTGCTGTAGTATGATGGTGCCGGTTTCCGTGTCTCCCAGCTTGAGGAACGAAAGCCCCTGCTTGTAGAGAGAATCAGGCGCCTTTTCGCTTCCCTTGAATTTCTTTACCACGATGTCATATCGAAGAATGGCATCCTCATACTTTCCTGATGCATAGAGAGATTCCCCTATCCAGAACTGGGCATTGTCCACGAGCCCGGGATCAGGGTTCTGTGCAAGAAATGTCTTGAAATCCTCGATTGCCTCCTCAAATCTGCCGGTGGTGAACTTTTCTATCCCTGTGTCATAGAGCGATTTCTGAACAAGAGGTCCTTTGAGCGCATCTCTGATGCCCTGGATTTCTTTCTCCAGTGCGCTGATCTTTGAATCACTCCCCGGTGTAAGCCCTGTGGAGAGATTGATCTGGTCAATGGAGCCCTGCAGGGTGAAGAGCTGATTCTGAAGGTCTGCATATTGGGCCTGGAGCTCGGCCTGCTGCTTCATGGTCTGGTCAATGGTGCGTTCCCTCTCCGTGAGTGTGGACTCCAGTTTGACCAGGCGGGTTCGGAGGGCATCAACCTCCCACTTGAGGGAATTGAGATCCTGCTGGGACGCGCACCCGGCCACAAGCAGGAAGCATAGGAGAGAGAATGCCCTTCTCATAGAAGGTCCCTTACTTGTTGAGGATTACGAATTGAGCCCTTCTGTTCTTTGCCCACGCCTCTTCGTTGTGCGCAGGATCAAGGGGCCGCTCCTCACCATAACTGATAATTGAAAGCCTATCAGGGTTTATCCCGAGGAATACGAGATAGTCCTGAGCCGCCTTTGCCCTCCGCTCACCCAGGGCAAGGTTGTACTCGCTCGTTCCCCGCTCGTCACAGTGTCCCTCTATCTGGATGTTGATCTGGGGATTTGCGTTGAGGAAACTGGCCTTCTCTGCGAGAATTTTCCTGGCTTCAGGCAGGAGATTGAATTTGTCAAAATCGAAGTGGATGTTCTTGTTCTCGAAGTCGGCCATCTCCTGGTCAAGAATGGCCTGAACATCCACTGCCGGGGCCTCCTCCATCTGACCCATGTCGAGCTCTTTCGTCTCTTTGGGCGTCTCAACGACCGGCGGAGCAACCTCCTCCGTCGGCTTGACAGCCTTCTTTGCGCACCCGGAAATCATGAAGACCATGCTCACTGCAAGAAACAACACGAAACCCTTATATCCAATTTTCATATTCCTATCCTCCCATCGGTATGTTCTTTTTTCCCGTGCCTATAAATAATTACTGCAATCCCATTCAACGTCAAGTAAAAACGTTATTTCATCACCCCCGACCAGCAGGGCTCGGTATACCCACCGCCGTCGGTAATTCTCGCCGGGGAGATTCCCATAAAATCAGATACATAGATATTGCCATCAGAAGCGGCAAAGGCCACGAGCCGGCCATCGGGAGAAAAGGTGGGAGATTCATCGCCGAGCCCGGTCCCGGGGAGAACTTTCATGGATGTCCCGTCGGGACGGATCAGCGCGATGTGGTACCGCCGGTCTGAAGCGAGGTGTGTGAAGGCGACGAGACCACCTTTCGGGGAGAAAACCGGTTCTGTGTTGTACCCTCCCTCATAGGTTACCCTCTGTACCTTTTTTGTGGAGATATCCATGAGATAGATCTGTGGGCTTCCGGCACGTGAAGAACAGAAAACAAGCTGTGTCCCGTCGGGCGAGATGGATGGTGACGTATCCGTTGCCCAGCTGTCTGTGAGCCTGATTCTGCCGGGGCCCGAGAGATCAAGAAGGTAGATCTCGGGATTCCCGTCAATGGAGAGCGTACACGCAAGACGGGCGCATGTCCTGTCAAAGGATGGTGTGATGTTGATCCCCTGCAGACCGGATACAAGCCTCACCTTGTTGCTGGCAACGTCGAGCAGGTACAAATCGGGGTTGTTCCTCCAGTATGAGACGAACGCGATTCGTTTCCCATCGTGAGACCATGCAGGATTCAGGACAAGATTTCCTCCCCCCCTGATCGTGTTCCCCCCTGCGCCGTCGCACCAGGAAACGAACAGCTGTTTCTTCCCGTTTTCACTTCGTATTGCGACGATCTTTGAAGAGAACATGGGCTCAAGACCCAGGGATCTTTCCAGAAGGGCATCCATGAACGCGTGGATCGCCCGGTAGGAAGCGGTTTCCGCTGTTTGGTACCTGGTGTTGAGAATCACCTCTGCAGTGGAGAGTTCGATGACCTGGACGCTGATGGCAACACTTCCCGCACCCCTGCTCACTGATCCTGAAATCACATAATCAGCCCCGATGAGCGACCAGTCCTTCAGGGTTCCTGGTGCAATCTCAGCCAGCGGACCCGGGTTGATATACCCGCGAGGATCCAGCAGATCGAAGACACCGCTGACGCGGATGTCCTGTGCACACGCGGACCACAGCGTGGTCGCGAGATCGGACTGTCCGGCATATGCAGGCATCGCGACCTTGAATTTCTTGAAACTCTGGGCCTGGATATCGATGTGCACCCGTTGGGCGAACGCACAGGGAACAAGCAGGGTGACGAATATAAGAGCGAAGAAACACGTTCTCATCATCTATTCAGCTCCTTTGGGCGGTGTGAAAGACATGGTGACCTCAACTGAATTCTGTCCGGCAATCAGGACAAGGGGTGGCGGCGGGAATCTCGTCACGCTGTTCAATGCGAGCAAGACAGACCGGTCAAACGGGCTGTTTCCCGAAGAGATGAGAAGCCGCATCTGGAGAAGATCCCCGCCACGCGAAACGTTGAGGAGATACGTGGTCTTCAATGACATATCCATGATCGATATCTCCGGGGGCGTCTTCCAGACCCGGTCAACCAAGCTCCTGACCTGGGCTTTCCAGAGCGTGATCTCATCCGCTGCCCCGGTCACACTCCCGCTGCCCGATGCCACCGTTCCTCCCTGAGCTGCGGCAACCGATGAGGGGAGATCTTCTCCAGGGCCTCCCTGTCCACTATTCAGTTCCTCTCTTTCCTGTTGTACCGGTTTGATATCGGACGGAGTGAGTTCCGGAGCATGCTCCTTGAGAGCCCGCTCTTTCTTTATCTCCCCGATGGACGTGAGATCGGCTCCCTTCTGGTAGAAGTATTTCTTCCCCTGTGGAGCCTGGGGAGATTGTGACGGCGCACTCTTTGCCCCGGAGGATGGCACCTCCGTGACAATGGATACCTCATACACATCTGATATATCCACAGTTCTGCTCGAAAATCGCACATCAACCAGTCCGAGGACGATCACGAGATGTACGATCAGGGATACTGCGACAAAGGTGCTCAACCGTTTCATCCTTACTTCTTTACCGGAGGCTGGGTGACCAGTCCGATCTTGGTCAGTCCAGTGGACCGTATCATTGACATGACCTCCACGACATACCCGTACGGTATCCCCTTATCTGCCTGGAGGAACACGTTATCCACGTTTCTCTGCTCCCTGATCTGCGAAAGGATGACATCCAGCCTGCTCAACTCCATGGGAGATCCATTGATATCAATGGACATGTCCTTGTCGATGGTTACCACGAGATCAAGGCTCTCGGTGGCGAGTGCACGGGCCTCGGCCTCTGGAAGATCGACCTTCAAACCCTCCTTCATCATGGGAGCTGCGACCATGAATATGATGAGGAGCACAAGCATGACGTCCACCAGGGGAGTTACATTGATCTCTGAGACGAAAGCCTTTCGTTTACTTACCTGCATGGAGCAAACCCCTCCGTATCCAGTTCATGAACTCAATCTGGAACTGTTCCATCTGGGCAGACAAATGGGTGATGAGTCCTGTGAAATAGTTGTAGAACAGGACCGCCGGGATAGCCACGAATAGTCCTGCTGCAGTGGCGATCAATGCCTCGGAAATGCCCGGAGCGACCGTGGCGAGATTTGCGGACCCCCTCAGTCCGATCTCCCTGAACGAATCCATGATTCCCCATACCGTTCCAAACAGCCCGATGAAAGGACTTGCATTCGATATGCTTGCCAGGAACCCGAGACCATGGCCAAGACCCATGGTCTGTTTGGAACTCGTACTGGAGATCCGGTTCTCGACGTTCGCCATCATGGACATGGGGATTGTCGGGGACTTGGCGGTGATCTTGTTCAACTCGTCCTGGGCCTCGTGAAAGAGCTGCGCCACAGGGCACTCACCGGCCTGTTTCACGTTGTTGAGCAGATCAACCATACTCCCGCTCCCGGAGAGGGTCTCCAGGATTCGTTGCCCTCTCCTGCGTGCGCGGGAGAGGCTGATCCATTTCTGGAGAATAATGGCCCACGAAAAGATGGAAAAGATGAACAGGACCAGCAGAACAAGCTTGACTACGGGATCCGAGTCGACGATCATGGCCCCGATATTTCCCCTGAACTGGGATGTTGCTGCATAGGCAGTTGCGCTCAGGTATGGCATTCACAAACCTCCTGTTTCGAAATTACTCCTTCACTCTCTTCACTCACCCAACTCACGCGAGTCCGCTCCCTTCCTTGGGCAGTGCAATGGTGCACGACGTGCCCTTGTTCGAGGAAAAAAAAGATATCGTGCCCGAATGCATCTTGATGATCCGGTAGGAAATGGAAAGCCCCAGTCCAATGCCTTTGGGTTTCGTGGTAAAGAACGGATCGAATATCCTGCTCTTGACGTGTTCAGGGATACCCCTGCCTGTATCCGTGACCGTGATCTCGCAGTGAGTATTTTTATCTGCAAGGTGGACTTCTACTCTTCCCGAAGAATCAATCGCCTGAATGGCATTGAGGAGGACATTCATGAGCACCTGCTGTATCATGCCGGGATCGGCCTTGATCAGCGCTCGTTTCGACGGGTAGAACTCGATGAGCTGCACGTGGTTCTCCCGGGCAGTGTCCTGAACCATGTACACGGCGTCTTCGATCACCTTCTTGAGATCGCAGCTCCGGATACTCAGGGCCCTGGGACGCGCAAAATCAAAGAAATTGAGGAGGAGCTTGTTCAAGCGGTCGATCTCGATGATGATTCGTGATACATAGGGTTTTCGATGATCGTTTGCTGGAAGTTCCTGCTCCAGGGCCTGTGCGGTGGTCTTGATTCCAGCCAAAGGGTTTCGGATCTCATGGGCAATTCCCGAGGTGAGTTCACCAACCGAGGCAAGCTTGTCCATGCGGAGCAGTTCCTGCTGAAGATCGTGGATCTCCGTGATATCTGTGAGCACGACCAGGTACCCGCCATGGGAAAGGGGTGTCCTGCTCAGGCGGAGGGTAAGCCGTTCATCGGTCTTTGTCCTGAGCATAGCCTCCCTCTTGTCAGCGTCCTTCCCCATGAGCTTGTCGACGCTGATCTCCACAAGCCGTTTCTCCTCGATTCCGAGGTATGTGAGTGCCGCCTTGTTGGCATAGTTCACCTTCCCTAGACCATCTGCAAGCATTACCCCTGTGGGCAGGAGATCGAACACCTCGTGCATGACCTCGGATTTCATACCCGGCATAGTACCCAAGTCAATACAAAACTTCCAGGAAAATTTGATTCATCTTTGGCACTTTCTTCCACTCGAGAAAAGATTAATTAATACTTTGAAAATACGAAAGCTATATCTCTCACTCTACGGCAACTCAGTATTGACTTTCTCATACTGTTTAATATATATGTCAAAAAGTGTCATTTTGTGTCAATCCTTGAGAGGGACATGTGTTAAAAGGGCATTTAGTTAATTCTATGAATGACAAGGGCAGGTTGAGCATCCCTTCCCGGTTCAGGGAAATTCTCTCTGAATGGGATGCCCGACACCTGGTCATCACCAAGGGACTTGACCGGTGCCTTGTCGCCTTTGCCCCCGATGACTGGGAGCGAATGGAAAAGATCGCATCGCGACTCTCCATGGTAAGGAAGGCCGACATCGTATTCAAGAGGCATGTTGTCGGTTCCGCCGAGGAATGCCCGATCGACGCGCAGGGAAGGATCCTCATCCCCCAACACCTGCGTGAATATGCCCAGCTCAAGAAGAAGTGCCTCTTTGTGGGCATTACCGACCGATTTGAGATATGGGATCCGAACAACTATGAAGCTTTCATGGATGATTCCCTCAAAGACCCGGAAGGCATGCGCGAAGACCTTGCGATTATAGGTCTGTAGACCTATGCGGCATGTTCCCGTACTTCTCGATGAGGTCCTAGAGGTCATTATGCCGAGAGATGGCGGGAAATACTTCGACGGCACCCTGGGGGGCGGTGGTCATGCCCGGGCCATTCTCGAAAGAAGCGCTCCGACAGGGGAGCTTGCGGGATGCGACCTGGACCGGGAAGCACTTACCCGTCTCGAATCCGAGTTTGCATCCTACGGGGACCGTGTTCATCTCTTCTGCCGGAATTTCAGTGAAATAGACACCATCTGCCTCATGCTCGGGTGGAAAAAACTCGATGGAATTCTCCTGGACCTCGGCATGTCCTCTACTGCACTGGACAGTGCCCATCGCGGGTTTTCCTTCTCAAAAGACGGGCCCCTGGACATGCGGTTCTCACCAGAAGGCACGCTCACCGCCCACCAGGTTATCAATTCGTATGATGAGGACAGACTTGCGAGAATCATACGGACCTTCGGCCAGGAACGGTTTGCTTCACGGATCGCCCGCCGCATCGTGGAATCCCGTCAGGTGACGACGACCGCAGAACTCGCTGATCTCGTCTCCTCGGCGATCCCGAGGAGATACTGGCCAGAACATATCCATCCGGCCACACGGACCTTCCAGGCCATCCGGATGGAAGTCAACGCCGAAGTGAGGCATCTGGAAGAGTTCCTCCCCCGGGCTGCATCACTCCTGGATACGGGTGGAACCATCGCCGTCATCTCCTTTCATTCCATCGAGGACAGGATCGTGAAGAAGTTTTTTTCGGGCGCGCGAGATTCCAGTGCATCTTTGAGGGGCCTCCCACCGATCGAAACCGCCGATGCTCCGAACATCAGGAGGCTCTTCTCAAAACCCATCTCGCCGTCTCCAGATGAGATTCAAAGAAATCCCAGGTCACGCAGCGCCCATCTCAGGGCAGCCCGGAGGGTATCGTGAAGAACCTCAGAGCCCAGGACTATCTCCCCATGAGCGTGATCCTCATCCTCTTCCTGATGGTATGGTCCATGTGTCACGTCGGTACGCGTCATCTCACCACCGAACTCGGGTATGCTATTTCAGATGAACAGGACACGAAAGAACAACTCATCATGAACAACAAGGCATTGAGACTCGAAATCTCTACTCTGAAGAGTTCCAAGCGGCTTGAATTGATTGCCAAGAAAGAACTGGGTCTCTCGGAGCCCAGATCCGATCAGGTGGTGTACCTGTGGCTGGACGAGTAAAAATCGCACAATTCGTTTTCCTGTGCATGCTGGCCCTTATCGGATTAAGGGCCTTTTATTTACAGGTAATCAGCCCGGATGAGATCATCGCTCAGGCCCACAAGCGCTTCGACCACGCGATCAAACTCAGCCCGAACCGCGGGACCATATATGACAGAGTCGGACAACCCCTTGCCATAAGCCTCGAGGTGAAATCCATTGCCGCAAATCCTCGACTCATAAAGGATCCCGCACGGACAGCGCGAAAGCTCTCGAAGATCCTGGATCTGAACGCCTCCAGCCTGCAGAAGAAGCTGAAGGAAAATCGATACTTCGTGTGGATAAAACGCCACGCCACCCCCGACGAGGTTGCGGCTGTCAGGGCCCTTGAGATCAAGGGGATCGGGTACTATGACGAGGCAAAGCGCTTCTATCCCGAAAGCGAATCCCTGGCAAATGTTCTCGGGTTTGTGGGAATTGACGGTCAGGGCCTTGAGGGTCTCGAACTCATGTTCGATACAACCCTGAAAGGAAAACAGCGGCAGATCGAGGTGCACAAAGATGGCCTGGGCCGGATCATCTATGCCAGGGGCCTGCCGCCGGATGAGGCCAAAGACGGTCATACCCTCTGGCTCACCCTTGACAGGAGAATCCAGTATATAGCATACAATGAACTCAAAAAAGCCGTCAGCCAGCACAGTGCGCAATCCGGATTCATAATCATCACAAACCCGTTGACAGGCGAGATATATGCCATTGTCTCGTATCCCGGTTTCGATCCGAATCAGGGATCGTACACGCACCTGACTGGACACAAGAACAGAGCGGTGGTCGATGTCTTTGAGCCAGGATCTGTCATCAAGCCCATGTGGGTGAGCTGGGGTCTTGAGAACAGGCTATTCAAACCATCCCAGATCATCTTCTGCGAGAACGGGAAGTACACTATCCATCGGACTACTATTCACGATCACGAAAAGTACGGATGGCTTCCAGTGAGAGATATTATCAAATTCAGCAGCAACATCGGAATGGCAAAGCTCATGGACACCATCAGTTCTGCAGACATGTACTCGTGCATGAAACACTTCGGCCTGATAACACCAACTGGTCTCGACTTTCCCGGGGAACCGGCATCCCTTGTACGGGACCCCGGTTCCTGGACAAGCGTTGATAAAACAACCATGGCCTTCGGCCACGGGTTTGCGGTCACTGGTATCCAACTCATAACGTCGTTCAACTCCATGATCAATGGGGGTATGCTGCTGAAGCCCTATCTCGTTGACCACATCACCGATGCCACGGGCAAGGAGATCCAGTGCTTCAGGCCAACCATCATCCGGAAAGTTGTATCACGGGATGTCTCAGACGAAATCCTGGGAATCCTCAAATCCGTTGCTCTCAAAGGGGGAACTGCCGAGGCTGCTGGCATGAACGCATTCCAGGTCTTCGGGAAAACCGGCACAGCCCAGAAGATCGATCCCTTGACCGGGACGTATTCGAAACATGAATACATCTCGACTTTTATCGGCGGAATCGTGGATGCAACAGGCAAGCCGCGCCTGAGCATGATCGTCACAATCAACGAGCCTCATCCTTATTACTATGCCAGCATCGTTTCATGCCCGGTATTCAAGGAGATCGTGTCGAAGTGTGCGTCCATTCTCGACCTGAGCCCGAATATCACCCTGGCAAACCGGGGAGGCAACGGATGATGGCCTCTGAACTCATCACACTCCTTCCCGGCGCGGTCATGAAAGGCCCTGACATTGCCTTTACCGCACTGAGGGCAGACTCATCCCTCGTGAAACCCGGTGATGCGTTTGTAGCGCTGAAGGGATCGAAAACAGATGGACACGCCTATATCGGAACCGCTGTGGAATCCGGCGCCACCGTTGTCCTCTGCAGCAAGGAGGTATCTCCCGAACGGACCTCGATTACATCCGTGATCGTACCGGACACGAAACAGGCTCTCGAGATCCTCCTGCCTGTGCTCTATCCCCTGGCGCGGGAGGTCTCTCTCGTCGGGATTACGGGAACGAACGGCAAGACGACCATCACCTACCTCGTGGAGACTGTCCTTCGCCATGCCGGAAACATCCCAGGCATCATCGGGACCATCACGACGAGGTATCCCGGCACCACGCTCTCCTCCACCATCACAACCCCGGGCCCCATTGACCTCTTCGAGAGGCTCCACGCAATGAACCGTGCAGGTGTGGACACGTGTATCATGGAGGTGAGTTCCCATGCCCTTGATCAGAACAGGGTGGCTGGACTGGAATTCGCCTGCGCCGTGTTCACGAATCTTTCTCAGGATCATCTGGATTATCACAAGGACATGGA
The DNA here is from genome assembly GCA_049975365.1 of Desulfomonilia bacterium. Classification (GTDB taxonomy): domain Bacteria; phylum Desulfobacterota; class Desulfomonilia; order UBA1062; family UBA1062; genus DSBG01. Next base: position 13,607 of record JBNGDS010000048.1, on the reverse strand, counting down.
GGCCTACTTCCTGGCAAAGAAACGACTGTTCGAGAACTATCTCTCAGGAGATGCGATCATCAATGTCGACGATCCCTTCGGGAAGAGGCTCTACAGTGAATACCCTTCTGCGGTCACCTTCGGAAGAGATCCCGAGGCGTCCATACGCCTCCTGGGCCTTGCCAGCACCACATCCGGACTCTCTCTGAGCCTCAGTTCCCCTGCAGGCGATGTTCACATTTCCAGCCCTCTGTTGGGAGAGATGAATGCATACAATATCATGGCGGCCTTTGGTGTCTGCCTGTCCAGGGGAATTGACCCCGGCATCATTGTCTCGGGCATTGAGGCCCTCGACTCGGTACCCGGGAGAATGGAGAAACTGAACAACCCATTTCACAGGACCATCATTGTTGACTTCGCCCACACACCAGAAGCGCTGAGAACAGCACTGGCAAGTGCCCGGGGATTCACCGATGGCCGCATCATCTGCGTCTTCGGGTGCGGAGGTGACAGAGACAAGACCAAGAGGCCGCTCATGGGGAAGATCGCATCTTCATACTCGGATGTCACGATCGTCACATCCGACAACCCCAGGACTGAAGACCCTTCCTCCATCATCGAGGATATCCTTACGGGAATCGATGATCGTTCGACGATACTCGTTGAACCTGACCGGGCAGGAGCGATCAGGAAAGGAATCATGTCCATGAACAGCGCCGATTGTCTGATCATCGCGGGAAAAGGACACGAGGATTATCAGATCATAGGCCATCAGAAGACCCCGTTCGATGACAAGGTGCGTGTCCGTGAAGTACTCGAGGAGGTGTTCGGTCCATGGTGATGCAGGCGCGGGATATTGCGGTGTGTACGAACGGGTATATCCTCTCCGGTGACCCGGAAATATCCTTCAGCTCAGTTTCCACCGATTCACGCTCAATAACGAACGATTCTCTCTTCATCGCACTGAGAGGAGAACACTTCAACGGTCATGCCTTCATCCGTGAGGCAATCGCAAAAGGTGCAACCGGAGCAGTGGTCATGGAAGAAACCCCCAGGCATCCCTGCGTCATCATTTCGGTGGACGATACCCTCCAGGCTCTCGGTGATATTGCTGCACACTGGAGAAACCAGTATTCCCTCGGGGTCGTAGGGGTGACGGGTTCTACGGGGAAAACCACCGTCAAAGAGTTCTGTGCCTCCATCTTGTCCCTTCAGGGGCGCTGTCTGAAGACAGAGAAGAATTACAACAATCTCATCGGTGTCCCGTTGAGTCTCCTCAAGCTGAACCCCGGCTACGAGTTCGCCGTGATAGAGATGGGCACGAACCGATTCGGGGAGATCGACCGGCTCTCATTCATTACGAGGCCCGTGGTCTCCATTATCACCAACATCAATCCCGTTCACTTGAACGGTCTGAGAAATATTTCGGGCATCATCAGGGAAAAGCAGGCGATCTTCAGAAACACCGTAAAGTATGGAACCGCAGTCATCAATCCCTCACTGGAGCATATGGACAGAATCGAGATTCCGTCAGGACTCCACGTAATCACCTACTCCCATACCGAACAGGCAGATATCTCTCTGAACAAGGTCTCCACCATGGATCTCGAGGGGAGCGATATCGAAATCGATCTGGCCGGCAGCACAGTGAAAACTCACGTGGGACTCCCGGGATACCATAATATCATCAATGCACTGGGTGCATGCGCATGTGCGGTAGGTCTGAACATCGATCCCGATCTGATCGCTGAGGGGATCCAAACGGCGCGGTTCCCAGGTATGCGATCAGAAATCATCATATCCGACCATATCTCCATCATCAATGACAGCTACAATGCAAATCCAGCCTCTATGAAGGCGGCCCTGGCCATGCTCGTTTCCTCCCCCCACAGCATCAAGGTTGCCGTGCTGGGGGATATGCTTGAACTCGGCAAGGATTCGGGGTTCTGGCACGAGGAACTGGGGAAGTGGGTTGCCCAGTCTCATATAGACAGACTCATTGTGATCGGGGAGAAGGCACGGGTCGTTTCGGATTCAGCCGTCGCAGAGGGAATGAACTTCGAGTGTGTTCGTGTTGTTTCCACCATGAGTGACATCGTCGAGAATCTCCAGGATACCCTGGGGAAAGATGCCGTAGTCCTTGTGAAGGCTTCCCGGGCACTTCATCTGGACCAGGTTGTGGATCACCTCAAGGCGGTGGCATAAGATGCTCTACCATATCCTTTATCCCCTCCACACACATTTCATTGTGTTCAATGTCTTCAAGTACATCACCTTCAGAACCATCTATGCCACCCTCACTGCACTGGTAATCTGCCTCCTGCTCGGCCCGTGGTTCATCAGGCTGCTCAACAACCTTCGCCTCAAAGAGCGCATCAACGGATATACTCCGAAAACCCACAGCGGGAAGTCCGGAACACCCACCATGGGAGGAATTCTCATCACCTGCGCCATTGCCATAGCTACCCTTCTGTGGGTTGATCTGTACAACCTCTACGTCTGGCTGGGCATGTTCATCCTGATCATCTACGCACTCCTGGGATTCCTCGATGACTATATCAAGACCATCAAGGGCAACATGCTCGGAATTCCCGGGAAGGTCCGCCTCCTGGTCGAGTTCAGTGCGGCCGCAGTGGTGGGATACATCCTGGTGAATATTCCGGGATTCGACCGCAGCATCGTGATACCCTTTTTCAAGAATATACACATAGACCTTGGGGTGCTCTACATTCCATTTGTCATGGTGGTCATCGTGGGAACCGCAAATGCGGTGAACCTCACGGACGGGCTGGATGGGCTTGCCATAGGCCCCTGTACGATCGCTGCCGCCACCTATCTCGTATTCGCCTATGTGACCGGCAACATCAAGGCAGCGAACTACCTCCAGATACCCTTTATCTCGGGTGTGGGGGAACTGAGCATTTTTCTTGGCGCTCTTGTTGGTGCCGGGCTCGGATTCCTCTGGTACAACGCCTATCCCGCGCAAGTATTCATGGGAGATGTCGGTTCCCTGAGTCTCGGGGGAATCTTGGGAACCGTTGCCATACTAACGAAGCAGGAGATGCTGCTCCTGCTCGTGGGGGGTATTTTCTTCGTTGAGGTCGTATCCGTCATTCTCCAGGTTGGGTTCTTCAAATTCACCAAAGGGAGGCGGATATTCAGAATGGCACCGATACATCACCATTTTGAGCTGAAGGGGTGGCCTGAACCAAAAATTATCGTCCGGTTCTGGATCATCTCCATCTTCCTTGCAATGGTTGCCATATCGACACTCAAGTTGAGGTGAGGATCTATGGAGAAAACGACGGAAGAGATCAATTACCTGCAGATGCTGCTCACCCTGTACCTCGAGCATGAGGACGAATTTATCGCAGCGCTGATCATGCAGATCAACCAGGTGCTCGAAAGGATGAAAGCTTGCGCGTAGTCGTGTGGGGGACAGGGGAAACAGGGATCATGACAGCCCACGAGATGATCAGGCAGGGGCATGAAGTCCGGCTTGTCGATGAGCACATGCCCGAAAGGGCACTGGAAATCCCTGTCAAGCAGATGGAGATCGCCGATCTCAGGTGGGCGGATCTGGTTATCCCAAGTCCCGGTGTTCCACGTTCTCATCCCTTGTTCACCTATGCATCACGGGTACTCTCAGAGGTTGAGGTCGCATCGGCCCTGTTGACGGGACGTATCATCGCTATCACAGGGACGAATGGGAAGACGACGACCACAACTCTGATCTACAGCATCCTCCATGAGGCAGGATTTGATGTCGAGATAGGCGGGAACATCTCCCCTCCCCTGATTTCTCTTGTGGAAAAGAATTCGTCCTGGATCGTTGCAGAGATCAGCTCGTTTCAGCTTGAATGGATCGAGAGCTTCAAGCCATTTATCAGCGTCTGCATGAACATCACTGCAGATCACCTCGATCGGTACCGAGACATGGAGGAGTACGTATATTACAAACTCAAGATCTTTGAAAATCAGACCGGGGAGAATATCGCTGTCATCAACGACGGTGATCCCTACCTGAAGGGGATCGACCTGAGGGCACGCACGGCAGGATTTTCACTCCGGCCACCCAGCACACAGGATGGAGCCTACCTCGAGGGTGACAGGATCCGCTTCCAGGGATCCATCAGCGGTGCCGGACCACGAATACCCGATCCCAGAGTGATCGGTGGCGGCGTGGTGGAGGACATGATCGCATCTGCATTGGTATGCAGGCTGCTCGATGTGAACACCTCCGTTATGGAACGGGTGTTTTCTGCATTCAAGGTGATCCATCACAGGTTCGAGCACGTGGCCACGGTCAATGACATCACATTCATCGATGACTCGAAAGCGACTAATGTCGGGGCCCTCGACAAGGCGCTCTCAAACCTCGATGGAAGCGTTGTGCTCATTCTCGGGGGAAAGGACAAGGGAGGCGATTTTTCACAGATCGCCCGGACATACCGGAACAAGATCAAAAAGGCCTTTGTCATGGGAGAGGCAGGCCCGAGAATTACAGCTGAGATTTCCCCCTATGTTGATACCGAATCCGCCCGTGACATGGATGATGCCGTACTCGGTGCGTACAGAATCGCACGGCGTGGTGACACCGTGCTGTTGAGCCCGGGATGCGCGAGTTTTGACATGTATACAAGCTATGCCCATAGAGGAGATGTGTTCAGGCAATGCGTGGATTCAGTCTTGAAAACTATGAAATAGACTTCGATGTCATCTTCTTCCTCGTGACCTTGTCCCTCATGGTCATGGGATCGGTGATGATCTTCTCGTCGAGCTATTTCGTATCGAAAGAGCTGTGCGGGAACGGAATTGCCCTGACACAGAAGCACCTCATTCACGTCGTCCTCGGCATATGCATGATGCTCCTCGTTATGAGCATCGACTATCGACGCTTCCGCTCGAGGCCGCTGGTTCTGATTGCGTTATTGGGCGGAATCAGCGCTCTGGTCCTGTGTTTTGTGCCAGGAATAGGGAAGACCGCGGGTCATGCCTGCAGGTGGGTCAAGATCGCATCCTTCTCTTTTCAGGCATCTGAGGCCATCAAAATAGCCCTTATTCTCTACATGTCATATTTTCTCTCAAAACAGTCCAAAGATATCCGCACGTTCTCTTCAGGGATCCTCCCGGTGTTCATCATCGTAGGGATCTCGTGTCTCCTCATCTTTCTGGAGCCAGACTTCGGCACGGCAGCAACGCTGGGCATCTGGGCACTGATCGTGTTGTTTCTCGCAGGCATGCGCGTGAAACACCTCGCCCTGACAATCCTTCCAGCGATACCCTTGGGGATCGGCCTGATGCTCCTGGAGCCCTACCGCAGGGCACGGCTGACGGCATTCATAAATCCCTGGGACGACATGCTGGGGGTCGGATACCAGATCATCCAGTCCATGGTCGCCTTTGCAAATGGTGGGCTCCTCGGCTCTGGACTCGGGGAGGGAACCCAGAAACTCTTTTTCCTCCCGGCTCCCCACACGGATTTCATCCTCTCGGTCGCAGGCGAGGAACTCGGATTTATCGGTATCGTTGTGATCGTGACGCTTTTCGGGCTCTGGATATGGAGAGGGTTTTCCATAGCCCTTGCAACAAACGATTCATTCGGATTCTACCTTGTGATTACATCTGTGTGCCTCGTCGGTCTTCAGGCACTCATCAACATGGGTGTCTCCATGTCCGCCCTGCCTACCACAGGTATCGCCCTGCCGTTCTTCAGCTACGGGGGATCAACACTGCTCACCACCATGGTCATATCAGGGGTGATCCTGTCGGTGTCCAGGAGGGCCCGCCTATGAGAATTCTGCTCACGGCCGGGGGTACCGGGGGGCACGTCATGCCCGCCATAGCCATAGCAGAGGCGATACGGGACATCAGCCCCGGCCTGGAGGTGCTCTTTGTGGGAACGGACAGGGGCCTCGAAGAGCGGGTGACCAGGAGCAGGGGTATCGATTTCATCCCTCTCCGGGCACTGGGCATCAAGGGGAAGTCGATACACGAGATTGCGAGATCACTGGGGATAAACCTCATGGCATTCCTGAAGGCCCTCGGTATCGTCAGGCGTTTCAGGCCGACCTGGATTATCGGCACCGGAGGATACGTCACGGGTATGGTTGTCCTTGCAGGCCGCCTGGTGGGTGCTCTCTGTGCGATCCAGGAACAAAACAGCGTCCCGGGACTGACGAACAGGATTCTTTCCAGGGTGGTTCACCGGGTATTCCTCGCCTTTCCCGATACAAGAGGCGTGTTCCCGGCACGGAAAACCGTGTATACCGGCAATCCTGTACGGGAGAATATCATCCCTGGAGAGAACCGTGAACAGCCGACGACGCTCCTCATCCTGGGAGGAAGTCTCGGGGCGAGGAGCATCAACCGTGCTGCGACAGGAGCTTTGGATATCCTCAAGAAACAAGGGGTCAGCCTGAAGGTTATCCATCAGTGCGGATCAGCGGATTATCCCTGGGTAAAGAAGGCGTACCACGAGTGCGGCATTGAGGTTCAGGTACACCCCTTCATAGAAGACATGGCCCAGGCGTATCAGTCTGCAGTGCTCGCTGTGTGCAGGTGTGGAGGGCTGACCCTCTCTGAACTGTCCCGGGTGATGGTCCCGTCCATCATGATCCCCTACCCCCACGCAACGGATGATCACCAGATGGAAAACGCGCAGTTCGTTTCCGCCCGGGGAGGCGGCTGGATACTTCCCGATGGACACCTTACCCCTCAGCGGCTCGCTCTCGAGATACAGACACGAATGTCTGATCGGGATGGACTCAACACGGCAGCACAGAATATCGGGGCGCTTCGCCTCGGTGATGGTGCACCCAGGATCGCTCAGGAGATACTCGGTGTTTAAGGGCATACGGAGAATTCACTTTGTCGGGATCGGCGGCATTGGAATGAGCGGGATTGCAGAACTCCTCATCAATCAGGGATTTTCCATCACCGGCAGTGATGTGTCCGACTCGGATATCATCCAGAGGCTCCGCCACCTGGGGGCGGAGGTATCGATCGGGCACAGGCCGGAAAACATCGGTGATTCCCAGGTGGTTGTGTACTCATCAGCCGTGGGGCTTGACAATCCCGAGTGTGCGGCTGCGAAGGAGAGACGGCTGCCCGTGATCCCGAGGGCCGAGATGCTGGCCGAGATCATGAGGATGAAGTACTCTATCGCCATCGCGGGCACCCACGGGAAGACGACAACCACGTCAATGCTTGCAACAATCCTGGCTCATGCTGGGACGGATCCCACGGCGATCATCGGCGGCAAACTGGACATCTTCGGATCCAACGCTCGCCTTGGAGATGGCGAACTCCTCGTGGCCGAGGCCGATGAAAGCGACAGGTCATTCCTCAAGCTTGCCCCGATCATCGCGGTGGTCACCAACATCGAGAAAGAACACATGGACTGTTATCGAGACCTTCAAGACATTCTCTCCACCTATGTTCAGTTTCTCAACAAGGTCCCGTTCTTCGGTTTCGACATGGTCTGTCTGGACGATGAAAACATCCAGCAGATCCTCCCACACCTGGACCGGAAAGTCATTACCTATGGATCTCAAACCCAGGCCATCTACCGCTGCACCGAACCGAGATTCGAAGGACTGAACACCCGGTACACAACCCATCGAAACGGGGAGACGCTTGGAGAGATCACCCTGGGGGTCCCGGGAACACACAACTGCCTCAATTCTCTGGCTGCAGTGGCAACTGCATTCGAATTGGGGATCCCCTTCGAGACCATCAGAGTGGGGCTTTCATCGTTCAAGGGAGTACAGAGGAGGTGCCACATACGGGGAACCAAGAGCGGAGTCACGATCATGGATGACTATGGACACCATCCGACCGAGATCAGGATGACCCTCAATGCCCTGAAGACAGGGTTTCCTGGCAGGAGACTGATCGTGGTCTTTCAACCGCACCGGTATACACGAACACGGGATCTCTTCGATGATTTCATCACCTCGTTCTATGATGCATCACGCCTCTACCTGACAGATATCTACCCTGCATCTGAAAAGCCTATACCGGGTGTTTCCGGCAAAAACCTGTACGAACAGATCAAGGACCACGGGCACAGGGATGTTCACTATGTGGAGCATAAGGAGGATATTCCACAGACTGTGATCACGGATCTCAGAGAAGGTGATATCCTGGTTTTCCTTGGAGCAGGGGATGCCTGGAGACAGGGCCTCACCATCCTGGAGATGCTGTCATGAAGACCTTTTCCGACATGCCCGCACGAGAGGTGACATCAATGCACTGCGGAGGGACGCTCTCCATGGTGTATGAACCCGAGAACACCCAGCAGCTCCTCGAGCTGATCTCCGGTCTGGATGATTTCCTCGTTTTGGGCGGTGGAACAAATACGATATTCGATGATACACGGATCCGGCGCCCCATTATCAGGCTCGGGCAGGGATTCACTTCGATCGAGAGGCAAGGCGACAGGATTTCTGCCGGGGCAGCGACTCCATTGAAACGCCTGCTGGCCTTCTGCATCCGGAACGGGCTTTCCGGCTTGGAGTACATGGCAGGGATTCCAGGGCTTGTGGGTGGAGCGGTTGTCATGAATGCCGGCCCCCCGGACCACGGGATCCTGGACACTGTTCTCTCGGTTGAAGTCGCGGATAAGAACGGGCTGCACTCCATTCCCAGGGCCCGTCTCACGTATGGATATCGAAACGGCGGCGTACCCCCGTTGTCGGTTATCACCGGGATCGTCTGTGATCTGAGCACGACGTCCCCGGAAGAAGTCCGCAGTGCCATCAGGCCCTACCTGGAGAAGAAACGGTCGCATCCCAGGGGGTACAACAGCGGATCGATATTTAAAAACCCGGAAGACACGCCGGCAGGAATGCTCATCGACCGGGCGGGATTGAAGGGATTTCGCGTCGGGGGAGCGCGAGTCTCGGAGATTCACGCAAATTTCATCATCAATGACGGAACTGCCTCCACCACCGACATCAAGAAACTCATCGGCATCATCAAGGCCAGGGTGAAGGATGCATTCGGTATAGAACTTGCCGAGGAGGTACGGATCGTTGGTTAGCGACTACAAACAGAGGGTGAAAACTCCCTCCAAGAAGAAGACCCTTTCCCAGATCAATCTCGCCTTGAGGGTAGTGATCTGGCTCTGTCTGGGAATCTCCGGTGCACTGATAACATTCTGCGCGATAGCGTACATCAGCAACAGCGAGGTCTTCCTGGTCAAGGAGATTGCAATCAAGGGGAACACCCACGTGGAGAAGAACGAAGTCCTCACATTGCTCGATCTCGACGAAGGTGATAATATCCTCTCCTGGGATATGAACGCAGCACGAAAACGGCTCCAGAAACACCCGTGGATCAAGGACATCACTCTGTCCAGGAGTTTTGTCCCTGCATCGCTGTCGGTCTGCATCCAGGAACACAAACCCACTGCAACCCTGATCCTGAAGGACAAGCCATACCTCATTTCCGAGGATGGACAGGTCTTCATTTCTGCACCGGATGAAGAAAATTTCGGACTCATCATCCAGGCCTCCGAGTTTGACTCTCCATCAGCAGGAGAGGAACTCCACGACATCCTCAAGGACTCCATGAGTTCAGTGTCCATGGTTGAGGCGAAAGGCCTCGCGGTGAAGGATCTGGTTATTGAATCAGGGGGCCTGGTGAACATCAGGCTCCAGGGGGGGATCACCCTCGTCATCTTCGGCGAGATGACCCCGGTGAAGATCGACATGGCGCTCAAAACCATCCGGGAGATGAAACCTGCGGCAGGCACGATTATGGATCTCACGTGCGATGACAAGATTGTATTGAGAAATCGAGGAGTACATGGCAGCGAGGGATAGAATCATTGTCGGACTGGATATCGGGACCACCAAGATCTGCTGTCTCATTACAGAGATCAAGGAGAATGGGGATGTCGAGGTGATTGGGTTCGGAATCTCAGAATCCAAGGGGCTCCGCCGTGGGCTTGTGGTGAACATGGAGCAGACCGTGGAAGCCATACGCTCCTGTGTTGAGGATGCTGAGCGGATGGCCGGGATCAGGATTGATACAGTCTATACCGGCATCGCGGGAGGCCATATCCAGGGGATAAGCACGAGCGGTGTCATCGCCATCAAGGGTGATGAGATCTCGCAGTCTGACAAGAAACGCGTGGTCGAGCAGGCTAAGGATTTCGCCAAGCCGGTGGGAGTGGAAATCATTCACGTGCTCCCTCAGGATTTCTCCGTGGATGATCTCTCCGGGATTTCCGATCCTGTGGGCATGGCGGGTTCCCGTCTCGAGGCACGGGTCCACATCGTCACTGGTTCAGTGACCGCGGTGAGCAACATTACCAAATGCGCACAGAAGGCTGGCCTCGGCCTGCAGGATATCGTGCTGCAGCAGATTGCCTCTGCCGCGGCAATCCTCACCCCGGACGAAATGCAGCTTGGTGTCATCCTGATGGATATCGGCGGGGGGACAACGGATATTGCCGTCTTCAACGAAGGAGCGATCCACCACACGACTGTCCTCGCACTGGGAGGTGATCACATCACGAACGATATCGCAGTGGGGCTGAGGACGCCCATCGCCGAGGCGGAGCGCCTGAAGATCAAGTACGGGCATGCCAGTGCGTCCAGGGTCTCCTCTGACGAACAGATCGAGGTCCCGTCCATGGGAGGGGACACTGTCAATATGGTCCCCAGGAGAATTCTCGCGGAGATCATAGAATCAAGGGTCGAGGAGCTCTTCAAGCTTGCATATACCGAGATCAGGAACACAGGCCTGGCGGAAATGATGTCTGCAGGGCTTGTGCTGACCGGTGGGGCGAGCGCTCTGGAGGGGATCGCTGATCTCTCTGAAGGAATTCTGCACATGCCGGTTCGCGTAGGCTACCCCCGTGGGGTCAAAGGGCTGGTGGAACTGGTCAGGAGCCCTGCCTATGCCACTGCGGTCGGCCTGTGTTTATACGAAGCATCTCGGCCTGAATACAGTTATCGTCCACGGGTGAACACGTCCTTCGAGAGAGTTCTCGACCGTATGATACGGTGGTTCAAAGAAGTCTTTTAAGCTGCGAGGAGGTATCCATGTTTGAGCTGGAGAAAATGGAAAATACCGGGGCAAAAATCAAGGTCATCGGTGTCGGTGGGTGCGGCTGCAATGCAGTCAATAACATGATTAACGCCAATCTCAAGGGAGTCGAATTCCTTGCCTGCAATACCGATATCCAGACGCTGAAATCATCGCTGTCTTCCAACCGGGTCCAGATTGGGGCCAAACTCACTAAGGGCCTCGGGGCGGGCGGAAATCCCGACATCGGCAAGAGCGCGGCTGAGGAGAGCGAGCAGGAGATCAAAACCGCCCTCGAGGGAGCTGACATGGTCTTCATCACCGCAGGCATGGGGGGAGGGACCGGAACCGGAGCATCTCCGATTGTGGCACGAATTGCCAGGGAAATGGGGGCTCTGGCCGTGGCCGTGGTCACGAAACCATTCCCCTTCGAGGGAAAACGCAAGATGTCTCAGGCCGAATTCGGTGAAAAAGATCTCGCTCAGCACGTAGACGCCATCATCATTATCCCGAACAACCGTCTCCTGAGTATAGCCGGGAACAACGTCCCCATGCTCGAGGCATTCAAGATGGCGGACAATATCCTGATCAATGCGGTCAAGGGGATCTCAGACCTCATCAACAATACCGGGCTCGTCAATGTCGACTTCAACGATGTCCGGGCCGTGATGGTGGAAAAGGGAAAGGCGCTGATGGGCATCGGCTTTGCAGGCGGCGAAAACAGGGCAACGACAGCAGCCCAGGCCGCCATCGCCTCCCCTCTGCTCGAGGATATGGATATCCAGGGGGCAAAGGGCCTGCTCATCAATATCACGAGCGGTCCGAGCATCACCATGAACGAGATCCACGAGGCCTCATCCCTCATCCAGGCTGCGGCACACGATGATGCCAATATCATCTGGGGCGTCGTCATCGATGAGACAATGCAGGATGAACTTGCCATCACGGTTGTTGCCACCGGATTCGCCAGCAAACCCATTGTCCTGTCCAGTTCCGAGCGTGAGAAATCAACCATATCGAGGGATATACACAACGCCACCGTGATCGACTACAGCAGACCGGCGTTCATGCGGAAAAAGGAGCAGAAAGAGGGAAAGGAGCGGGAAAAGGAGGTGATCCGGCTGGGTATGGTGGTGGACGAGAGCGTGCTGGATCAGGATATCTACAACGTCCCTACGTTCTTGCGCAAGAAGGCGGATTAGGCAGCACCCATGAGACCCACACGGGTTGTCATCGATTTGACTGCAATCAAGGATAACCTGTGCGCTATCCGCGCATTCACTCACCGGAAGATCATGATGGCGATAAAGGCCGATGCGTATGGCCATGGTGCTGCCACGATAGGAAAATTCGTCCAGGAAAAATCCCTCGTGGACATGCTGGGTGTAAGCAGCATCGAGGAAGGTGTGCAGCTCAGAGACGCAGGGGTGACCCTGCCGATCCTCATCTTCGGTCTCATCAACGATACAGACGAGGACATCGAGGCCATCTTTGCACACGATCTGATGCCGACCCTCGTTGATACATCCCTTGTTCTGTCCCTGGTCCACAAAGCTCAGTCCTGGAACCGCCCTGTCCGTGTTCATGTCAAGACCGACACCGGTATGGGAAGACTCGGGCTCCGCCCCGAACAGACCTACGAGGTGGTTCAGGATATCGCTCTCAGAACGGAACTCGTCATCTCAGGTCTCTACACCCACTTCCCGGTATCAGACTGCCCCGAGGACGGGTTCACCTCCGAGCAGATTCACGTATTCAAAAATCTTGTGGAAAGGATAACTGCGCTCGGTATTCCCTGTGGAGATCTGCACGCCGCAAACTCCGGTGCGATTCTGAACCATCCGGAATCCTATCTGGACATGGTGAGGCCTGGTCTGCTCTGTTACGGTCTGTACCCGAACGGATCAGAGACCGGGAAGATTGCTGTGACACCCGCCATGACACTCAAAACAGCGATCATGTTCGTCAAACGGGTCAAGAAAGGAATGAGACTGTCGTACGGTCTCACCTATGAGGTGAAAAAAGACAGTACGATAGCCACAATCCCCATCGGATATGCCGACGGATATCCCCGGGCATTGTCAAACAGGGCTCGCGTCCGTGTCGGGGGGAAAACCTACCCTGTTGCAGGAAGGATCTGCATGGACCAGACTCTCATCGACCTCGGGAATGACCGTTATCCCGTGGGGGAAGAGGTCACCCTCTTTGGCACAGATGAAATTACCGCCTCCACGGTGGCCGCATGGTGCGAATCAATCCCCTACGAAGTCGTCTGTAACATGAGCAGAAGGGTTCCGAGAACCTATTCCGAACATACGTAGTCCTCATCTTTTTTGTGTTCCTGACTCGTTCTTCCTCCTGGATCAAATCCCACATTCTGTAGTATACTGGATTCGATATGGTGTGCAGTGCATACGTATGATGGAGGGGAATGTATGGATTCCGGACACGTACTCGATAATTTCCTGAAACCTGATGGAGTCGCTCTCTTCGGCAGTATGAAAGAGAGCTGGTTTTTCGGTGCCGGAGTTGTGATCAAGGACTTGCAGGAACTGAACTATCAGGGAGAGATCTACCCGGTACACCCC
>JBNGDS010000047.1:0-25509 GCA_049975365.1 Desulfomonilia bacterium | reverse complement strand
CCTGACCGTGCTCGATGCAAAGATCACGTCGCTGAGCGGTGAGAGCATAACCCTCGACAGAACGATCTTCTACGCCGCTTCCGGTGGGCAGGAGTCAGATGCAGGGACAATAGGTGGAATTCCAGTTCTCAGTGCAGATAAGGATGGAACCGAGATATTCTACACCCTGCAGAAACCACTTGCATTCAGGATTGGTGATACCGTCAGTGTCCGGATAGATTGGGAGAGACGATACCGACTCATGCGACTGCACTTTGCTGCGGAGATCATCCTGGAACTGGTCTACCAGCGCTTCAACAGACCCACCAAGATCGGTGCCAACATCTCATCAGACAAGGCGCGGATCGATTTTTTCTGGGAGGGCAGAATCTCGGATGCCTTTCCCGTACTTGAAGCCGAGGCAGAAAAAATCATCGAAAGGGATGTTCCCATCAGGAGCGGGTTCAGTGACCCGGATCTCGAGCAGCGGTTCTGGGAGATAGATGGATTCGCAAAGGTCTCCTGTGGCGGCACGCACCTGAAGCGGACAGGAGAAATCGGTTCCATCAGGCTCAAACGCAACAACATCGGGCATGGGAAGGAACGGATCGAGATTTTTCTTGTGGATTCCCTGTAAGACTCTGCACCGGGACGGGTGGAACGGTATTCGACACAGGAATTGTGGGGGTGTCTGTGGTTATTGACGGTGCGAATTCATGCACGATGAAAATCCTCGATGATAGCGACACGGTGGAATCAAAGCCACTAAAGAAAGAACAGTCGGCCGCAAGGGGACACAGTCTCAGGCCATATTCATCCCGCCATCTACACGGATCACCTGTCCGGTAATGTAGGAGCTGCCATCAGAAGCAAGGAGCAAGACCGGCTTCACCAAGTCTGCTGGCTGGCCGATTCGCTTCAGTGGGATTCGCTCTGCCAGGTTTTCTTTCTGCTGAGGACTCATGAGGTCCAGCATGGGTGTATCAACCATGCCGGGGGAAATCACATTGACTCGGATACCATAGTGGCCCACCTCACGCGCGAGGGACTTGGAATAGGCTTCGACCCCGGCTTTGGCCGCAGCATAGTGTGCGTTCCCCTTTCCACCGATGTCAGCCAGAACCGAAGAGAAGCTGATGATGACACCCTGTTTTCGCTCGATCATGTACGGCAGCACAGCTTTCGTGCACAGAAATACCGAGGTCAGGTTCACCCTGAGGGTGTGCTCCCACTGCTCCAGACTGAGTTGGCTCACTGGTGAGGGTGTGCTGACGGCAGCCATATTCACAAGGATGTCGGGGGGACCGAATTGATTCATGCAGCCACGAACCATTGCCTGAACCGCGCCAGGATCACTTACATCGGCCTGAAGGCTGCACCACCTGTCCTGGCTGTTTTCCGGTTCTCCGGTATCCACGGCCAGTTGATCGACGGCCAGAACCAGTGCTCCCTCAGCATACATTGCCTCTGCAACACTGCGTCCAATGCCCCGTGCTGCACCTGTTATGATAGCCACTTTCCCTGTCATCGTCCCAGGCATGGATGGTCCCTCATATCATTCCGAGATATTCCGTATTCCCTCCATAGCAGAAGAGCTTTCTGTCGGCCATATGATTTATGAAACATTCAGGAGTATTCCTTCACGAGTCCCCCTGTACCAGGGGCAGCGACTCAACGCTTTTCTGATAGTCTCGGACCAGTTCTTCGAGAATGGCTCCAGCCGGCTTGATGTCATCCACCTGGGCGACACTCTTGCCTGCGCTCCACAGGTCGCGCCAGCGCTTGGATCCTATCTGTGGGGCATTTTCGAGATTTTCAATGCTGTGTGCAAGCCAGTTTGCGGGATTCCCGGTTACCCGGTCGGTGTAGATGATATCCTCGGGGCCTGCAGCGATCAGGGCCTGTTTGTACGCATCTGATGCCTGTGCCTCCGGAGTTGCAATCAGGCGGGTCCCCACAACGACCCCGCAGGCCCCCAGGGCAAGCGCTGCGGCCATCTGAACCCCGGTACTGATTCCACCAGCAGCGATGACCGGCAGATCGATCCGTGAGGTGATGTACGGGACGAAGATCATGACCGGAATGATCCCGGCATGGCCTCCCGCTCCCTCTGAAACAGCGATGATGCCGTCGACGCTCCGTTCTGCGGCATTGAGTGCCTGCCGCAGGGTAACAACATCGGCGAAGACTTTGCCCCCGTTGGCATGGACATCCTCGAGGATAAGTCGTGGATCTCCCAGGGATGTTATGAAGAAAGAAACTCCGGCATTCAAACAGGCAGCAAGCTGTTCCTTCCAGGGAAATCTCCCGGACAGATGGATGTTGACGCCGATGGGTCTGTCGGTGCGGGACCTGATATTGGCCAGGGCAGTTTCAAGGGACAGGATTGTTCGATAGTTCGGGAGCGGAATTGTCCCAAGACCCCCAGCCTCGGAAACGGCTACTGCCAGATCTTCATAGGAGATCAGGAACATGGGTGCTCCGATGATTGGGTAGGCAATGCCCAGCATGTCTGTCAGCTCAGTACGTATCCGTTTCATAGACAGCCTCTTCGGGGTCATGTGTTTTCATGATCATGATCACGGATAGAAGTGGCCCCCCGGCATGATGCCGGGGGACCACCTCACCTGCGGATATCGCGAACCAGGAAGATCCTGATTCTTCAGAACACCACGGACACCTGGCTACTGAATGGGTGTTTTGGGTTCTTTGATCGGATCAATGATCTCGAAACGTTTCTTCTCTCCGTTCGCCCTCAAGACCAGGCTCGAGAAGCTGCTCACATGGGAGTCAGGGGAGAAGGAGATATTCGGACATACGCCACCCATATCGAAGTCGCGGACACTCTCCAGCCCCTTTACCAGACTGTCCGGAGTGAGGTCTCTCCCTGCCTCTCTGAGTCCCTGGACAAAGGCCTCGATGTATCCCCAGCCCGCCATGTAGAGGTAGTCCGGATAACTCGGATCTCCGAGAGTCTTCTCGTAGTCACCATATTTTTTCGTCAGGTCCTTGATACGGGTGATTCCAGGCAGATCCATCCAGCCCGGTGCATAGGGGGTGACGAGCATGTAGCCGTCAGAATCCGCCCCTGTCAGTGCGAAGAGAGGGGGAACGCCCGTTGTGTTGTTGGAGATCAGTTTGACATCCCAGTTCATCACGGTCTTCTGTTTGATGATGGCGGCAGACTGTGGAAGATAGGTCCACAGAACGATCCAGTCGACCCCGGCATCCTTCATCGCGGACATGTGTGATGAAAAGTCAACCGTTCCAGTTCTATAGGGAGCTATCTCCACGATTTCTGTGCCCATAAATGCAGCAGCAGCTCGAGCTCCATCCAGACCCTCCTTGCCGAATCCGTCATCCTGGTAGATCATGCCGATTTTCGCCTTGGGGTTGTTTTCCAGGATATACTCGACTGCTCTGCTTGCCATGCTGTACTGGACGGTGTGCGGCACGAATACCCATTTGTTCCCGGGAACGAAGAACTCCTTGTTGGCGCCGTGGGGCATGAGGACAGCCTGGTGCTGTTCGCACAGGGGAAGGATGGCGCTCGAACCAGCGCTGCCGAGATTGAAGGCGAGGGCAAACACCTCGTCCTTGAGCAGGACTTTCCTAGCTGCGACCATCGTGGTATTTGGTAGGATGCCATTGTCTTCGACAATCAGGTTGATCTTGCGACCATGCACACCGCCGGTATCATTGACCCAGGCGACATACACGCGGAAGGCATCGGCTATGGGGGGGCCACCATATTTCCCCGGGCCGGACAGATCCACCAGGCAGGCGATTTTTACCTCAGTATCTGTAACACCACGAACCTGTTCAGCCCATGCCCCGCTTGCCACAAGCAAGAGTACAGAGAGTAAAGCAAGGCCACGTATCAATCTCCATGTTTTCATACATATACCTCCTTTTTTTGCCTCTTCAGGTGAGGACATTCACAAAACCGTATTCAATTGATTCTACGTATCTATAATAACAATCACGTACATAGAATCTACTGGGTCGGTCTCTAATGTATCAACATAGACACGCATATTCAGTATTTGAACGGCCAGGTCTTCCAGTAGACCTTGATGCGCTGGTAGATCCCGAACAGACCGCGAGGCTCGAAGAGCAGTGTCAGAACGATGACGAACCCAAACACACCCAGCTTGAAACTTACAATAAGCCCGCTCAGTCCGGGCCAGACATCTTTGAAGGCATCGGTGAGGTACACGATGCCGTGGGGGATCACCGTGATGAGGATAGCACCCAGTATTGATCCGAGAATTGTTCCCAACCCCCCCATGATAATCATGGCAATGTAGGAAATCGAGAGCATGAGATCGAAGTTTCCCGGGACGATCCATTGCTGGTAATAGGCAAAGAGACAGCCGGCAAGGCCACCGTAAAAGGCACTGATGCCGAAGGCCATGATTTTGTATTTTGCAAGGGAGATTCCCATGGCCTCCGCTGCGATATCCCTGTCTCTGATTGCAACAAAACAGCGGCCGATCTTCGAGCGCGCGATATTTTTTGCACAT
Organism: Desulfomonilia bacterium; assembly: GCA_049975365.1. Lineage (GTDB taxonomy): Bacteria > Desulfobacterota > Desulfomonilia > UBA1062 > UBA1062 > DSBG01. The sequence goes on along the minus strand of JBNGDS010000047.1, from coordinate 21,004 downwards.
AGGGTTGCCAGGACAGCGATAATCCAGATCAGGAAATAGAACTGGCGCTCTGTCTCGATGACGAGGCTCGCGAATCGTATTCTTGGCACAGCGAGACCCATCTCGCCCTGTGTAAGGTCCCAATGAAGGATCACATATTCGAAGATGAAGCCGAATGCCAGTGTGCCCAGGGCAAGGTAGAGCCCTTTCAGTCTCAGGGACGGTATCCCGACGATCAGCCCCAGGAGAGCGGCCATAAGGCCGGAGAGTGGAAGAGAGACGAGAAAGTGCAGGCCGAGATTCGTGGTCAACAGAGCGGTGAAATAGGCCCCGATTCCCACCAGTGCCCCATGGCACAGGGAGATTTGACCGGTGTAGCCTGTTAGGAGGTTCAGCCCAAGGGCACCGATGGCCGCGATACCTATTGCATTCAAAATACTCAGCTCATAGGGTTTGAGGAAGAAAGGGATGACCAGCATACCGACGACGGCGACGACGAGCCATGACTTGACCCAGAGATTCTGGAACAGGGCGCTGTCTTCCTGGTAGCTTGTTTTGAAGTTCCTGCCCATGGTCTGTGCCTACACCCTCTCGACCTTTTCCTTGCCGAAAATGCCCTGTGGCCTGATCATCAAGACCAGGATCATGACAGCGAAGGCGGCCACTTCCTTGATGTCCCCGGTATGGAAATTGGCAAACTCGAGACCACTCAAGTAGTTTGAGGCAAATGATTCCACGATCCCGATGAGAAGGCCGCCAACGACGGCTCCGGCGATACTGTCCATGCCTCCGAGAATTGCCGCAGCCATGGCCTTGATGCCGACATGGCTCATCTCGAGGCGCACGAAGCTCTGCTCGGCGAGGAACATCCCGGCAAGGGCCGCCACGATACCACCGATAGCCCATGCGATCATGTGAATCATTTTCACGTTGATCCCCATGAGCCCCGCTGTGTCGGTGTCTTCAGCAGTACCTTTCATGGAGATGCCGATGAGGGAATGATTGAAGAATCTCAAGAATACGACAAAGAGGATCAACGATACCACGATGGTATACAGCGCTCCCTGCGATAGGATGATCCCCCTGAGGGAGATGACCTTGTTGGTGAACGGAGATACGATGAGATAGACGTCGTGGCCCCAGATCAATCCTGCCGTGCTCGTCAGGATGCTCGCCAGACCCACGGTCAGCATGATGGTTGAAAAGATCGATTCTCCGACCATCCGGCGCAGGAACAGGGCATATATCACCACCCCTAGGACCGCTCCCATAACGATAGTGATCGGGAATGCCACCAGGTACGGGAGCTTCATCAGACTGGCAAATGTGTAGCAGATGAAAGCGCCCACCATGGCAAACTCTCCCTGGGCAAAATTCAGGACCCCGGTGGACTTGAATATGAGCACGAACCCCAATGCAAGCAGGGAATAGATCGAGCCTGTGGAAAGACCTGTAAGGAGGATTTCAACCATTTTTTCCATAGCGTCCCCGTGTAATGATCCTATGAAACCTGCACGCTCTCATCTCACGCGATACATGGCTTCGATCTCGTCTTTGAATCGCTGCTCGATGACCTTCCGCTTGACCTTTTGCGTCGCTGTGAGCTCCCCTTCATCCTGGTCCAGTTCTTTTGATATGATGGAGAATTTCTTGATCTCCTCTACCCGCGCGAGTTGATCATTGGCCCGGTTGATTTCTTCCTGGATAAGCGTGTAGACTTCTTTGTTCTCAGCCAGGCTCTTGTAGTTGGTATAGGGAATCTTGTTCTTCTGTGCCCAGTTACCGACGTTTTCATAATCGATCTGCACCAGTGCACTGAGAAACTTCTTCTTGTCACCGATCACGACAGCCTCTTTTACAAAAGGACTGCACTTGATCAGATTCTCGATTTCGGAAGGTGAGATGTTTTTCCCCCCTGAGGTGATGATGATATCTTTTTTTCGATCAACGATGTAGAGGTGTCCATCCTCATCGATACGACCGATGTCACCGGTGTGAAGCCACCCGTCCCTCATGATTTCGCTCGTTGCATCAAGATCCCGCCAGTACCCTGCAAACACGGCATCACCTCGGACAAGGATTTCCCCGTCCTCAGCCAGCATGCATTCCAGTGAGGCACAGGGTTCTCCGACTGAGCCGGGTTTTACCGTTTCATGGGGTCCTGAAATCGCACCGCACTCGGTCATTGCATACATCTCGACCGTGTAGATGCCCAGGCAACGGTAGAAATCCAGCACTTCCGGGGCGATTGGCGCGCCTCCGCTCATGAGGCAGCGGGTGCGTACCATGCCCAGTTTGTCCCTGAGAGATCTGAAGCAGAACAGGTACCCCAGCAGGTAGGCAAGACGTACGGAAAAAGGCATGGCCTTGTGTTCGTGACGGTAGTGGGCTGCCCTGCGTCCTGCCGGCAACCAGAAGTGAAACATGAAGCGCTTGAGCCTCGTTGTATCCTGGATCTTGATGAAAATGTTCGAGTGCATCTTTTCCAAGATCCTGGGGACGGCGGCAAAGAGCGTGGGTGAGATTTCCTGTATGTTCTGGGTTACCGTGTCGATGGATTCCGCGAAGTTGATGGTATACCCGAAGACCAGGGGCATCGACATGGACAGTGCCCGTTCAAGGATATGGCACAAGGGGAGGTAGGACAGGAGATTGTCTCTTTCGTTGAACCGGAGAACGGGCTGCATCCCCAGCAGGATCCCGTGGATGTGGTTGCGGTGTGAGATCATGGCCCCCTTGGGATGCCCGGTAGTTCCCGAAGTGTAGACGATGAATGCCACGTCCTCGGGCCTGGTTTCCTCTATCATGGAACTGAAAAGACCGGGGTTCTGTTCGGAGATGATCCGTCCCCTGGCTTCGATCTCTTCATACCTGAGGAGTTCCTTTTCCTGGTAATGTCTGAGTCCCTTGTCATCGATCGCGATGATGTATCTGAGCAGCGGCAGCCGGTCTTTCACCTCCAGAACCTTGTCCACCTGCTCCTGGTCTTTGACGACAACAAGGCGTGACTGGGAGTGCTCCAGGATATACCAAGCCTGTTCTGGAGAATTTGTCGGGTAAATCCCAACGGATATACAGCGCAGAGACTGAAGAGCCAGGTCGGCAAAGATCCACTCCGGACAATTTTCCCCAAGAATAGAACCCGTCTCACCGGGTTGTATCCCTAGGTCATACAGGCCGAGAGCGAAGTATGTGACTTTCGCGAGATACGTGTTCCAGGAGAGTTCCTGCCAGATTCCCTTGTATTTCTCGCGCATGGCGACCCGGTCGCCAAACAGATGAGCCTTTTCCAGGAGCAGTTTGGGCAGTGTTGTGTCGGCCGTTTTCATCTGCTGCTGTGTGTTTTCAGTCCGTGTCATATACCACCCATCGCCAGATCATGTGTCGACTTCACCGAGGTAAGCGCTGATCACTTCGGGATTCTCGGTAATTTCTCTGGGAGTTCCCTCAGCGATCTTCGTCCCGAAATTCAAGACTGTCACCGTTTCGGAAAGATCCATTACCAGACCCATGTCGTGCTCGATGAGCAGGACAGTGATCCCTTTCTCTTCATTGATGTCGAGGAGATAGCGGGCCATATCCTCCCGCTCCTCGAGATTCATCCCGCTGACCGGTTCATCTACCAGGAGGATCTTGGGCTCCATGGCCAGGGCACGAGCCAGTTCGACACGTTTCTGCAAGCCATAGGAAAGACTCATGACAGGAATTTTCCTCACGTGCTGGAGATCGAGAAATTCGATGATATCCTCCACAATATCTCTGCTCTGTGCTTCCTGTGCCATGCAGGAGCCCAGGTAGAAAGCTGCACGCAGCAGCCCGTACTTCAAGTGGAAAGAGCGCGCTGACATGAGATTGTCGAGCACGGTCATGCCTCTGAACAGCTCAATGTTCTGGAATGCCCTGCCAATACCGAGCTGTGTAATCTTGTGCGGCTTCATGCCGATAAGGTCCGTTCCTTCAAACAGGATGCTCCCCTGATCGGCATGGTAGATGCCGCTGATGCAGTTGAACAGTGTCGTCTTTCCTGCTCCGTTCGGCCCGATGATCGAGTAGATCTGGCCAGAGCGCACCTTCAGAGAAACATCCTGGATTGCCTTGATTCCGCCGAAACTCACGGAGATACCGTCTATCGCCAACTGGAATGATGCTTCATGACTCACGATAGCCACCGCTTTCTCCGCTTGTAGTGCTTTACATCCCGGAAACTTTTCTTTGCTCCGACCTCCGTCAACCCGAGGTAGAATTCGCGGATGTCCCGATTCTCCTTGAGGGAATCGCTGGTCCCCTCGAGCATTATCCTCCCGGTTTCAATAATATATCCATAGTGGGCAATGGAAAGGGCTGCCGTAGCATTCTGCTCGACCAGGAGAATTCCTACACCTTCATCTCGATTGATTCTCGAAATGATGTCAAAGATCTCATGAACCACCAGTGGTGCAAGTCCCAGTGAGGGTTCATCCAGCATGACCAGTTTCGGGTCAGCCATGAGTGCCCGGGCTATGGCGAGCATCTGCTGTTCGCCGCCGCTCAAGTATCCTGCCATTTGATTTCGACGGCTCTTCAGGATGGGAAAGTAGGTGAAGGCACGTTCCAGGTTCTGCGCAAACTTGCGACGATTGGAGAGGCTGTAGGATCCGATGATCAGGTTCTCTTCGACTGTCAGTTCAGCGAAGATCCTCCTGCCTTCAGGAACCTGCATCAGGCCAAGTGACACGATGTCGTGGGGCTCCAAGTCGTTGATGACCTGGCCGTCAAACTCTATCTGCCCGTCTTCTATGGTCAGATCCAGTGTTTTTCTGATCCCAGAGATGGTTCTGATTGTCGTTGATTTGCCCGCACCGTTCGCTCCCAGGAGAGTGACGATCTTCCCCTTGGGGACACGCAACGATATTCCTTTCAAGGCAAGGATGATATCATTGTAGGTGATTTCGAGATTCGTTACGTCGAGCATGGAATCCTGAAATGTTTGTCTGGTGTTGAAAAACAGAATGATCCAGTTGTTTCCTCAATACCAGGAACACTCGCCGTGCCTCGTCTTCGTGGCTCACACTGAATCAGAAAGGTCATTCGTTTCATCGCCAGATACTTCCTGCTCCCTTGTCACTGTACATACTACCAAGCAATGGGATTGAAAAGAGACCGTGTGTAAAATAAATATAGTTAACAATAAAAACTATCGTACTTATTAATTAACAAGATTAACTATGTCAAGAGGGTTTTTTCACCAGGATCAGTGCTGATCTCATTTCCACAGGGGACAGTGCGAGTGCGAATTGGCATGAGTGCAGTGCGGAGAGGCGTTCCACGGTCATGAAATGGCGAACACATCGTGATCGAACAGGCCACCATGGAGGAATGCCTGAAGAGAGTGTGAAGGGCACAAATCACCTCTCCCAACTGTCATTCCTTGTCAGGATCCGGTGGGAGGGGACCAGACTGGAGGAATTGCTTGTGCCTGGATATTTCATCTTCAATCTGGGGGATCCTCCGGGCAAAGGGTGAACCTTCACGCCACAGCCAGCAGCTGTTCAGAAGAATCGATGTGTCATATTCAGGGGCTCTCAGCAGGGCCCCGTTTTCAACCCTGTTGTAGTACCCCCACTGCCCCTGGATTCCTGCTGAAGCCATGTCCAGGACGAGTCCGGTGAGATGTATGCACCCTTTTGTTCCACCCATGAGCTCGAGAAGCTTCTTCTTGAAGGCCTTTTGAAGAATGCTCAACCCGACGATGGCGTCTATCTGGTGCTCTACCTGTCTGCACTCCTCGTGGGCAACGACGCTCATCTGTGCCCGGGCATCGCTGATCACCAGGTCTGGCAACCGAACGGTCATCTGTGCAGAAATGTGGTGCGAATACCCAGGTTGCCTGAATTCACCGGTGGTGTAGAAATACCAGGGAGAAGGTTGAATGTCTTTCAACTCCCCCTCGATAAGCATGGTGTCCTGATCAATATCAAAAGTTTTTATCGAGATTTCTCGGGAATGGATATGTGTTTTCCCCTGCATATCTGAGAGTCCTTTCTAATATATCCCGAACAGAACACGCCTGTGATCTTTCTACTGATCACGAAACGAGATTACAACCTGGATTTCTCCGTGTCCAAATACCTGGCGGCCTGGGTCCATGGCTCTCTCCCATGCTCTTCCAGGGAGAGTTTCTTTGTGGTGCGGGAACGTATTCCCGCACCATAACAGTGTGCTATTTATGTGCATTTCTCCACAGGGATGCATTGGCATTCCCGAACCCGCCGCAGAGCATCGCCACACCATAGGTCGCATCCTGGTAGTCGGTCTGCATGATGCTGTTGAGGGTCACGAGCAATCGAGCGCCTGACTGACCGAGGGGATGGCCAAGGGCAAGGGCTCCTCCCCACACGTTGACGTTTTTAAACGGTGGTTTGTCCCCGAGACCCAATTCCCTCAAGACAGCGACAGACTGGCTCCCAAAGGCCTCGTTAAGTTCCCAGACGTCGATGTCGTCAACGGTAAGCCCTTTCCACTGAAGGAGTTTCCGCGCTGCATACAGAGGCCCGATGCCCATGACCGTGGGATCACACCCAGCCATAACACCTCCTGCATACGCAAGGTGGTAGCTCAGCCCGAGTTCATCTGCCTTATCACGGCTCATGAGGAGCAATGCACAGGCTCCTGCAGTCAAGGGGGATGATGTGGCCGCTGTTACAACCCCGTCTTCACGGTACGCAGGTTTCATGGTCGCCATGTCCTCCATGGATATGGAAGGGCGTATCCACTGGTCTCTGTCCACCATGAATGTGGTGCCATCCTCCCGCTCTCCTTCGACCGGTACGATCTCTTTGCGAAATTTACCGCTCTCGGTGGCTTCATGTGCCCGTTTGTGGCTCCAGTAGGCCATTGCTTCCTGATCGATGCGGGCAACATTGTACTCTTTTGCAACCTTTTCTGCTGTAGATCCCATGAGCAGATCCTGAATGGGGTAGCGTGCAGATACAATAGGTGAAAAGTCAATGTGGTGCATGGGGTTGGCCTTGTCCATATCCTCTACACCCGACACCACGTAGATCTCACCTTCTCCGCACATAATTGCACGGGCTGCATGTTCTGCTGCAGCCATCCCCGAGGGGCACTGCTGACCGATCCCGTTTGTGGGAACCGTATCAGGCAGCCCAGAGGCAAGCCATCCAAAACGTGCAATGTCATTCTGCATGCCGGCCTGATTCGCTGTGCCGCAGAAGACGGCGTCCACGTCCTCGGGAAGAACCTGGGGATTGCGCTCGAACAGGGCGAGGTACACAGCCTTCAGCAGGACTTCGGGTCTATGGTTCCTGAACCAGCCTTTGGCCGGGTGCGCCCGCACATTTGCTGTCCGTATTCCATCAACGATCACACATTCTTTCATGAAACTGCCTCCTTCCTGGGGTTATAGTTATTGTTAGGTATGGAACAATGCGTGGTGCTCACCAATCCCTCGTACACTTCAAAAAATGCTTGACGAACATCTTTTGTATATTTATATTAACAAAAATAAAATAAATTAACAACGTTAATTTTGGTTTTGTGATTTATCTGTAGAGAACATGCTCACGGAAGGGATATACGTTCTGTCAGCGAGAGATCCAGTATTTTCTTCAGGGGCTGATGGTAAGAGCCTCAGGGGATCCAAAAAATCGTCGAGGAGGAGAGAGAATGGCAAGTTTAATTCTGGATGAACGTGATCAGCGATTTGTCCTGTATGAAATGCTCAACGTGGAAAAGCTGTGTGAGTACCCGAAGTACGCCGAGTATTCCAAGGATATGTTTGACATGATCATGACAGAGGCACAGAAGTTTTCTGAAGATGAAATCTTTCCGACCCTGGCAGAGTCGGACAAGACAGGGTGCCGCTTGGAGAATGGCCAGGTCTATGTGCCTGAATGCTTCCACAAACCCTATAAGCTCTTCTGTGAAAGCGGCTGGAATGCCATGGCATTTCCTGTGGAGGATGGCGGCCAAGGTCTCCCTCAGTCCATTAAATTCGCTGCACATGACTGGTTTTCTCATAACTTTTCTTTTGTGTCCTATCCGGGGCTTGGAGAGGGAGCTGCGCATCTCGTTCTCACCTATGGCACCGAGGAGCAGAAAAAGAGGTACCTGCCCAAGATGATTTCCGGGGAATTCGGTGGGACCATGTGCTTGACCGAGGCAAATGCCGGAACGGATGTCGGAAACCTGAGTTCCAAGGCCTTTCGTCAGCCCGACGGAACATACCGGATCAAGGGGACGAAGATGTTCATTACCGTTGGAGACAGCGATCTGGTGAGCAATGTTATCCACCCGGTTTTGGCTCGAATTGAAGGTGACCCCCCGGGAACCGGAGGAATATCGATTTTTCTCGTACCCAAGTACCTGGTGAATGACGACGGCAGCCTGGGTAGGCGGAATGATGTGGAGATTGCCACTATTGAAGAGAAAATGGGGATTCACGGCAGCGCAACATGCATGATCAATTTTGGCGATAACGACGATTGCTATGCAGAACTCCTTGGTGAAGAACGCCAGGGCATGAAAGTCATGTTCCAGATGATGAACGAGGCTCGCATCAGTGTGGGGATGCAGGGGCTCTGTAGTGCATCCGTCGCCTACCTTCACGCTCTCAATTACGCCAAAGAGCGGCTTCAGGGCTCTTCCCTGATGGAGATGAAAAATCCAGAAGCTCCAAGAGTCCCGATTATTCAGCATCCCGATGTGCGGCGCATGCTCCTCTGGATGAAGTCTGCGGTAGATTCCATGAGGGCACTCATGTATTACGCAGCCTTCGCGGTTGACATGGAATCCGTTGCACAGGATGAAGCTGAGAAGGTGAAGTGGAGAGGGTTAGTCGAACTGCTCACACCGATCTGTAAGGCGTACTGTTCTGATGTCGGGTTCAAGGTGACCGAGCTTGCCATCCAGGTGTATGGAGGCTACGGCTTCTGTTCCGAGTACCCGGTAGAACAGTTCCTGCGGGATGAAAAGATCGCCTCGATTTATGAAGGGACGAATGGTGTCCAGGCGCTGGACCTGATCGGGCGTAAGCTGCCCATGAAGAAAGGTACGTACTTCATGGCGCTTCTAGGTGAGATGAACGCCACGGTCTCTCAGTATGCGGACAAACCTGAATTGGCCTCCCTGGCCCAAGAGGTACAGGCCGCTGTGAACGCGTTGGGTGATGTGGGATTGTTCTTTGCGATGTGCGGCAAGGAGGGGAAATTCCTGATCCCCATCTCCCATGCATACCCGTTTTTGATGATGATGGGAAAGGTCGTTTCTGCTTGGCTTCTGCTCTGGCAGGCTGGTGTGGCAAATGAAAAGCTTTCTGCCATGTGTTCTGCCAAAGGAATTGACCGCAATGATATTCAGGCAGTAGCTCAGCTCCAGCGAGATAGCAAGGACGCTGCTTTCTACGCCGGGAAACTGGCCTCTCTGAAATTCTTCGTGCACAATGTGCTCCCTGAAGTTGATGCTGCGGTGAAATCCATCAAGAGCGAGGACATTTCAGTGCTCGAAATCGCCGAGGAGAGTTTTGCTTCCTAATCAACGGGGAAGGAAAATTCCTTCCCCCAAAACATTTTCTTTGTTTGTCTTGTTTTTCCACCGCTGTGGAATTACTTTGACCAACAGGGTCATGAAAAGATCGTACGCTGATGTCAGGCGGGAGGAACAATGTCAGTTCTGAAAAAGAGGAGTGTATTTTCCACACAGTCCACTGAAAATTACATTGACAATGTACCATTGTTACTATATGATAACAATGTTATCTAAAGTTAATAAATTTAATAGAGTAAGAGAGCTACTATTCTTTGGGGGGAAGAGGGGTACAGACATTCACTATTAACTACAGGGTTACTCGTGGTGCCAGGGTGTTTGTCGAACCTGGAATGCACTGTTTTTTTATCAATACGTTGAAATCTCTGGCTGTCAGGGATGCATTGGAGACTGATCACAATCCGCAGAAATGGGAACCTCATCATATGAGAAGCAGAGAAAGTGAAGAACTTCATCCATTGCATATGAACGCGGGAGAGAGAATCTTGGTGGCAGTCAAAGGGATGCCTTGCATAAGGAGGATGATATGGGCACATACCAAGAAACGTCTATAGCCACAGTATTTCAGAACAGGGTACAGGAACTGGGAGACAAGGCCTGTGTCATGTACCGTAACCAGGACAATGTGTATGAGGATATCTCCTGGAACAAGATGAACGACATGGTCAGGAAGATGTCCCGCTACCTGATTTCTCGTGGCATTGGGCATGGCGATAAGGTCGCCTTGTTTTCACCGAACCGGTACGAGTGGTGGGTAGCAGACCTTGCGATCCTTTCCATCGGGGCTGTCAATGTCCCGATCTATGCCACGAACACACCGGAAGAGGTCCGCTATATCATCGAGGACTCGGATGCCCGGCTCTGTTTTGTTGGAACCGGGGAGCACATGAACAAGGTGCTCAAGGTAAGGGATACGCTCCCCGGGCTGGAGGGTGTGATCCTGTTCGACGAGATAGACCAGGTTCCGTCCGGCGTGGTCACCTTTCAATCGATCCTCAGGGACGAGGGCATTGCTGTCGCACCTGAGGAGTTCGAGAAGCGGTTGACTGCGATTCAGCCCGAGGACCTGGCCACCTTGATCTACACCTCAGGAACGACCGGTAACCCCAAGGGCGTGATGCTTTCTCACCAGAACATTCTCACCAATGTCACACAGTTCTGGAACGGTGTGCCGGGCATCAGGGATGAGCACCAGATCGTCACCTCATTTCTTCCGCTCTCCCATGCATTCGAACGCACAGTCACCTACTACGTGGACATGTACTGCGGGAATACCGTTGCTTTTGTCAGGAGTCTCGAAACCGTGCTGGAGGATTTCACTGCGGTCAGGCCCACCATGATCGCCACGGTGCCCCGGTTGCTGGAGAAAATCCATGCAGGGATCCTGCAGAAGGTCGCCACGGCATCCCCGGTGAAAAAGATGCTCTTCAACTGGGCTGTGAATACGGGAAAGAAGAATGTTCCCTACATCTGTAACGGTATTCCGCGGAGCGGCCTCTTTGCACTACGGTATACACTGGCTGACCGTCTCATCTTCTCCAAACTCAAGGCGGCCTTGGGTTTTGACCGGCTGTTTCTCATCGGATGTGGTGGGGCCCCTCTTGCTGTTCATGATGCCGAGTTCTTCCTGGGCATGGGCATTAATGTCCTGGAAGGTTTTGGACTGAGCGAGACCTCGCCGGTGACGCACTTCAATGTCCCCGGACACATCCGTCTCGGTACGGTGGGCCGGCCGTTGCGAGATACCATCGCAAAGATCGGAGACGACGGTGAACTCCTGATCAAGGGACCCCAGGTCATGGTCGGCTACTACAAGAACGAAGACGCCACCAGGGAGGTGTTTACTGAAGACGGTTTTTTGAAAACCGGTGATATCGGCGAGATCGACGAAGAAGGCAACCTGAAAATCACCGGCAGAATCAAGGATCTCATTATCACCTCCGGAGGAAAGAATGTCTCGCCTCAGAATCTGGAGAACAGCCTGAAGGCATCCGATTTCATCGAGCAGGTTGCGGTCGTTGGAGACAATCGGAAGTATCTCACAGCGTTGATTGTCCCGTCTTTCGAAATCCTGGAGCCCTGGGCAAAGGATAACGGGATTGACGTTTCCTCCAGGGAAGAACTTCTGCGTGACGACAGGGTCAAGAATCTCTTCGAAAGCGAAATTGAGAAGCAGATGACAAACTTCGCACGCGTCGAGCAGATCAAGAAGTACACCCTGATGTCGCAGCCATGGACCCAGGATACCGGAGAGTTGACCCCGACACTCAAGGTCAAGAGAAGAATCATTACGCAGAAGTATGCTGACATCATTGATGGGATGTACGAAGAAAAGATGTGAAGGTGTGCAGCGGATTGACGGTGAAGGAGTTTTTTTGGTGCACGGCACCATGGTCACCATGGTGAAAAAAGCAGTGTAAGGAGGGATTTTATGAGACAAGGTGTGTTACTGGTCCTTTGGGTTCTGCTCTCTATCGCCATCCCGACAGGTGTTTTTGCGGCCGAGAGTGCTGTCCCCGGGGTGACTGACGACGAGGTGGTCATTGGGATGACCTGCCCGATGTCCGGTCCTGCAGCCCTGTGGGCAGCAATGTACCTGGGCAATTCGGCCTGGGCTCAGCACATTAATGAACAGGGTGGCATTCATGGCAGGAAGATCAAGGTCCTTGTCAAGGATGACGGCTACAATCCGAGCCGTGCCCTGGCAAACCTCACGGAGATGAAGGACAGCGTGCTTGCCTACGGCTGTATCATCGGGTCGGCTACAGCGAATGCCAGCAAGGATTTCCTGCTGGAGAGCGGTGTCCCTGTCGTCCACATCCATGCAAACCCGCGGATCTGGATGGAGGTGCCCCGAGAGAAGATCAACCACATCTTTATTGCATACCCTGATTACATCGACGAGGCTGACGCCATTACGAAGTATGCAGTGACCGAGATGGGAATCCAGAAAATCGCGCTTTTCGGTCAGAACGATGATTGGGGAAAATCTGCGAAGCTCGGAATCGAGCGGGCACTGGGAACTCTCGGCGGCAAGGCATCCCTTGTCGGGTTTGTCCCCTATGAACTGACTGACAGGGCGCTGTCTGCCCACGCTCTCAAGCTCAAGGATACCGGTGCAGATGCAGTCGTCATCTACGGGGCTCCAACACAGGCTTCCCTGATTGTGCGCGAGATGGCGAAGATCGGCTATCAGCCCAAGATATTCACTGCTAATCCTCTGGGTGATCCTCTGATGTACAAGATCACCGGTGAGCTGTGGGAAGGTGCGTATCCCGCCGCATCGGGCAATGTCAGCATGCCTGGGGTAGAAAAGAGAGCGGATGAGATTCTCGAGATTCTGTTGAAATATGAACCCAAGCTTGCAGGGACCCCGTTTCTGGGTATAACTGGATCGACCACGATGATGCTCATTGCAGAAGCGTTGCAGCGGGCCGGTCGAGATCTCACACGCGAGTCTTTCATTGAGGCCATGGCCAGTATTAAGGATTTCCGGCCAGAAGGCATGGGTGCCCCCATTACATTTGGCAAGAACCGCTACGGGCTCAATGCCATCCGTATCTGTCATGCGGAGAACGGGAAACACGTTCCGATCACCGATTTCATGATATTTGATCCGTTGTACTAGGGTGCTATGGCCACACTGTTATCTGTTCAGAATCTCGGCATTCGCTTCGGGGGGATTACCGCCCTTGGCGGTGTCAATCTCGAGGTGAACTCGAATGAGATTCTCGCAATCATCGGACCAAACGGATCGGGAAAGACTACCCTGTTCAACTGCATTTCCGGAGTGTATGCACCCGATCAGGGACAGGTCGAATTTGAAGGAGAGAGCCTGATCGGGCTCTCTCCCGATTCCATAGCACAACGGGGTATTTCAAGAACCTTCCAGAATATCCGACTCTTCAACCACATGTCTGTGCTCGACAATCTCATGCTGGGCAGACACATTCATTTCAGAAAAAATCCGGGGAGTGCGTTCCTCAGATTGCGGAGAGAAGAACTGGTTCACCGCGAAAAAGTCGAAGAGATCATCGAGTTTCTCGATCTCCAGGCATATCGCAAAGCACTGGTAAATGACTGTCCCTATGGAGTCCAGAAACGCGTTGAGCTTGGTCGTGCCCTCGTGATGGAACCCAGGTTGTTGCTGCTCGATGAACCTGTTGCCGGGCTCACCATGGAGGAAAAAGGCAAGGTTGCCTACTTGGTGACCGAGATCAGGGGGCGTTACAAACTCGCAGTGCTGTTGATCGAACACGATCTGAAAACCGTTTCTCGCCTGGCAGACCGGATGGTTGCATTTAATTTCGGCAAGAAAATCGCAGAGGGCTTGCCTGAAGAGGTACAGCGCAACGCAGAAGTTATCCGTGCATACGTGGGTGAAGACTGATGAGCCTGTTGAAGATTCAGAGCATCGAGACATTGTACTTTGATCGCATATATGCCCTCCAGGGTCTGTCTCTGGAGATACGTGAAAACGAGATCTTTGCCATTCTCGGTCCCAATGGAGCGGGGAAGACCACCCTGTTGAAAACCATTGCCGGCCTTCTCAAGGATCAGCCCAAAAAAGGAATCATTGAATTCCAGGGCCGGCGGATCAGCGGTTTGACACCTGAACGGGTGGCATCCCTCGGGATTGTCTATGTCCCGGAAGACAGGGGTCTCTTCAGAGAACTCACCGTTGGGGAGAACCTGGACATCGGATGCTGGGGGCGCCAGGCCAAGGATGTAGCCGAAGACCTGGTGTATGTCTTCCACCTCTTTCCGATCCTGAAGGAACGCCGGACCCAACAGGCTGAGACGCTCTCAGGCGGCGAACAGCAGATGCTTGCCATTGCTCGGGCATTGCTCCGCAGGCCGAAGCTTCTCATGCTGGATGAACCTTCGCTCGGACTCTCTCCAAAGGCAGCCCGACAGGTTCATGACACCTTGAAGGAAGTCAGAACCAGGGATATGACCATCCTCTTGGTGGAACAGAATGCCAAACTGGCTCTCAATATCGCAGACTATGGATACATCATGGAATCCGGGCGCATTGTGCTGGAAGGCACCTCCAAGGATCTGCGCGAGAATGAAGATGTTCAGGAACTGTATCTCGGGCTGGAGAAGCAGGGCGCATCAGAGAAGAGCCATTTCTACACGAAACGGAGGAGATGGTGATGCAGATCGAACCTGTAGTTCTTCCCAGTGCCTTTTTTCAGAGAGTTTCCCAGTTCGGTAACAGGGTAGCCCTCCGGCACAAGAAGCACGGCATCTGGAACAAGGTGACCTGGAAAGAGTACGGTGAACAGGTCTGGACTGTTGCAACCGGGCTGATCTCTCTCGGTCTCAAGAAGGGTCAGGCAGTGTGTATCCTTGGAGACAACAGGCCGGAGTGGCTGATATGTCACCTGGCAACAATGACTGCAGGAGGATGCACGTGCGGCATCTATCCCACCTCATCTTCCGATGAGATCAGGTACGTGCTGCAACATTCCGAAGCCAGGCTCCTCTTTGTGGAAAATGAGGAGCAGCTCGATAAGATTCTGGAGATCATGCCGGATCTTGATCTCGACAAGATCATCGTCTGGGATACTAAAGGACTGTGGGGATTTTCTCACCCCAGCGTCATGATTTTCGATGATTTCCTCGCACAGGCCAGTGCCACGCAGGGGGAACACGCTGATGAACTGAACTATCGGTTTGACTCCTTGAGCGTGGAAGACACTGCGATGATCATATACACATCGGGAACCACCGGCAGGCCGAAGGGTGCGTTGTTGAGCCACGCGAACATATCGAGTGTGGTGCTTTCTTTTCTCCAGATCATTCCCGTCAGCGAGAAGGACGAGGTGGTCTCCTATCTTCCACTGGCTCATGTCTACGAGAATCTGGTATCGGTCTTCACTCCCATGTTCACCGGGGCCGGTGTTAATTTTGTCGAGAGCATGGATACGCTGGCGTTTAATCTGCGCGAGGTTTCCCCCACAATCTTCGGCAGCGTCCCCCGGATCTGGGAAAAGTTTGCGTCCACTATCAAGAATAAGATAGATGATTCCACCTTTGTAAAACGGTTTTGTTTCCATGTGAGCTTTCGCATTGGAAAGAGCTATGTGAGGGCGAAGTCAGACCAGCAGGTGCCATTCCTGCTGCAGGCATTGTATTTCATTGCCTACTGGGGCGTGCTTTACCACCTGAAGCGGCAGCTTGGCTTTGAACGAATCCGCTGGGCTTTGTGTTCAGCTGCACCGGCCTCCAAGGAACTGTTCGAGTTTTTCAATCTCTTTGGGATTCCCCTGCGGGATGGATACGGTCAGACCGAGTCGACGGGGATCATTGCCCTGCAGAGGCTCGACAAGGAACCTCGCTACGGGTATGTCGGAGAGGCACTTCCCGGTCTCGAGATGCAGATCGCTCCCTCCGGTGAAATCCTGGCTCGGGGTCCCGGGATATTCAAAGGGTATTTCAAGAACCCCGAACTCACCCAAGAGATTCTTCGGGACGGCTGGCTCCACACAGGAGATCTGGGAAAGATTGATGACGGCCACCTGAGAATCGTTGGCCGGATCAAGGATATTATCGTGACCTCGGGCGGCAAGAATGTCACGCCAGAGTTCATCGAGAACAAATTGAAGTTCAGTCCTTACATACAGGATGCCGTGATCATTGGGGATGGTCGGAATTACATTGTCTCACTGATCCTCATAGACGAGGAAAACGTGATGAAATATGCTCAGGACAACCGGATTCCCTTCACAACGTTCACCGATCTGACGCAGAACGAAGAGATCATCAAACTCGTTCAGAACGAGGTGAACGCAGTCAATGCATCCCTTGCAAGGGTTGAATCCGTGAAGAAGTTCCGCCTCATCCCCCGGCGTTTCTATTCGGAAGACGGGGATGTCACCCCGACCTTGAAGATCAAACGCTCAAATATTGCCAGGATATACAAGGACCTCATCGATTCCATGTACGCATAAAGGGTGGGCGTTGAGGAGACGTGGGTAAAAAACTGACACGAAGAGAATACACCAGCAGAGAGAGTGAGCATGAATCTTGTTGAAAGCTACAAAGACGACTTAAAACTGATCGAGAAGCCGTGGACCAAGGTGTGGGTAACGGCACTGGTGGCAGGGTTCATTTTCATGCCATGGGTTTCAAGTGACCATATCATCTTTGTCTTCACACTCATCTTTATCTACGTCATCGGTATCCAGGGGCAGAATATTCTCATTGGCTATACCGGACAGATATCGTTGGGGCAGGCGGGTTTCCTTGCGATCGGCGCCTTCAGCTTCGCACATTTCATACACGCAGGATCACCGATTTTCTTATCCTTGCTTGGAGCAGGGGTCATTTCAGGGCTGGCCGGCATACTGGTAGGATTCCCCTCTTTGCGGCTGAAGGGACCATACCTCGCGATCGTGACGCTGGGGTTCGGCATCGCTGTCTATCAGCTTCTTACAAGCTTCGAATTCCTGTCGGGAGGACGGATGGGAATGGTTGTACCGAGGCTGCCATCAGTGTTCGGGATGGATCGAGCCATCACGATGTACTATTTCACCTTCGGGTTGTGCCTGGTGTTCACCCTTCTGACCTACAACCTCATCTCTTCATACATCGGTCGAACCTTCATCGCCATCCGGGACAACGAGATCGCCGCCGAGGTGATGGGCGTGAACCTGACGCGCTACAAGCTGCTCTCATTTGCCATCAGCTCGTTCTATACCGGGATTCATGGTGCTCTGTACGGCATGCTTCTGGGATTTCTCGATCCCCAGATGTTCAGCTTCCAGGAAACCCTCACGATGTTCGTGGCTGTTTTGATTGGTGGACTGGCGTCCTGTGAGGGTGCCCTCTTCGGGGCTGCCTTTGTCGTCCTCGTTCCCCAGGTATTCAGCGATTTCAAGGCAATGATACCAGTGATTTACGGCGTAACTGTTGTCATGATCATGATTTTTGAACCGATGGGTCTGGCCGGCCGATGGTTCAAGTTCAGACTCTACTGGAGAAACTGGCCTTTTCGCTGAGGGAGGAAGGACCTGGTATGACGAATTTCCTACAGTATCTCATTTCCGGTATATCCATGGGAAGTCTCTATGTCCTGGTTGCACTGGGGATCGTGCTTATCTATCGATCCACGCGAATCCTGAATTTCGCTCACGGAGACATGGCTACGATGGGGACATTCTGCATGTTTACCCTGCTGCTCTTCAAGCTTCCTTTTTCCTTTGCCTTTGTCACCAGTCTTCTTGCTGGAGGGCTACTGGCGATCGTGTTTTATTTTGTGGTGATCGTGCCTGCACAGAGGCGCGATGCAACCATTCTCGGGCAGATCACCCTCACCATCGGACTGAGCATGATTATACAGGGAGGGATTCTGATCCTGTGGGGGACAGATTCCAAGGTGCTGGAGTTTCCTCTTTCAGACATCAAGGTGTGGCAGATCGGGTCCCTGTATGTCAATGAATTGAGCCTTGGCACACTGGCGATTGGTCTGATCGGAAGCTTTGTTCTCTACCTCCTGATTCAGAAGACCAGGATTGGCCTTGCAATGCGGGCTACTTCAGAAAATCTTCCTGCGGCCCAGACCCTGGGGATCCCAACCAGGATGGTGTTGGGTGTATCCTGGGGGTTGGCTGCTGTTCTGGGTGTACTTGCCGGTTTGTTTCTTGCCCCTTCATTGCTTCTGGATCCTTTCTTCATGCTGGAGCCCTTCCTCAAGGGGTTTGCCGGTGCCATTCTCGGTGGACTAAACAGCCTTCCCGGTGCGATTATCGGAGGCCTGATCATCGGTGTGGTCGAGAGCCTCACAGGTGGGTACATCGCCCTTGAGTTCAAGAATACTGTCGCCTTTGTGATCATCATCGTGGTGCTCCTGGTGAAACCTGAGGGACTGCTTGGGAAAGTATTCAAGGAGCGTGTGTAAGCGGTACTCCTCACACAGAGGTACTGATGATCAAAAGGCGTCATGCATGGCACCCATGTATGACGCAGATGAAACCGCACAAGATGTTCACGACAAGACACATGCCGGCATTCAGGATGATCCTGCTGCCCGTTCAGAAAGCCTTGGTTCCAGTGATAGAGTCATGAATGGCGCAGAATAGCTGCCTTCTTCGATAGTTTACATCCTGAGAATTTACATGCACGAAAATACAAGAAGGTGTTGACAAATGATATTAGTTAATATAAGTTAATAACGTTAACTATTAAAAATAAATTAAATCAATGGTTACGTCAAAAACTTCAAGGAGGGCATTGTATGGATACCTCATATCTTTCATTGGAAGGAAAGGTTGCTCTGGTGACCGGAGGGAGCAGGGGCATTGGGAAAGCCATCGCGCTTCAGCTGGCAGATGCAGGTGCTGATGTCGTTGTTGCAAGCCGGAAACAGGCGGACCTCGATGCAGTCGCAGAGGAAATCAGGGCTCTCGGAAGGAAGTCTCTGGCCATCTCCTACCACAATCGCGAGGTGGACAGTATCCGGGCACTTGTCGACGCGGTGAAGAAAGAGTTCGGTCGCATCGATATCCTGGTGAATAATGCTGCCACGAATCCAGGGATGGGCCTGCTGATCGACATGGAAGAGAAGATGTACGACCAGATCATGATCACAAACCTCAAGGGATATACGATGCTGAGCGAGTTTGTGGGGAAGATCATGCAGGAGCAGAAATCCGGGAGCATCGTCAATATTTCCTCTGTAGGCGGTGTCAGCCCTGATCCGATGCTTGGCCTTTACTGTATCAGCAAGGCCGGCATCAACATGCTGACCAGGGCCATGGCCAAGGAGATGGGGAAGTACAATGTACGGGTGAACGCCATTGCTCCCGGTGTGGTCAAGACCAAGTTCTCCCAGGCGCTGTGGAGCAATGAGGAGCTCATGAAGCAGGAGATGAGCCATACCCCGCTCGGGAGGATTGCTCTGCCGGAAGAAATCGCCCGGATCGCGTTGTTTTTGGTCTCTGATGCATCGTCCTACATGACCGGGCAGATCCTGGTGGCCGATGGCGGCGGGTCGATCTAGTGGTGTGACCCGGAGCGAGAACGAAAGTGAATCAATACCAGATAAGGAGAATACAGAGGGAGGATACTCTATGGCGAAAAAGTACGATGTGCTGGTAATCGGATCCGGTGTTGCAGGTCTGGGTTCTGCAAGCATCCTGGCCAAGGATTTCAATCAGAAGGTCTTGGTACTCGAGAAGGCCCCCTTTATCGGCGGGCGTCTGGCATCCTGGGTCGGAAAGGGTGACAAGGTATATATCGATGGTCTGGAGAGGGACGCGACCGGCTTCAAGCGCGATCTCGCCATGGTCGGCGCCTGGGTTCCGAAATGTACACCGGACCTGAAGACATGTTTCAAGGAAGGCCTCTTCGACGGCACGACCATTGACACGGGCCACGGCCTGTTCTGGGGCAGCAAGGGAAAGATCCGCTGTCTGATGGACTACCTGGGCAAGCCGGTGGAAATGCCCTGCAATGTCGGATTCGCCTTTGTGGATTACAAGAAGGGCAACAAGGCCTACCAGGTCGGCAAGGGCGAACCCTATCAGTGGATGAGCCCGGAGGGTTTCAAGGCCACCATGCGGGCCCTGCGCGACATGGGCACCATGACTATGGATGATATCGGCCAGACGAGGCACATGTCCTTCGAAGAATGGATTCAGGCCAGGAACGTGAACAAGGAAGCCTACGATTACATCAAGGTTCTGGCCGCTTCCCAGACTGGCCAGGCCGATCTCAGGGTCACACCCGCTCCCGATGTCCTGGTCCATATGGCCACTGCCGGGCCTATCCGGATGAACCTGGTAGAAGGATCCTGTGCCTCTGTTCCAAATCCCGGGACCATATCATTTGCCCTCCTGATGGAGCAGGTCATCAAGGAAAATGGGGGCAAGGTATTGAGGAATTCCCCGGTTGTCGACGTCATCATCGAAGACAGCGTAGTCAAGGGGGTCACCTATCAGACGGGCAGCGGCTTCAAGACGGTTTATGCGGACAAGGTCATCTGCAATATTCCATCCAAGCAGATGCTGAACCTGATCCATCCCAGGTTTTTCCCGCAGGAGATCGTGGACCGGATACAGAAGGAATTCTGGGGTGCGGGCATGATCACGGGATTGGGCAACATGAAGTCGGACGTGTGGGCGGAAAAGGGTATCGAGGAACGGAGCTTTATCTACATGCCGGATGTCATCGGCATGGAAGAAGGGTACAGCGGATGCATCGATATGGTGTTGTGGAACCTGGCGTCAGTGAACGCCGGATACAATTCCAGTCCTGAGCTGACTTCAGAGACGGGAAGCGCCCCCGAAGGCAAGCACGGATGGATCTTCTCCACCGCCATGACCCATGAAGAGATGCGCAACCCCCACAAGGTTTCCCGTGTGATCGAGTGGAACGAGAACTGGTGGAAAAGGACCTTCGGTGCTGACAAGTGGAAAACCGAAATGGATTTCCTGCTCTGGATGTGTACAGATCACGCCTTCGCCTGGATTCA
>JBNGDS010000046.1:19304-26509 GCA_049975365.1 Desulfomonilia bacterium | reverse complement strand
GTGGTATGGCACGGGCGTATACCGTCAGCGGGAAAAGGGGCCTCCAGCTTTTTTTAATGAATGGGCAGATGATTCTCATCGGATCTCAGAGAGCAGATGATCTCTACCAGGCCGTCATCCCCTATATTCCTGAAGAACCCGAGGATGACGAGGAAGAGGAGTGATCATCTTCAGGGGCCGCCGAGAGAGGAGATGATCCCCTGAAGAGGGAAACGTCACCAGGGGTCACCTAGAGAAGATTGGGCATTCACGATTTAGGAATCTTTCAGGAGGATACCCACGGGACAGTGGTCTGATCCCATGATGTCCTTCAGGATGAAGGCATCTTCCAGGCGACCCCCGAGAGCGGTGGAGATGCAGAAATAATCGATGCGCCACCCGATGTTCTTCGCCCTTGCATTGAAGCGATAGGTCCACCAGGTATACTTGTCAGGGTCTGTGTTGAATTCCCTGAAGGTATCGATAAACCCCTCGTGTATGTATCTGTCGAATCCCGTTCGCTCCTCGATGGTGAACCCAGGGTTTTTCTCGTTGGCCTTGGGATTTTTCAGATCGATTTCCTTGTGTGCCACATTCAGGTCACCGCAGAAGATGACAGGTTTTCTCTCTTCGAGACGCTTCAGGTATGCCAGGAAGTCCGAGTCCCATCTCTGTCGGTAGTCGAGCCGCACCAGTCCATGCTGGGCATTCGGGGTATACACGTTAACAAGAAAGAACGATTCCATCTCCAGTGTAATCATGCGGCCTTCTGTGTCGTGTTCCGGAATACCCATCCCATACGATACCGACAGGGGTTCCCGCCTGATGAATACGGCCGTTCCCGAGTATCCCTTTTTCTGCGCACTGTTCCAGTACAGGGTAAATCCCGGCAGATCGATATCGATCTCATCTGTATTCGCACGAGTCTCCTGAATGCAGAGGACATCGGGATCCATCAGGTGAAATGAGTCGAGGAATCCGTTCTTCATGACCGCCCGTATTCCATTTACGTTCCATGAAATCAGCTTCATGTCTGAGCTCCTGTGCCGTGTCGAGGAATGAACCCCATTATAGCAGAGTTTTCGCATGAGTGAATGCATGTTTCTCGTTCTCACGCTCACCGGGGATGTCTGTACATGTGATGTTGACCCAGACGCGGGTATCCATGTAATGAGAAAACGTACGTGAGGGGGGAATGTATGGTACGTGTCGGACTGTTCCAGTGCGAGCACTACACCCATACCGTGATACGGGAGATCCTGGAGAATGGGTATTCAATGATAGGATTCTCTCCCCGGGTATTCAATGCATCCCGAATAGCGCTGAAACCGAACCTGCTTTCAAGCGCTCTTCCTGAGAGCGCAGTCATCACACACCCTCAATTCTTTCGAGCTGTTGCAGAGTCGGTCATCGACCACGGTGGAAGGCCGGTGCTTGTCGAATCTCCTGCAGTCGCACCTCTGAGCAGCGCTCTTGCAAAGGGTCAATACGGCGATATCATCAAAACCCTGGGCATCGAAGTCCCCCAGAAGAGCGAGGTGCGGAAACTTTCGTACCCGGAAGGAAAGGTCTTCAGGTACTTCGATGTTGCGGGCGAGATCTTCGAAGTGGACAGGGTTGTCAATATTCCGAAGTTCAAGACCCATGGCCTCACGTATATCACTGCAGCAGTGAAGAACCTCTTCGGGGTGATCCCGGGTCTGCGGAAGTCCCAGATGCACATGAGATTTTCTGACAGGCACTCCTTTTCCGAGTTTCTCCTGGACCTCAACGGGGCGCTCCTGGACCGATTCAGGGGGCGAGGATCGATCCTGCATATCATGGATGCAATTGTGGGTATGGAGGGTGAGGGGCCCGGGTCATCAGGAAAACCCAGGGAACTCGGTGCACTAATCATGGGGGAAGATGCGCTTGCCGTCGACTATGTGGGCTGTTCACTGTCTGGTCTCGATCTGAAACAGGCGGCAACCATCACGGAGGGGTTCAAGCGGAAATTCTTCGTTTCCAGTCCCGATGAAATAGAGATTGTCGGGGATACACTTGATGATTTTCAGGTTCCAGGGTTTGCCCCTCCCTCTGTCTCCCCCGGATCTGTATTCCTGAGGGGTGCCGCGGCATCCCCCTTGGTGCTGAAGCTTTTCATGGACAGACCTGAACCCCGCCAGGGCACGTGCATCCTCTGCTACAGATGCATGCAGATTTGTCCCAATGGGGCGATCAGCAAGGCAGACAAGAACAGGAAGGTGCCGAAGTACGACTACGACAGGTGCATCAGGTGCTTCTGCTGTAGTGAAGTCTGTCCTGAAGCGGCAATCAGGAGAAGGAAGGGAGTGCTCCAGTGGGTCTTGCGTGTGTGAGGAGATGTGAACATCCTCTGCCGGACTCCGCCTGTCCCGTTTCCCTGTGAAGGCATGTGCACCACCAGGTGGAAAAAGATTTTGACAGTACGGAAATGAATCTAGTAGGTTTTTTTCTGGATGCTGAGAGGAGGTCTCCATGAAGTCCCGGCATGAATTAGAACTGGTATTTGCCAGCATCACTGATATCAATGAAATGGCCTCTTTTTTCGATGAGATCTTCACACCGAAGGAGATCCAGGATTTCCGACTTCGCTGGCAGCTCCTCAAGGAACTGCACGAAGGGCAGACCCAGAGAAGCATTGCGGCAAAATACAAGATCAGCCTCTGTAAGATCACCAGGGGTTCGAAAATCCTCAAAAAGAAGAATTCCACTACGAAAAAGATTCTCGATTCCTTTTCTGGTCCTGCAGAGAAACATAAGGGCTGATCAGAAATACCTTTCTTTGCAGGTATTCGTGGGTATCGAACGGGTTCATCTGTAGACTTTTCCGGCTTTCCCTTTATTTTTTACACAATCACTCTCAGGCAAGGGAGCGTGTATGAAAAGGATCGCACTATTGATCGAAGATCTGTATGAAGACCTTGAACTTCACTATCCCTATTTCAGACTCAGAGATGCCGGGTTCTCGGTTGACCTTGTTGGAACAGAACAGGGTGTGGAGTACACGAGCAAGCATGGGTACCCGTTGAAAAGTGACCTGGCATCCCGTGATATCCGTGCAGATGACTATGTTGCAGTGGTAATCCCCGGAGGATATTCTCCTGACAGGATGCGCAGATGCAGGGATACCGTTGATTTCGTCTCGGAGATGAATCGACAGGGCAAGGTGATCGCAGCCATCTGCCATGGCCCATGGATGCTGGCCTCAGCGTGCGATCTGAAGGGGAGGACACTCACATCGTTCTTCTCCATCAAGGATGACCTTGTCCATGCCGGCGCGGAGTACGTGGATGAGGATGTCGTTGTGTCGGGCAACCTCATTACGTCAAGGACTCCTGATGATCTCATTGCATTTACCCGGACTATCATCCAGGCGCTTGAGTAATATGATGAGTTCTCCGTTTCTTGGAGGGTGATATGAAGCTGGAAAGGAATATCGGGGAGCGATTTCAGCAGGAGACAAAGTACGACCGAAAGAGAATGCCTTCGGGATCTCTCGACTGGGACAACAAACCCCCCCCATACAAGGAATATCCCGAAGCGAAGAAGGTTCGGCTGGACAGGATAGAGAAGTGCGGAGACATGAGCCTGTACGAGGCACTGCTGAGGAGGAAGAGCCTACGAAGGTTTGTTGATGCACCGATCAGCATGGAAAGCCTTTCATGCATGCTCTGGGCCTCTGCAGGGATTCAGAGAAAAGAAATGGGATTCGAGTTCCGTACCGCCCCATCGGCTGGAGCTCTCTACCCAATCGAAACCTACCTCGTGGTCCACAGGGTGGAATCTCTCGATCAGGGAGTCTATCACTACAACGTGAAGCGTCACCTTCTGGAGCAGATCAAGCTGGGGGATTTCAGGAGCATGGTCGCCCGTGCCGCTCTGGGGCAGCTCATGTGTGCGAATGCCGCTGTTGTGTTCGTCTGGACAGCCCTGTTTGAACGCTCCGAGTGGAAGTATAAACAGCGGGCCTACCGGTATGTGTATATCGATGCCGGACACATGGCCCAGAATCTTGCTCTTGTGACAACCAGTCTCGGACTTGGATGCTGCCATGTGGGTGCCCTGTTCGATGATGAAGTGAACCTGATAGTCGGCGTTAACGGGACCAGGGAGAGCGTCGTGTACATGAGCGTTGCGGGTCAGACAGGGATGTTCGTCTGATAGAGAACGGAGATCTCTGCTCAGGAAAGCACCCGATATCAGCTCTGCAGGGGCTCCCTTGAAGGACCTGTAATAAGGTAACTACACGACTTCAGTAAACGGGAACATGTTCATCCCGGATCCGGGAACATGAAAAATAAAGCCTCGGGCTCATTCAAACGAGGATCTATGGGGTTTGTCCTTTTGAATGATAGGACCCAAGGCCTGCTATATAAAGTAATCTCTTCCCACCACAAGTCAAGAGGCTGTGGGAAACAGGATATCATGATTATTATCAGGAAGTTCTGATGGGTTCAGGGTGTAGATACTGGTCTTCCTTCGTGATTTTTCGTGCACAGGAATTCGAAGGGAGTGTTTCATAAAATTACTTGTCACCGGCCCCGGGGAGGGGAGGGCCGCAGAAATCCTGTTCAAAGATCACAAGGCATGCCGGTATGTTCAGGCAGGTCGTGTCGGCAGGGTGATTCTTCTCCTGTCCGGATCTGAGTGCTGGCGGTAGAGTATCGCGATGTTCCCGATCATCCCGACCAGTTCACCGGAACAGAGCTGTTCGAGCCTGCGTGAGAGGTCTTTTCTCTCTTCCTTGAAATCGATGAATTTCACCTTTATGAGTTCCTGGGCATCGAGGGCTTCGTGCACCGATTCGATAACCGTCTCAGTGATACCCTGCTTCCCGATCCGTACGACCGGATCAAGAGCGTGGGCGAGTCCGCGCAGGTATTTTTTCTGGTATCCCGAAAGAGAGCTCATGTTATCCTGGATCCTTTCGTCAGCATCACCTAGCATAGAGCTACCATATTTGGAACAGTGAAATGTGAAACAGGTGCACATCCGGCAGATGACCTGGTCCACTCATGAAGGGAATACACCGGGGAGAGGAAAATATCGATGGCATTCACCGTAGTTAAACGTGAAGTCAATCCCCACCATATCGAAGACCATGCGTTGACTGGCACTTCGTGGGATTCCAGGTAATATTTCCCAGTTGATTTTCCGATAGGTAATGAATTCAATACAGTGTAACCACTCAGAGAGGAATACTGGATGGAGAGCATCCTGTAACAAGGAGACCATGGTGAGAGAGAAGACAACAGGGAAACCCTTGCGAAAGAACACGCATCGCTCCAGAGAAACGGAAGATTCTGCAACATCAAGGTTTCAGGACTTCTATCGCTACACGACAGAATTTCTCTTCGAACATGAGCTTGACGGGCGGTTCACCAGGATCAGCGCTCCCATTATCGGTCAGCTCGGCTACACCAGGAATGAACTTCTGGGCATGAGTGTCACAGACCTCATGCCGGAACACCACAGAAGACAGTATAAAGAATACAGGAACAGGCTTGTGTCCAACACCGAGGATGAAGGACTCTTCCAGGTCCTGTCAAAACAGGGGGTATCCCATATCCTCGAGTACAAGACGAAGGTGGTGAAGGCTGAACACGGAAGAGATGTTGTGCGGGGGATTGCCACTGATGTCACTGAGAGGTTGAGGACGGAACAGGAACTGATAGAGAGCGAGATACGATTCAGGTCCATCCTGGAATCGATAGAAGATGGATACTTCGAGGTGGATCTCGAGGGGAACTTTACCTTTTTCAACTATGTCATTCCAGAGCACCTGGGGTATAACAGAGGGGAACTCACAGGGATGAATTACAAGCAGTATATGGATGAAGAGAATGCCAAGATCGTGTTCGACACCTTCCACTCGGTGTTCATGACGGGAAAATCCGTAAAGTCTATTGAATGGGAACTCATCAG
The DNA here is from genome assembly GCA_049975365.1 of Desulfomonilia bacterium. GTDB lineage: Bacteria > Desulfobacterota > Desulfomonilia > UBA1062 > UBA1062 > DSBG01. The sequence continues at coordinate 20,584 of JBNGDS010000046.1, read as the reverse complement.
GAAGGATTCGACAGGTGTTTTTGTCGAGGCATCGGTTTCTCTCCAGAAAAACAGGAGAGGAGAACCCATTGGGTTTCAGGGTATCATCAGGGATATTACCGACAGAAAGCGTGTGGAGCAGAAACTTGCGTTTATGGCGTACCATGATCCCCTCACCGGCCTGTACAACAGGAAGGCATTTCTTGAAAAGATTAGAGAAGCACTCAAAGACGCACAGCACAGTGGAACCACGTGTTCCATCATGTACATCGATCTGGACAAATTCAAGAAAGTGAACGATGTCTACGGGCACGAAGCAGGGGACAAGCTTCTCGTCGAGGTGGCACATCGACTGCGCTCGATCCTGAGGGAGAACGATTTCATCAGCAGGATGGGGGGAGATGAATTCACGATCATTCTGTGCAGGTCTTCTAGAAGCACGCCAGAGATGATTGCCCAACGCATCGTTCAACGGCTCTCAATGCCCTACAGAATCAATTCCTTTTCCATCGATTTCGTAACACCAAGCATCGGCATCTCGGTCTATCCGAACGATGGCACGGATGTCGAAACCCTCATCAAGAATGCCGACGTGGCGATGTACAAGGCCAAGGAAGAAGGAAACCGATACATACTCTACACAAGCGGTGACGCCCTCCTCCAGCCATCCGTGTGAGCGGGCGGTCGTCAACAACCGGGGGTCACCTTCTTGAACGCGGGATCATCTCTCATCATGAATCCTTTTCCATACAAGATGCATCTATATGTACTCAACAGAAAGTCCACAAAACCTCCTCAATGTAAATTGAGCGGCGTATCTGATGCGCCGCTTTTTTTTGTCCTGAAATGTGATCACGTGAATCAGGAGATATTCTCGATCAGGATGATCTCGCTCAGTGTAAGAAATGATCCTTCTGACGGCACGTCTGGGATGGCTACAGGTTCATGAATCGGGCTGTTCGCGCGCGGGGCTTCCCTCTGTCATCTGGCAGGACCCCTCGAAGACGACACCCTCGTCGATAATCAGCGACGGCGTGATGATATTCCCAAAGAGTTTTCCACCACGCTTTATCTCCATCTTTTTAGCAGCCTTGAGGTTTCCGTGCACCTCGCCGCACACAATGATGGAATCTGCCTGCACCTCAGCCTTGACAAGGGCCCCTTCTCCAATGACAAGAATACCGGGAGTGACGATTTCACCGGTGAACGCCCCGTCTATCCGCAGAGTTCCCTCAAAGGTGAGTTTTCCTTCGAATTCGGTGCCCTTTCCCAGCAGGCCGACGATGTTATTTGCGCTGGAA
>JBNGDS010000046.1:9020-19294 GCA_049975365.1 Desulfomonilia bacterium | reverse complement strand
CTTTTTCAGCACCTTTCCCCCCTCTATGTGCGTTTGAATTCTTTCACGATGAATATGTGATACCTCAACTCTAGCCTCATTGTCCACTATCGACACATCGGATTCAGATCATGAGCAGTCTCGAGACAGAGGAAAAGCCTCGATGCGTAGGAACATGAACGCTCAACAAGAGAGCATGGTCATGCTCGAACCCGGTCCATAAGGTACGAGTATGCCCGCTGGATCTCTTTGAAGCGCTGTTCAGCAAGGGTCCGGAATTCTTCGCCTAGGTGCTGGACCTTGTCTGGATGGTATTTCCCTGCGAGCTGGCGGTATGCCCGGGTTATCTCTTCGCGGGATGAGCCGGGAGGTACACCGAGAATCCGGTACGGGTCGGTCTCTTCCTGTTCATGGCCCTGGGATGATGTTCCTGTATCGTCTGAGCGAGAACGGGAGGCCCCTGCGGTTCCTGAACTGCTTCTCCCTGCTGTTTTCTGAAAATTCTTCCAGAAGGTGAACGGTTTCCTGTTTGGAGAGAGGACATACCGCCACAACAGGTACAAGATCAGGATGTCGTCAAGCCATCCCCACCCGATGAGAAAATCAGGAAGAAAGTCATACGGGCTCAGTGCATAAACAAGCCCCGCTAGTATCGTGATGACCTTCTTCATGACTCCGAACATCGTGCGGCTTCCTTTTCCCCGACCAGTGATCTCCCGGGAGGAACCCCTGTGAAGCCTCAGGAATTCCAGCCGACCCGGCCTCTGTGTATATGCGAGAGTGTATCCACGGAAAAAACATTTGTCTACAGGGAACCGATCTGATTCTGGGGATCATCCCCATGAGACCACAATGGTGTACATTCCATTACACCTCAAGCGCGTCTGACGCCATGAGCCTATCAACGGTCAGGGCATCGGTGAGAAGATTGCCGATCATCTTCGAGAAGCGGGATGGGTCGTCGATCCGGCCTCCTTCAGAGATCAGTGCAAGGTCATAGAGGAGGTGTGCGTAATCTGTCAGAACCGGGTCGTTCCTGTCCTTGTCGAAGACAGCTTTGATCCTGCCTATTGCCGGGTGCTCGAGATTGATTTCAAGGACCCTTTTGACCGGTTCGCGTGTCTGACCGGTGGCGTGGAGGAGTTTCTCCATGTAGGCGCTCAGATCGTACGTGTCTCCGGACAGGCAGGAAACCGACTCCCTGAGGTGAGTGGATGCCTTCACCTCCTTGATGTGTTCGTCGAGTTGCTCCCTGAGGAACGAAAACAATGCAGAGTACTCATCCTTCTTCTGCTCATCGATCTCAGCCAGCTCAAGATCGCCCTTTTCAGCGCTCTTGAATGGAATTCCAGTGTATTCTCTGAGGGATTGAACCACCCATTCATCCACTGGGTCTGTCATGAGAAGAACCTCGATGCCCTTTTCCTTGAGGTTCTCGAGATGGGGGCTGTTCACAATTGCCTGGAGATTCTCTCCAGTGATGTAGTAGATGTGCTCCTGTCCGCTCTTCATGGATTCACAGTATTCCCTGAGAGACCTGAATACCCCGTTTGATGTGGTGGTCTTGTACCTCAGGAGGTGACTGATTCTCTCTCGGTTGTCCCAGTCCGTGGTGATGCCGATCTTGAAGATGGGTCCGAATTCAGAAAAGAATGTTTGATACATATCGGGTTCCATCTTTTCAAGGACCTCCAGGAGCCGTTTCACGAGGTTTTTCCTGATATTCTGCACGAGAATGTCCTGCTGGAGAATCTCCCGGCTGATGTTGAGATTCAGATCGGGGGCATCCACCACACCCTGGATGAATGCAAAGTATTCCGGCATCAGTTCAGAGCAGTTGTCCATGATGAACACCTTCCGGGAATAGAGGTGGATACCGTGCCTGTGCTCGCTCATGAAGAGGTTGAAAGGGATTTTGGAAGGGATGTAGAGCAGGGCGGTATACTCGGTCTTCCCCTCAAGCCGGAGGTGCAGGTGAGTCAGCGGGGGGTTCCAGTCGTGGGTGAGGTGCTTGTAGAATTCTTCATACTCCTGGTCGCTCACTTCGGACTTTTTCTTTGACCAGATCGCCTTCATGGAATTCAATGTCTCTTCGCGGATAACCGTGCACGTGGTATTCCCGATTGGTTTCCCGTCCTTGTCACGGATAATCTCGTTTTCCGGTATCGGCTCTTCACGCTGTACATCCATGACGATTGGATAGCTGACGAAGTCCGAGTGTTTTTTCACTATCGAACGGATAACCCACTCGTCGGTGAAGTCCTGATCGTCTTTCTTGGCTTTTTTGAGCTTCAGGATCACGGTAGTCCCACGGGAGGCCTTCTCCGTTTCTTCCAGGGTATAGGACCCATCTCCGGATGATTCCCATTTCGTTGCAGCATCCTGACCCGCAGCCCGGGTAATGATCGTGACCTTGTCCGCAACGATGAACGAGCTGTAGAATCCCACGCCGAACTGCCCAATGAGTTCCTCGATGATCGAGTCCTTTTTCCCGGTCTCATCCAGTACCTTCAGAAAGTTCTGGGTCCCGCTTTGTGCAATGGTCCCGATATTGTCGACCACTTCCTCATAGGTCATGCCGATGCCGTTATCTGCGATGGACAGGGTCCGGTTTTTCTTGTCCGGGATGATCTTGATCTTGAATTGGGTATCACCCCCGAGGAGTTCAGGTTTGGTGAGCGAAGAGTAACGAAGCCTGTCGATGGCGTCGGATGCATTCGAGATGAGTTCCCTGAGGAAAATCTCAGGATGAGAGTAGAGGGAATTGATGATCAGTTTTAGCAGCTGCTGAACCTCTGTCTTGAACTCGCGGGTTTCCTTTTTCGGGCTCATGTGTCCTCCTGTTTCCTGATACAGTTTTCTCCATTTCATCATGTAGGAAACATGAATGGGTAAATCAAGTCTGGTATCAGTCAGTTGGGCTTGAGACAGAGAGTGCAGTCTTGCACTTTTCCCTGTTTTGAGCTATCTTGCACCGCCATGCTCCATGGCGAGAAGCTTTTTACACAGAAAGAGGTCGGATATTGGATTTCAATCCCTGCATGAAACACAAGCTGGTTCGCAAGACAGTCCGAGAATTCGCTGAAGCGGAACTCAGCCCGATCGCCCATGAGATCGATCGAGATGCCAGGTTTCCCTGGGAAGTGATCGAGAAGATGCGGCCGCTGAATTTTTTCGGACTTCAGGTCCCAAGGGAGTATTCCGGGGCGGATCTCGACAGCATCAGCTATGCAATCACCGTGGAGGAGATCTCCCGGGTAAGCGGCGCCGTCGGGTTGTGTGTAACCGTTCACAACAGCGTAGGTGTGTACCCTCTCCTGGAATTCGGGACACCTGAGCAGAAGAAGAGATTCGTCCCGAAGCTGGCAACAGGTGAATATATCGGGGCATTCTGTCTCACCGAGGCCAATGCAGGTTCTGACGCGAGCAATGTGGAGACGCATGCGGTCCTGAGCGGGAATGAGTATGTCATAAACGGGACCAAGATCTTTGTCACGAACGGAGGTGTGTGCTCCCTGCCGCTCATATTTGCCCAGACAGACATCGATGCCCCGGGTGGGAATGCCAGTGTCTTCATCGTGGAGAAGGACACTCCCGGGTTTTCCGTCGGGGAGATCGAGGATCTCTGCGGTATGAGGGCAAACCCTGTCTCCTCGCTGTTTCTCGAGGACTGCCGGATCCCGCAGGAGAACCTTCTGGGCGGTATAGGAGACGGGATCAAGATAGCACTTGCAGCCCTGGATACAGGGAGGATAGGGATTGCGGCCCAGGCGGTCGGTATATCCCAGGCCGCGTTCGAGGCATCCGTGAAATACTCGAAGGAGAGGCAGCAGTTCAAGAAGCCCATTGCATCTTTCCAGTCCATACAGAATGCGCTGGCCGACATGGCAACCGAGGTCGACGCAGCACGTCTCCTCGTCTACCGGGTGTGCGCCCTCAAAGACGCGGGCAGGCCGTTTTCCAAGGAAGCCGCCATGGCAAAACTCTACAGCAGCACTGTCGCATCACGAGTCGCCTCCAGTGCGGTCCAGATACACGGAGGATACGGGTACAGCAAGGAGTATGACGTCGAGCGGTATTTCAGGGATGCGAAGGTTACTGAAATATACGAGGGTACGAGCGAGATCCAGCGGATCGTGATCGCTCGTTCAGTGGTGAAGGAACCTCTGTAAGGCACAGTGTGTGATATGATCAAGATGATCGTGTGCATGAAGCAGGTGCCCATGGTTTCAGAACTCCCATGGGACATGAAGACAGGAACACTGAAACGGGACCTCGCAGAAGGAATGATGAACCCTGCCTGCAAGCATGCCCTCGAAGCTGCACTACAGATCAAGCATGCACATGGAGGACACATCACTGCAATCACCATGGGATCTCCCATGGCTGAAGAGATCCTGCGTGAGGCCATTGCCATGGGAGCAGACCGGTGTCTCATGCTCTCGGACACAAAGATGGCAGGAGCAGACACACTGGTGACCTCCTATACCCTGGCAAGAGCAATCGAGATTTTCTGCCCCGATTTCGATCTCGTTCTGACCGGATGCCACACCACGGACAGCGAGACAGCCCAGGTGGGCCACCAGCTCGCAGAGGAACTCGATATTCCCGGGATCGCCAATGTGGATACGCTGGAACTGAGAGACCGAACACTGAGGGTCCAGCGGGAGGCAGACAATTTTTTCGAGACTCTCGAGATGGATCTCCCCGGGCTGATCACGATGAGCACCCTCAGCCATATCCCGCGATACACAGCCCTCGCAGGGCTTCAGGACGCATTCGACGAGCCGAATATACTGACGGTTGGTGCCCGTGACCTTGGCATTGATGAGGAATCCATAGGGATCAAGGGATCACCGACGCAGATCATCGATGTCTTTTCACCCCGATCGGAAAAGAAAAACATCGTGCTCAAGGGAGCACCGAAAAAGATCGTGGAAGAGCTCTTCGAACGGTTTGATGACATGATCGGCAGTGTCATCAGAAAAGACCTGAAAAAGGAGTTGTGAGGGCATTCGAGGCATGAAGGCGATTGAACGGGAAATCTGGGTCTTCGGCGATTACCGGAACTATTTCCAGAACCGGGTGACCCTCCAGCTCCTCTCCCGGGCGAACGATCTTGCACGAATGATCGAGGCTCGAGTGTGCGCCACGGTATTCGGGCACGAAGTGGACGAGTGGGTGGGCGAGTATATTGCCCATGGCGCACACAGGGTCTATGTGATCGATCACCCGGAGCTCAAGGACTACTCCATCGATCGCTATGTTGCCCTCATGGAAGGCATTGCCAGAAAGCACGCTCCCGAGATCATCCTGGTGGGAGCCACATCCTTCGGCAGAGAACTCGCCCCCCGTGTGGCCAAACGACTGCAGACAGGCCTTACTGCCGATTGTGTAGGTCTTGATATCGACGAGAATGGGCTTCTCGTTCAGACTGCACCAGCATTTGGCGGCAACCTGCTTACACGAATCATCACCCCGCATACCAGGCCCCAGATGGCAACCGTTCGTCCGGGAACATTCCAGGAGATACCGCACAACACTGCTGCCAGGGGAGAGATCCTCCAGCTGCCTCTCCCTGCTGATCTGCCTGCAGACAGGGTGCGCCTCATCAGATCGGAGCGCCGGATGAAACCGAAGCAGAAACTCGAGGAAGCTCACGTGGTGGTCTGTGGAGGCAGAGGCATGGGGAGCAGGAGCAAGTTCAGAAATCTCTACGAGCTTGCAGAACTTCTTGGGGGCGAAGTCGGGGCTACACGCCCAGCGGTCTATGCGAAGTGGGCTGAAGATGATACCCTGATCGGACAGGCCGACAGGCATATAAAGCCAAAGGTTCTCTTTTCGTTCGGCATCAGTGGTGCAATTCAGCACACTGCCGGAATTATCGATGCCGGGTTCATTGTCTCCGTGAACAAGAATCCCAATGCCCCCATGATGAGAATGGCGGATGTGGCCATTGCCGCCGATGCGAACCAGGTCTGCCTGGCGCTGATCAAGGAGCTCAGGAAGCGGATCAGGAACTGAGGAAAAGAATCAGCGGCTTCCCACTGTACCGTATCAAGAGAAAAGCTTCGAGGTAATCGTCGCTACGTGCCTGCCCTGAAACCGGGCGGCGTTGAGCTCGTTTTCACTCGGCAGCCTCTTCCCTTCAGGACCTGCGATCGTGGAGGCGCCATAGGGTGACCCGCCTGAGATCTCACCGATAATCGACTGTTCTTTGCAGGTATAGGGCAGGCCAGCGATGATCATGCCATGATGGAACAGAGTGAGGTGGAAGCTCACGATCGTGGACTCCTGCCCGCCGTGCTGGGTGTTGCTGCTCGTGAATACACTGCCCACTTTCCCCACCAGTGCATTCTTTGACCACAGCTGACCCGTAGAATCGAGGAACTGGCGCATCTGTCCGCACATGTTTCCGAAGCGGGTCGGGGTTCCGAAGATGATCCCGTGTGCTGAGGAGAGCTCATCCAGGGTACATATCGGGATATGGGAAAAAGCCTTCTGTGTCTCCACGGCCCCCATCTTTTCGAGGACGTCACCGGGCAGTGTCTCTGGAACACGCCTGAGGACTACATCGGCGCCGCTGACCTCACGGGCGCCTTCGGCTACCGCCTCGGCCATAGAGTAAATGTGGCCGTACATGGAATAGAACACAATGAGTACCTTCATATACATCCCTCCTGTCTGCTGAAGATCGCCTCGCTGATGAACAGGTTCTTTTTTATTCATAGTAATCTGTACAGTCTTCGAATCAAGAGATTGTGTATGCACGACACCTCTGGTTATTTCATGCCTGCATCTCTCAGTAGGCCATGATTTCGGGCTGGCCGCTATACCTTGACTAATCGCGCGGCCATATTAATTTGGAATTGTGAGATAGGGTTCATGCACACAGTGAATTGATTCAGGTTCCAATTCTCCCTTGCCTGGGAAGGGGGGCTTTCTCCTATCATCTCGCATGGAAGGGGGTGAACGATGGACATTCAGGCGCTGAAGAAATTTCTCGCGGGTCTGTGCATGGCATCGCTTGTCTCAGCTTCCGGCCTTGCCTTGACAGGGTGTAACAAGGCGGGTCCACCAAGCTCATGAAGCGGGAGTACGGGTGCAGGTGGCACCCAGCAGGAACAGACGACACCCCAGAAACCCGCAAGCGGGTGAAGCGGCTCAACGGGTGCAGGTGGCACCCAGCAAGAGCAGACGACACCCCAGAAGCCCGCAAGCGGGTGAGGCAGCGGCAGCGGTACAGGTGGTACCGAATAAACGCACAGATTTCAAACAGACGCAACAAACCTGGGGGCAGCATCAGGCAATTCCATGTTCCCAGGCCCGTGGGAGGCCTGATGCATGTCCCTGAAAACAGGGCACCGTGACAGTCGAAGAAATGTACCCGGTATGCAGATCGCTTGTCGAACCCGGTATCTGGAAGAAAATCATGAACCAGACCAAGGGGAAAGAACATGCTCATCGTATACCTGACATTCTCGATGCACACAGGATCTCGTACCAGCTCCCTGAATTTATCGCCGATCTCGCGAGGCTTGAAGAGGCACTCTTTGTTGCCCGCACCGGATCAGCTTTTATACCAGATGTCGCCAGGTTCACCATCAATCCCACTGTGCGGCTTCTCGAACTCTCGTGGAATAATCTCCTGCCCTATGCCCAACACATATCCGGGAATGAATGTCCCAGGCCCGAGGAGAAGACGGAGCGAATCCTCGTGTGGGTCGATCCCTCTACCGGCAGAGAGCGGGCGAAAGTGGCATCGGATGTAGACATGCTCGTCCTCAAGATGATCGCTGAGGACGTGGATGCACACGAGGTTGCATTCATGGGGGGTGTGCCCCTCGGGGCCGTGGATGCAGCAGTTGATCGGGCTGTGGAGAACAGGCTCGTGCTTTCACCTTCCCCGCGCATCAGGAGAGATCCCGTGTTTTTCACCTCAGCGGGTGTTGCCGGTGATCGATACCTCTCCTCGGAGTATTTTACACTCCAGTGGCATATCACCAATGCCTGCGACCTGCACTGCAAGCACTGCTACGACAGGAGCACCAGGGGAGCGGTGTCTCTTGCACAGGGATATTCGATCCTGAATGATCTCAGAGAGTTCTGCAGGAACAAGCATGTCCATGGCCAGGTCTCTTTCACGGGCGGAAATCCGCTCCTTCACCCGCATTTTCTGGAACTCTACGAAGCTGCGGTAAACCTGAACCTCACCGTAGCCATCATGGGTAACCCTGCTTCCAGAGAGATGCTGGAAGAAATTGTCTCTATCAGTATTCCCTCGTTCTTCCAGGTGTCCCTTGAGGGCCTTGAAGAACACAACGACTCGATCAGGGGTGAGGGGAACTTCAGGAATGTCCTGGAATTCCTCGATGTGCTGAAGGATGCCGGGATCTATTCGCAGGTGATGCTCACCCTCACCAGAGACAATATCGACGAGGTCATGGCGCTCACCGACGTGCTGAAAGGAAAGGCCGACGCATTCAACTTCAATCGGCTTTCCCTGGTGGGGGAGGGAGAACATCTCTCGCTCCCCGATCTGCAGAGGTACAGAGTCTTCCTGAACGAGTACCTCGAGGCCGCCAGGAACAACCCGGTCATGCAGCTCAAGGACAATCTCATCAATATCATCAGGTATCAGGCAGGGAAACCTGTATTCGGCGGGTGCACTGGATTCGGCTGTGGGGCGGCGTTCAATTTCATTGCCCTGCTGCCTGACGGAGAGGTCTATGCCTGCAGGAAATTCCCGTCCCTGCTGGGCAATGTCAACAGTGCATCCCTTCTCGAGGTATACGATTCAGAGATCGCCGGGAAGTATCGAGCGGGGAGCATTGCCTGCGCGCAGTGTCCCATCAGGTGCGTGTGCGGCGGGTGCCTTGCCGTTGCCTCGAGTACGGGACACGATATCTTCTCACAGAGAGACCCATTCTGTTTCATGGATCTCGAAGAGTGACACTGCCACAGAATTCTGACTTGAATCGGATCAGGAAAAAGCGGATTGATACCCTGTGGACGCACTGGTTCTTGCCCGGAAGACAGCAGAAATCGTTTCGCGCGGAAGTCTGAGGAAGTACTACCGGTTCAGGTGGGCACCATACTATGGTGGAATCGCGACTGCAGACTGTGTGGGGTGCTGTCTGAGATGTGTCTACTGCTGGTCGTGGAATATCGTCAACAGGCCCGAGGCTTCCGGGAAATTCTACACGCCGGATCATGTCGCCCGCGAACTCACCAGGATTGCCCGCAGGAAATCAACCGGCCTGATCCGCATCAGCGGGAACGAGCCGACTATCAACAGGGAACACCTGACCGGAGTGCTCTCTTCGATCCAGCCACAGTTTACATTCATTCTCGAGACCAACGGCATCATTCTCGGTGCCGACAGAGCATACTGTGACGATCTCGCGCAATTTCCCAATATCCACGTGCGTGTTAGCCTGAAAGGAGCATGTCCGGAAGAATTTCATCGGGTTACAGGCCTCGATCCTTCCGGTTTCGAGTACCAGATCAGATCCATTGAAAATCTCGTGGACGCGGGTGTCCGCGTGCACCCTGCACTCATGAGCTGCATGTGCAGTCCCGGTGCGATTCAGGGACTCAGAGCCCGCCTCGGGGAGGTCGATCCTTCTCTCGCAGACATTGAAGAAGAGGAACTCATTCTCTATCCGGCTGTTGAGGCGCGCATGAAGCAGAAAGGGTTCCAGGTTTGACTTCCGTGTAGGGGGGCTGTCCCCGGTCGAAACAGTACAAGCACCCTCTGGAAATAGCAAAAAAACTGTGGTAGAGAGAAAATCCTTGCCATTACCCTGGTGTGGCGATAGGAAAAGTGCTGCAATCGATACCCGAAGACTTGGAGAGTGAAAGGAGAAACAATGGCTTCGAAGGGCAGAACAGTTCGTGAAGGACAGAAAACCTACTGGGAAAACAAGCTGAGCCAGAGAATCGGCGAACTGAACGAGAAGGGAATCCAGCAGGATTCCGTGGAAAAGGACCCGGTCATCAAAAAGATCAGGGCGAAACTGCGGGAGACGAATGCGAGACTGGTAGCGATCTCTGGACGGGAAGCAAAGATCGAGGAGATGGCCAGGCTCAGGGAAGAAAAAAAGGCAGCCCCCCCGAAGGAGAAGAAGAAAGCCGGGAAAGAGGCTCCTGTAGAGGCAAAAACAAAGAAAAAGGAAAAGGGAGAAAAGAAGGAAAAGCCTGAGAAGAAGCAGGCCAAGAAACCTGCCGAAGCTCAACAGGCACCGGTGACGGCGGAAGAAGCGAAACCCGTTGAAACTCCCATTGAGGCTGAA
>JBNGDS010000046.1:7308-9010 GCA_049975365.1 Desulfomonilia bacterium | reverse complement strand
CTGAAAAGGAATCGGTCGCCAAGGAGGCCCCGGTAAAGAAGAAGGAGAGGGCATCGAAGGAAAAGGCAGAAAAAGAAAAGACTCCCAAGGCCAAAGAGGACAAAGAAAAAGCTCCCAAGAAAACGGAGAAAGAAAAGACCGAAGATACACCTGAAGCAGCTGAATGAACGGGTGGAGTCTCCCCATATACTGAACGTATCGTGTTCACTGCAGTGAGTAGAGAGAAAAAAGACGGGATTTTCTTGTCTACCCCTTTGTTTACTGACATTCCGGGAGGTATCGAGAATCAATAGAGGAAGCCGACCACCTGTAATCATGTCCGCAATCCCCGGGATCATCGATATGGAGAATAGGAGGAGAGGAATTCTTTTCAAGGAAGACGTCCACACGTCATGTGCCATGAAATCAGTGAAATCCTCTTGAATTTTCACGTCTGGCCCTTGAATTTTATGCATTTGAATTCATAATATGCAGGTATGGGGATAACCGGGCTGTCGTTGAATGGCGGATAACATTCCACAGCCCCTCTCTTGTCTGAAAACAGAGGATATATGCTGTACACTATGGAAAAAGGAGGGATCTGTATGGAAATGAAGAATGTACGAAAGGTTCTGTTCGCACTGGTCTGTGTCCTGCTCGTGTCAGGGGCTTCGGCGTTTGCTCAGGATAAGATGCTGAGGATGGCCACGACCACAAGCACGGACAACACCGGACTGCTTGATGAACTGGCTCCGGTTTTCAAGACAGACACAGGGATCGAGCTCCAGTGGGTAGCCGTCGGAACCGGCAAGGCGCTCGAACTCGGGAAGAACTGCGATGTGAGCGTGCTTCTCGTCCATGCCCCTGATGCTGAAAAAGAGTACGTGGATGCCGGCTATGGCATCGACCGCACCCAGATCATGTTCAATGATTTCATTTTCATTGGTCCCGCTGCAGATTCTGCGGGAATCAAGGGCAAGTCTGTCTCGGAAGCCCTCACGATCATAGCCGAGAAGAAAGCGCCATTTGCCAGCAGGGGAGACAACTCCGGGACCCACAAAATGGAGATCGGCCTGTGGGAGAATGCCGGGCTTGTCGTACCCGACAAGGAGCAGTGGTATATCCAGACCGGTCAGGGCATGATCAACACAATCGCCATTGCGGCGGAGAGGGATGCCTATACCCTCACAGACAGGGGGACATACATCAAGTATGAAGACAACATGAAAGGGAATCCTCCCCTGGTGATTCTTGTCGAGGGTGACAAGGTGCTTCGCAACCAGTACAGCGTGATCGCGGTAAACCCTGAAAAATGCCCGAACGTGACGTACGATCTTGCGAAGACGTACACCGAGTGGATGGCATCCGAGAAGGTTCAGAAACTCATCGCAGAATTCAAGCTGATGGGCAAACAGCTCTTCTACCCGAACGCCGGGGAATAACACACAGCGTGGACTACCTGGCCCAGGGGTTCATCGAGGCGATAAGACTCCTCGTATCCCTCGATGAAGAGACCTATTCTGCAGTCTACACGACCCTCCGGGTTTCCACACTCTCGATATTCATGAGCCTCATGATCGGTATCCCGTGCGGCTTCGGGCTCGGCTACTTCGATTTCCCGGCCAGAAAACCGATCAGATCAGTTGTGGACACCCTCCTTGCTCTGCCCACCGTGGTGGTCGGGCTTTTCGTCTATGCCTTTGTCACCAGGTGCGGCCCCCTG
>JBNGDS010000046.1:0-7298 GCA_049975365.1 Desulfomonilia bacterium | reverse complement strand
GGGTGAATTCGGTCTCCTCTTCACGATACCCGGGATCGCCGTGGCTCAGACGATTCTCGTACTTCCTATCGTGATTTCGCTCACAGCTACTGCCATCGAAAGTCTGGATAGGCGGGTTCGGTTCACCCTGATTTCTCTTGGCGCCAGGAGAACCCAGATCGCGATGACGAGCCTCCTGGAAGCACGATTCGCGGTTCTTATCGCGGGGATTACTGCCTACGGCCGCGCCATATCCGAAGTCGGGGTATCCATGATGATCGGCGGCAATATCAAGTGGCACACCCGGACCATCACGACAGCCATTGCCCTTGAAACAGGCAAGGGCGAGTTTGCCATGGGAATCGCGCTCGGCATCGTGCTTCTCGCTCTTGCCTTTGCTGTGAACGGGGCCCTTGCTTTTTTGAGGAGACGATCGTGAACTGCTCGGACACGTCTCTGTATCAGGTGGAGAACCTCAAGTTTTACTATGGAGAGCGGTTTGAGCTCGACATCCCGGAACTGGTCATTCCCGAGGGCTGCACCATCGGGTTTATCGGTCCCAATGGTGGGGGTAAGAGCACCCTGCTCAAGCTCCTTGCCTTTCTTGAACACCCACATCAGGGGAGCATCTCATTCTCGGGCAGAAAGGTAACTGCTGATACAAATCCCTTCCGGAGGGATGTGACCATTCTCCTCCAGGAACCGTATCTTCTCAAGAGAACGGTATTCGAGAATGTCGCCTATGGAATCAAGGTGAGGGGAGAAAAGGAAGGGATCAGGAAAAAGGTGTACGAAGCCCTCGAACAGGTTGGGCTCATGCCGGAGAGTTTTGCTTCCCGTGCATGGCACGAGCTTTCCGGGGGCGAGGCGCAGAGGGTCGCCCTGGCATCCAGGCTTATTCTCAGGCCCCGGGTGCTCATCCTGGACGAGCCGACAACGAGTGTTGATCAGGCCAGCGCCCTTCTGATAAAAGAGGCCATCAATACCTGTCGACGGGAATCGAACACGACCCTGCTGATATCGAGCCATGACCACCTGTGGCTCAACAGCGTAACTGACGACATCAGGAAAATCTACGAGGGCAGGATCGTGGGGTTTGCCACGGAAAACCTGATATTCGGGCCCTGGAAGAAAGGGTTGGACAGCCTCTATGAGAAGATCCTCCCCGACGGGCAGGTAATCCATGCCCTGTCTCCACCGGATGCAGGTGCGACAGCCATCCTGGATTCCTCGGATATCATGATATCAACACGACAGCCGGAGAAGCTCTCGGCCCAGAATGCCCTCTCAGGCACCGTGACCCAGATTTCCATGGAGCCCTTCTCCGATACCATGATCGTGGAGTTGAATGCGGGAGGGCAGTCCCTCCTGTGTAGGATTACAAGCAATGCCGCACGGGAGCTGAACATCCTGCCAGGAGAGCGTGTCTGGGCAGTGTTCAAGGCGTCCTCATTGCGCTGGTACTAACCCGGAGACGGCATCTTTTCTCTTGGCATGCTGAACTCGCACCCGCAGTAGTTCTGGCGGTAGAGCGCGTACGACCTGCTGAGCTCGATGCTTCTGGAAAAGCCGTCCTTCTTCTTGAAATCTATGGGGACAAATCCCCTGAAGACCTCACCGACATGGAAGATTTCGCCAGAAGGCTTGTGCCTGCTCACGGTCAGTGTGGTGGTGAATTCCTCGATCCCTAGTTCACGAGCTTTTTCCGCAGTTCGCGAGAGATTGAACGCAAAGCACTTCATGCAGCGTCTTCCCCGTTCAGGTTCGTCTTCGAGACCTTTCACATGGGAACGCCAGGCAGCGTGATCATAGGTGTCTTCAACAAGCTCAAGGTTGAGAATCGTGGCCAATCTTCGTGCAGATTCGAGCCGTACGGCATATTCGGTTTCAGGAAATATGTTTGAATTGCTGAAGAACAGTACCACGTCATACCCCATACTCCGGAGACGTTCAACTGGGGACGTGGCGCACGGTGCGCAGCACACATGCAGGAGGATCCGGCGTTTCTGTTCCATACACGCTCAGGTATACGCCATCCGTACGTTCCCGATCAAGATCTGATCGAGGAGGTGATTATTCGAACCCCATCACCTCGTACAGACACTCCCCGGACAGCGTATCATTGATCCCCTGGGCACGGACCGTTCCCTGGAAATCAGCGATCACGCGGAAATAGGTCGGTCGGGCGACGAATGTCCGGGCAACCCACTGCACGACCGGGTTCAGGCCCGAAACTGTGAGCAGGTCGACTTCCTCCACCAGTTCCTTGAAGGTGATATCGAAGCGTGCCTCGACCCCTTCCTGGAAAAACTCGATCCTGATCCGTTGGGGATAGTGACGCTTGAGCGTGGGGTGCGTTGAAAAATCCCACTGAATGACATCAGGGCTTCCTGTGCCGACGAGGACCGTATCACCCTTCGCGATGTACAGGGGGCGCGAGTCGATGGAAGGATCGAGGTAGTCCACATCGGCATAGATGATGGTGTAGTCGCCGACGATGATTCGCCCCCATATCCAGTCTCTCGTGATCTCGGGAAGAGGTTTCTTTCCCCAATTGTGATCGGAATAGCCGACACCCGTGACATGGGTCGTCTTTCCCTGGCGGGTCAAGGTTCCCTCGATCCGGTTCCGTGCCTGGTGAACGGCCCAGAAGAAGTCAAGGTGGTCCTCGTTCACACCGTCTGCTCCTCGAGGCCTCCATCCCGGGGCCAGGGTCGTGAGGGTAAACTCGGCTCTCACCTCACCCATATCCCAGAGCACATCGTAGGTGTTTTCGTCGATCCTGTGCACGTGGCCCACCGGGCACTCCACCAGTACGTCTTCGGTAGAGCTGAACATCTCTTCGTCGCGGAAGGTCCTCAAGTAGGTTTCCTTTTTCCAGTCGGCACTGTAGAGTGAGAATGCGACCCCGGGCTTTCCCGTCGTGAAGCTGGGGTCGAGGAATACCCCCACGAATGTCTCCCCGGTGTCGAGGTGTCCGTCGAAGTACCACCACTCGAACGGTCTTTTCCCGGTGATCGCATGACGGGCACGGTCGAACGCATCCGGCGGATTCTTCCCCCAGTCGAGGTAGACCTCGCTCGTGTTCACGATCGAGCTCGGCTTCTCCAGGTGCGTGCATGCGCCGGTGAGGAAGAGCATGATAATGGCGCACGTCAAGAAAACTCTTCCCGGGCTGCATGTGAGAAGAGCTGACGTTTTCTGCCCTCGAGAGACGATGTTTTCACGGTTCATAGAAATCCCCCTCCTGTATGGAATGCATTGAAAAGGTCGATATCATCCTGAAGTACCACACTTTCTCATCAATGTGTACCACGCAGCAGTTGTTTACTGAATGCTCCTCGCCGGTATCCGCCTGAGCACTGGGGGAAGGAAATACATGAATGCGAGCAGGAGAACAGGGGATATGATGAGCCATGCAAGTACACCGTGGAAGATGACAGCACCGAGCAGCTCAAAAGCCTGAATGAAATCGGCTTTCACCAGGATCATGATTTCTTGTGCATCGACAGCCAGGGATTCTGTTCCGAACAGGGCAGCCCCCGTGAGAAAGAAGGGGACTATGAGAGCCAGCTGAAGGGGATAGACGAGCCAGTTCACGAGTTGAATCACGATGAGGTTGAGCCTGAGGGACAGCGCTGCGATAGTGCACAACATGGTGGTGGTGCCGGGGAGTGGGAAAATACCTAGTACGATTCCCCACGCAATACTCGCAGAGATTTTTTCAGGGGAGATTCCCTGCTTCAGCAGGTTTCCGATGAGGAGCGTGATCCTTGTGAAGTACGGTGTACCCAACGCATCCTCTCATGTTATGCTCAGAGCTCTCGAACCCGTGGCGGCGGTGATCTCCTGCCCATAAAACCGATGCCGAGGCCGGATCTCGGTGACCGAGTGCGGGGTGAGGGGATCACGTTGACCATTCGCTCGGCACTGGTATCCACGGATGTTATGTACAGGCGGTATTCCCCCTTGAACCACTCTTTCTTGATGAGCCTGTCCTCAACGATGCTGATCCCTTTTGACTGCAGGAGGTGCAGGAAGTCGTGTTCATAGGTGACTCTGCCGAAGTCGATGGTGGTGAGATACTTGAGCTTGGGCTTGATGAGCTCGATCAGCAGAAATCTGTTCCTGAACATGGTCTGGAAGAAGAGTTATGTTCCCACCAGGTTTCACCCAGCCTTTCACCCTGTCCAGAACAAGACCCTGATCCGCAAAGAGCATGAAGCTCATGGAAAAAAGAATGAAGTCGAAATACCGGTCCTCGGGCGGCCGGTAGTGTTCAACCGGTGTGTGGAAGATCTTGATGTTCCGTTCCAGATTCCACGACCTGATGAGGCTGCTGCAGTGGTTGAGGTAGCTCCTGTTGATATCTATCCCTGTAATCTCCAGGTCTTTTTCCCGGATGAGTTCGTGGTATCTCTCGATCATGATGCCATTGCCGATCCCCACATCGAGAATTCTGGAGCAGGGAGTGAAGAAATTGAGACAGTTGCGGTAACAGTGATCCGTCACATCATCGATGATCAGGTTGTAAATGTAATTCCGCATAGCAGGAGGGTTCCTCTCTCTCGTGTTCTGTGCTCGAGGATGTCGGACATGGAGCCTGTCATGGGTGTTTTCTCCAGGACCAGATGTCCCCGACATTCCGGCACGCGTATAAACATCTGTAGGCCTCAGTACCCATAATAAACGGGAAAAGTCTCTTTTCAAGTAATCGGATGGAGTCTATATAGGGTTTTTGGGGAAAAGTAAATGGTGATAAAGAGGAAAAAAATCGTGCTGGTAGTCGATGACGACCGCGATACCCGTTCCGTTCTCCGTCACCTCTTGGAAACGAGCTTCGACAAGTACGATCTGGAGATTATTGGTGAATCGTCGAGCGATACCGCACTGAAAACAATAAAGGAGAGAAACGGGGCGATCGATCTGATCTCCACGAACATTCATCGGCCCGGCATCGACGGGTACACGTTTATTCATGCCGTGAAACAGAAATACCCCCACATCAGCATCATCATCTGCTCCGGAAGTGCAAAACGGAAAGACCTCGAAGAAATGGCCCGGGACAACCTCATCGTGGGATATGTCCGCAAACCGATCTGGGATGAGGAGTATGTGAAGCAGATTCAGGCTATCTTCGATTCCCAGAGCCTTGTCCGGGTCGCATTCGAAAAGCAGAACACCTGAGGCCGACCCGGTCTTTCCCGTTCGACAGTTCCCTGGGAGGAGTATCCTGTGCTCTCCCGTGGCGGCAGGGTCAGTTGCCATAACGAGGATCACCATTACTATATACAGTAGCGAATGCATTCACAGATGCAGTGTGACCTGCGGGGAGGAAGGGTTCATGGAACAGACGCACAGAGTCATTGATGAATGTCTTTCATCCAGGGGTTCTCACCTCTACATCGAGGAGTGTGACACGGTCTCTCTGGCGGAGCAGTTCGGGACTCCGGTTTTCGTCATATCAGAGGACCAGCTCAGGAGAAATGTCAGGCGCTACAGAAAGGCCTTCGAGGAACGGTGGAGGGAAGGGGAGGTCAACATCCTCCCAGCAATCAAGGCCAACTGGCTCCTGGCCCTCAGGCGCATCCTCACCCTGGAGGGTGCAGGGTGCGACGTCTATTCTCCGGGAGAGCTCTACTCGGTGCTGCAGTCAGGGGTTGACCCGAAGATCGTCTCCGTCAACGGCGGGGGAAAGAGTGAGGAACACATCAGAAACTGTCTGAGTGCAGGTGTGAGGATCACGGTGGATGACATCGATGAACTGGAACACATCGAGAAGGTGTCGAGAGAAACAGGGATACGGGCGCACATCAGGCTCAGGCTGCGTCCGGATTTTCCGAATCTCTGGCAGCCCACAGGGTTTGCCAACGAACTCGTGCCCGTTGATATCGGGTTCCAGGTGTACAAGAACGGAATCCCCACCGAGCACATCATCCCCATCGGCCGGAGGGCACTGGCGTCCGACTCCATAGAGATGACCGGCGTACACATGCACCTGGGTCGGCATCACTACAGTATTTCGATGTGGGAGGAGGTCATCAGGCGTTACGTGAGGCTCATAGCAGAGCTGCGCGATGCATGGGGAGGCTGGACTCCCAGAGAGATCGATGTGGGTGGCGGCATTCCGTCTCCCCGGGATCCGTTCGGAAAGATCATGGTCTCGACAGGGGAGAGTGCCCTGTTCGCGTTTCTCTGGGCCGGCATGCTTGGCCTGAAGATGCTTGGAGAAAAAAGGAGGTATGAAATCATCTCACGGCTGCTCGATGTGTTTCTGGGCAGACGTTCGCACCCCAAGAAGGTTCCCGCCATAGAACACTATGCAGAGGGCATCACCTCTACCCTGAGAGACGAACTCCTCAGAAACGGCATACATCCGCAGGGCATCACGCTCCAGATCGAGCCGGGGAGGAGCCTGTACGGAAATGCCGGCATCCACCTGAGCAGGGTGCTCAAGACCAAGTTTCAGACCAGGCCCATCCAGTGGAACTGGGTACTGCTGGACACCACGTATTTCTACATGACCGGCGGGGTGTTCGAGAACAACCTCCATCCTTTCATCTGGGCGAACAAAACTGATGCGAAACCCTGCAAGCTCGCAGATATCGTGGGGAGATCATGCTATGCCGACAGGATTATGCCCGAGGTCAGAATACCGGACATCCTCAAGGGGGATCTCATCGCAATTCTCGAGACCGGGGCCTACCTGGAAGTCTCGGCCTGTAATTTCAACGCCATGCCCAGACCAGCTACCATCCTTGTCACAGGAGACAACGCCGAGGTGATCAGGAGGGCCGATACGCAGGAGGAAGTCTTCGCCAGGGACATCGTGCCCGAACGGCTCAAAGGGTGATCGTGAAGCGGTGGCGGATCATTGCTCAAAAGCTGAAGAAGAGTGAATCCCTCTTCTTCACAATTCACTCAAGCCACATGCTCAGGCGGCTCCGGAGCGCTTCATCGCACCTGATGCAATCACGGGAGTATGTCTGTACCGAGGGGGCTTCAGCGAGACAGCTCAGACCCTGTTGAAACCCCTCTTTCTTGAATCCTTCTGGGTCCCTCATTCAGGGAATCACTCGTAGCGCATAAGGAACATATTATTCAGGGGAGTTGTGTACCCTCCCAGCACGATTTTTCCATCCGGCTGGAGGGCGAGATCACTTGCAAAATACCCGTCAGGCCCGATGACCAATCCATCCGAATCAAAGGACGTATCGAGGCTGCCCTCTGAAGTGTAGCGAGCCAGGACAATGAACGTTTCATCTTTGCTGACAGCGAATGGTCCTCCCACCACGATCTTCCCGTCTGACTGGATGGCA
>JBNGDS010000045.1:0-26899 GCA_049975365.1 Desulfomonilia bacterium | reverse complement strand
AGGGCTTCCATCAAGGAGATCCGGTCGCTGACAAGCAAACCCTTTGGTGTGAATGCCTCCCTGCTCTTTCCCGGGGCTGCGGAGAATGCCCGTGTCGCCCTGGAGGAAAAGGTTCCGGTGATCAATTTCTCCCTGGGCAAGGGCGACTGGATCGTGAAGGCTGCCCACGAGTACGGTGGAAAAGTTGTGGCCACGGTCGTGAATTATCGGCACGCGAAACGGGCCCAGGAATACGGCTGCGACGCGGTGCAGGTGACCGGGCACGAGGCCGCTGCCCACGGCGGTGATGCAACCACGTTCTGCCTCGTCCCCAGCCTTGCCAGCAGACTGGACATCCCCCTCATCGTTGCAGGCGGTGTTGCAGATGGCAAGGGTCTTGCCGGTGCACTCGCCCTGGGTGCGGATGCAGTCGCCATGGGGACCAGGCTCATGTCCACTAAGGAAAGCCCGCTCCACGACAATTTCAAGAAGCTCTCCGTGGAAAAGGATGTGTACGACACGGTCTACTCCACCCGGTTCGACGGGCTCGGGTGCAGGGTTCTAGACACAAAGGCAGCCCGCGATGCCATCAGGCAGGGCCTCAACATACGCAAGATGCTGGAGGCGCTGCCCAACTCGGTGGACATCGCCAATCAGCTCCACCTGCCCTACTTCAAGCTCTTTATCGGCGTGCTCCTGTCCGGGTGGAAGAATGCACGGCAACTGGCCTTCATGGCCAATGCCTTCAAGTCAATCCGTGCTGCCACTGAATTCGGGAGTATTGAAAAAGGTGTTCTCACGGTCGGCCAGGCCACCGGGCTCATCAACGATATTCCAACGGTGGCCGAGCTCATCGAGCGGACAGTAAAGGAAGCCGAGGAGATCATGGTATCCCTGGCTGCCAAGGTTGACGGCAAGAAGGCACCGGTTAGAAAGAGGGCAGCGAGGAAGACGACCAAGAAAGAATCGCCGAAGGCGGAAAAACCTGCTGGTCAGAAAACCAGGGTTCGAAGGACCAGGAAGAAGGCCGAATAACTCTCTCTGATTCTGTACAGTCAAAAGCGGGTGTGCCTTGTCAGGCACACCCGCTTTTTGTATGTCTTTCTATATTTTTCGGGAAGAAGTTGCCTCTACTGGATGAGGGTGCTCGCCTTCTTCAGGTGAACTATTGCATCTTTGTGCATCTGTTCCAAAAGTTCCCTGACGCCGACTATTTCGTGAATGAGCCCGATGGACTGACCCACCATCAGCGGTGCATCCTCGGCATCCCCTGTCTCCCAGGCTTTCTTGATTCTCTGGCCTGCTATCAGCGGGATGATGGCCTCGATCCCCAAACCCTTGTGCTCGGCATCCAGGACCTCTGAGATGATCTTGTTCTTCAGGGCCCTTCCCTGGAGGCCGAGGCTCTTGCAGATCATCGTGGTCTCGTTCTCGCTCCTGTTGATGAGTTCCTGCTTTATGTTGTCGTGCACATCGCACTCCTTGGTGGCGATAAACCTGCTCGCCATCATGACACCCTGTGCACCGAGCGTGAGGGCAGCCGCGAGGGACCTCCCGTCAGAGATGCCGCCCACGGTGACAACCGGAATCTTCACCGAATCCACGATCCTCGGGGTGAGCACCATGGTGGTGACATCATCATCGAGGGGGTGGCCGCCCTCCTCGAAACCGGCCGCATAGACACCGTCATACCCCACCTTTTCTGCATGGACCGCATGGCGGACAGAACCGACCTTGTGGAAAAGCTTCACGCCGGCATTCTTGAGCAGCTCGAGGTTCTTCATGCCCAATGCCTTGTCCAGGGGGGACCCTGACACCTCGATTCCGGGGACACGCTCTTCGGCACACACCCGCGCGTACATCGCGTGGTGTTCACTCGTGATGCGTACTGACGGAAGGATGGTTATGCCGACCATGAAGGGCTTGTCCGTGAGCTTCCTCACCTCCCGGATGGCGGCCCTGAACTCGTCCTCTGTCTCGTAGTTGCCTGCAGTGAGATTCCCCATGGCGCCCGCATTGGAGATCGCGGCACACAATCCCGGGGTGCAGAGCCACATCATTGCCCCGCAGATGACTGGATACTCGATATCGAACATCTCTGTGATGGCGGTCTTGATCATGTCTTCCTCCTGGGGTGAATTGCTAAAAAAGATTAAAGTTAAACTTTATACTTTAGAATTGAGTACATGTCACCCATGATTCTGTCAAGCATTTTTTCCTCCAGATCACACCCTGCTCATCCCCTGCAGTGCCCTGAAACCGTGAGGGGAATCAGATCCAGAAAACAGCTGCATGCGCAGATTCAGACACAGCTGGACCTTGTCCTTTTCCCGGTCCTGTGCTAGGTAGGTTCAGTCACACTTATGCGTGGAGGTACACCTTGAACTATCGATTCTCCGGGTATGACTACGTCATCTTCCTGCTCAGCTATGTCTTCTTTGCACTGTTTGTCGGAGATGCCCTGGACGTGCTGCCGTCTTCCCTTGCCGTTGACGTCCCCTCATGGATCTATCTCGTCCTGGCCGTTCTCCTCAACGTCTGGGTGATCCCACTCCCCGGGATACACCCCAGGAAGCCATTCATCCCGGAAGTTCCCGAAGCACGGGAAGAGGAAGCACACGTCCCCATACCGGAAGAGATCGCCCCTGTTGAAAAGAAGCCCCGTGTATCACCGAAAGAAAAGCTCGAACGCGGTCTCTCCAAGACGCACAAGGGATTCATCGACAGGATATCCGCTGTGTTCAGAAAGTCGGACAGGATCGATGAGGCCCTGAAAGAGCTGGAAGAGACGCTCGTGGGCACGGACATCGGGGTGAGAACGGCGTATTCCCTCTTCGATCACGTGAAGCACCATGCATCGGATCTCTCCGGACCGGATGCCGCCCTCGACATGATCAAGGATGAGATATCCGTAATCCTGGAAAAACGTGAGGCGCAGATGGAGATCACCGATGAGAAGAAGCCATTCGTGATCATGGTCACCGGCGTGAACGGTTCCGGGAAAACCACGACCATTGCAAAGATCGCCTACCGGTTGAAGGGTGAGGGAAGATCCGTGGTCATCGCATCCGGGGACACCTTCCGCGCTGCAGCCATCGAACAGCTCGAACACTGGGCGAACAAGGTCGGGGCGGATTTCGTGAAGGCGCACCAGGGTGCAGACCCCTCGGCGGTCGCCTTCGACGGACTGCAGGCGGCCATGTCCAGGAACCACGATGTCCTCATCATCGATACCGCGGGAAGGCTCCACACCAAGGAAAACCTCATGGACGAGTTGAAAAAGACAAAGCGCGTCCTGGACAAGAAGCTCCCCGGTTCGCCCCACGAGATCCTGCTGGTGCTGGATGCCACCATCGGTCAGAATGCCATCGAGCAGACGCGGCAGTTCAACAACGCGCTTGATGTCACGGGCATTGCGCTCACGAAACTCGACGGGTCATCCAAGGGCGGCGTGATCGTGGGAATCGCCAATGAGTTCGACATCCCCATCCGGTTCGTCGGCGTGGGGGAAGACATGGACGATCTCCAGCCCTTTGAGGCGAAAGCCTTTGTCAATGCCCTTTTTGTTGACAACTGACGGCATTTCTTCAATAGTGATCCGATGCTGAAAATCGAGAAGAAAAGACTGAAGCGCATCTTCGAGGGCATGAAGTCCAGGACCATCATGGTCATCGGCGACCTCATGCTCGATGAATACATCTGGGGGAATGTGGACCGCATCTCCCCGGAGGCCCCCGTCCCTGTGGTGGAGGTCCAGAAAGAGCTCTTCAAGCTGGGCGGGGCGGGCAATGTCGCCAACAACCTCATCAACCTCGGGGCCACGGTGCGCATCGCCGCGATCATGGGCAGTGACAGGCACGCCGACATCCTGCTGGGTATCCTGAAAGACCTCAACATCCCCACGGATTACATGCTGCCGGACCCGATGCGGGGTACCACGGTCAAGACCCGCATCATCGCCCACACCCAGCAGGTTGCACGGATCGACAAGGAAAACAGGAGCCTGATCTCGGATGCGCTGAGGAACGGGATCATCTCGTCGCTGAAAGACTCCATCCACACCATCGATGCCATCATCATTTCAGACTACGGGAAAGGAGTCGTGAGCAAGAAGCTCAT
Organism: Desulfomonilia bacterium; assembly: GCA_049975365.1. Classification (GTDB taxonomy): domain Bacteria; phylum Desulfobacterota; class Desulfomonilia; order UBA1062; family UBA1062; genus DSBG01. The sequence continues at coordinate 22,801 of JBNGDS010000045.1, read as the reverse complement.
CCGGGACGTGGTGGCAACCGCCAAGGCAGAAAAGGTTCCCATCTGCGTGGACCCCAAGGAGCGGAATTTTCCCTTCTACAGGAACGTGAACGTGATCACCCCCAACATCCGGGAGTTGAGCTTTGGTGCAGGCATCAAGATCGAGGAGAATTCCCACATCGACGAAGCGGCCCAGAAAGTGAAATCCCTGCTGGGGTGCGACATGGTGCTCGTCACCCGGGGCGAACACGGGATGAGGCTGTTTGCACAGGACGGGAAAAGCACTGACATCCCCACCAATGCAAAGGCTGTCTTCGATGTGACCGGTGCCGGGGATACGGTGATATCGTGCTTCACCCTCTCGCTGGCATCCGGGGCCACCCCGCTCGAGGCGGCGATCATCGCCAATGTCGCTGCCGGTCTCGTGGTCGCCGAGGTCGGGGCGGCAAGCGTTCCCTGGGGACGCCTCCTGGAGGTCTGCATGGAGGAAGTCTGTGGCTAAGGCATCCATTCCTGCAGATGTCCTGCTCTTCTGCAGCATGCTCTACAACCGGCATGCCCCGCTGGAGGACGGCATCTCCACCCTGCGGGAACACTTCGGGGAAACCGCCTTTTCAGGTGAGGACATGCCGTTTTCCTACACGACATACTATGAGAAGGAGATGGGTTCACCGCTGAAAAGGAGAGTGCTCGCATTCAGGAGACTCGTGCCCAGGGATTCACTGCCCGAAGTCAAACATCGCACGAATTCCATCGAGGACTCTTTCAGAAAAGACGGCAGGAGGACCATCAACCTCGACCCGGGGATCCTGAGCCGGGAGAATATCTGCCTCGCGACCACCAAGCCCTACAGCCACCGGATCTATCTGAGAGACGGCATCTGGGCCGAGATCACCCTCATGTACCGGGGGGACACGTATACGTCTCTGGAGTGGACATACCCGGATTACGCATCGAAGGAGATGATCGAGATGTTCAATGGGATCAGAACCATGTACAAGGAGATTCTCCAATGCCGCGAAGCATGACCGGATTCGGCCAGGCAGATGCACACGGGTACCACGTGGAGATCAAGGGGGTGAACCACCGGTACCGGGATATCAGGGTGCGCCTCCCGAGAGACCTTTCCTCCCTTGAAATTCCGGCCAGGGATCTCATCGGCCAGGCTGTTCTCCGGGGAAAGGTCGATGTGAACGTGAGCCGCGATAGCAGATCCACGGCACAGGAAAAGATGGATATCAACTGGGATCTCGCCCGGCTCTACTTCGAGGATCTCGTCCGCATGTCGGCACAGTTCGGCGGGGAGATCTCCTTTCGAGATGTCATGGCGATCCACGGGGTGTTTTCAGAGGCCCCCACAACAGTGGAAGAGCAGTGGCCCTTGCTCGAGAAGGCCGTCTCGCAGGCCCTCGACTCATTCTGCGCCACCAAACAGTCAGAGGGAGAGCGGCTCCAGGCCGACATACTCACCCGGATCGACCTCCTCACCGGCATGAAAGAATCCATGGAAAAAGAGGCGAAGCACATGGTGTCCCTCTACCGTGACCGACTGAAGACAAACCTTGAGCAGCTCCTGAAGGAGAACACCGGCGTCATCGATGAGGTCCGCCTCGAACAGGAGGTCGCGATCATGGCGGACAGGTGCGACGTTACAGAGGAACTGGTCAGGCTCGACAGTCACCTCTTATCGTTGCGTGATTCGATCAGCTCACCCGAACGTTCAATCGGGAGGCGTCTTGATTTTATCCTCCAGGAGATTAATAGAGAGATCAACACCATCGGATCCAAGAGTCAGCTCACTTTGTTGAGCCACAGCGTCATCGAGGCAAAAACAGAAATTGAAAAAATCCGCGAACAGGTGCAGAATATCGAATAGTGAAGGGGAGTAATTCCAATAAGGAGTGTTATAATGGGCAAACAAGACACAAAGCTGCTGAACATCGGGTTTAACAATGGAGTTGTCGCCTCCAGAATCATCGCAATTGTTAATCCATCATCCTCACCCATGAAACGCCTGAGAGAGGAGGCCAAGGAGAGAGGCCTGCTTGTCGACGCAACACAGGGAAGAAAAACACGATCCATCATCATCACAGACAGTTCTCATGTCATCCTGAGTGCAATACAGGCCGAGACCATTTCCAACCGACTTTCTGACGGGGGTGCGCAGAGGGAGATCCCAAAGGAGACCAGGGAGTAGAGGTGAGAATTTTCATTTCCGGTCCTTCTGGAGTTGGAAAATCCACCATCATCACCGAGGTCATCAAGAAACATCCAGATCTCGTTCTCTCCATATCCTACACAACCCGCTCCCCGCGGCCGGGTGAGCGTGACGGCAGGGAATACTTCTTTGTCTCCCGCCAGGTCTTCGAGGACATGAGGGTCAGCGGTACGTTTCTCGAGTGGGCGAACGTCCACGGCCAACTCTATGGAACATCCCTGGAGTGGGTGGAGGACCGTGAGCGTGAAGGCCTCAACGTCCTCTTTGACATCGATGTGCAGGGCGTGACCCAGGCACAGGAAAAGGGATCACCCGGGCATTTCATCCTGATCGTTCCCCCGGAGCTGGGGGAACTGACCCGCAGGCTGGAACATCGCGGCACGGAGGACAGGGAATCACTGTCCACCCGCATCGAGAATGCCAAGAAAGAGCTCATGAACTGGGAGAAGTATGACTACCTGGTCGTCAACGACACCCTGGAGCATGCCGTAGACACCATACACACCATTGTTCAGGCCTGCAGGAACGAGACACGCGAGGTCATTCGGAGGTTGCCATGGATTACAAGGATCGTATAATATTCGCCCTCGATGTGGGCGACATGCCGTCTGCCAGGAGATGGGTCCAGAAGCTTAGGACCCACGTGGGCTGGTTCAAGGTCGGAATGGAGCTCTTCACCGCCACGGGCCCGGATATCATCTCCCTTGTCAAGGAGGGGGGCATCAAGTGCTTCCTCGATCTCAAGTTCCACGACATCCCCAATACCGTGGCAGGTGCAGTCCGCTCCGCTACCAGGATCGGGGCCGACATGATGACCATCCACATCTCCGGGGGAAAGGACATGATCACTGCGGCACTCGATGCCGCCATCGATGAGTCCAAGAAACTCGGGAGAGAACGTCCGAAACTGGCGGGTGTGAGCGTGCTCACCTCCCTGAACAACCAGGATCTCAAAGAGATCGGGATCGAAAAACAACCGGGCGAACAGGCCATGCACCTGGCAAAACTCGCCAGCGCATACACCATAGACGGCCTGGTATGTTCTGCCGCTGACCTCGAGCAGGTACGGAAATCCGTGCCGGAGTCCCTCACGCTCATTACACCGGGAATACGGCCCGCGTGGTCATTACCCGGTGATCAGAAGAGGATCTCCACCCCGAAGACGGCGATCGACGCAGGAGCAGACCTCCTGGTAATCGGGCGGCCGATAAGCCAGGCCCCCGACCCGGTGGAGGCCGTGAGCAGGATCGTGGAAGAAATGGGGTCATAGCGAAGAGACAGGGCGTCTTCCTCCTCCGCACCCTGCTTCGCCAAACAAATGTGTGAGATGATCTGGTGGACGATGGAATTCAGGAATCGGAGATGTGAATGAGAATCTCTCTTGCCAGCTCTCTGCTTCTCTCCGTCGGGGTGCACATGGTCCTCCTCTGGAGCGTACCCGAGTATTCCCTCCCTGAAGGCACGCTGCGTTCTACCGGCAGTGCTCTGTCCATAACCCTCAACACTGCGGCGGAACCGGAATCTCAAGTCCCCGAGCTCCCTGCACATCAGGTAGCGGAACAGGCTCCCGAGGCTCCCATTCCAGTGAAACGCGACCCGGATCCCGCTCCTGAGGCAGTCTCATCGAACCCGTCCTCTGAACAGCGTGCAGAATCATCAGGGCCGTGCCCCGACGTATCCGGGAATGTATACGGCATCGAACAGAACAATGATCTGAGAACAGAACCCGACGTACTCTTCACCCATGCCATCCCGATCGAGAGCATGATCCCGCCCTACCCCCGGTACTGCAATATCCACCACCAGCAGGGAGAGGTGGTCGTGGAGTACAAGGTGGATATCAGTGGGCAGGCGTTCGATATCAGGATCAAGAAGTCCTCGGGCCACGTCCGGCTCGACAGGGCCGCACTGAAAGCCGTTGAACAAACATCCTTCATACCCGCCACGAGAAACGGTGTTCCGGTTGTCTCCGAGAAGGAGGACACCTTTTCCTTCATCCACCCGGGTGCATAGAACAACCGGGAGAATGCCCCTGTCCCGAACCATGACAAGAACCGGAGAAGGGCACTGATACAATATTGACCTGTACGATCATCTCGCTTATTGTCTCATGCCATGTCCATCAGAATCTGTGGCGGTCTCTACCGGTCGATACGTCTCGAGTGCCCCGCCAGGGGTGTGAGGCCCACCACGGACCGCGTGAAGGAGGCCATCTTTTCGATCCTGGGAGATGACGTGCCCGGCAGTAATGTGCTCGATCTCTTTGCCGGATGCGGGTCGCTGGGTATCGAATCCCTCAGCAGAGGAGCACAGCACGCGAGTTTCGTGGAAAAATCCCGGGTCTGCACAGAGGTGATCGCACAGAACCTGAAGACCATAGAGGCCGGGGAGCGCGCCACCATCATCAGAGGCGATGCACGGTCGTTCATGAAGACGTGCACGTCGGGCTTTGATCTCATTTTCATGGACCCCCCCTACAACAAAGCCCTTGCCTCAACATTGGCCCCTCATGTATATAAGCTGCTCAACAGCGGGGGGGTTTTGGTTATTGAACACTCGCCGGCAGAGCCACTTGAACTCGCAGCATGGAAGCACAAGACCTATGGGGATACTGCTGTATCATTTTTCAGGAAAGGATGAGTCATGAACAAGATCGCGGTCTGTCCAGGTTCATTCGACCCCATGACCAATGGTCATGTCGATATCGTGATGCGAGGGCTGTGCGTGTTCGACAAGGTCATCATCGCCGTGGGGCACAACCCCCTGAAACAGGACCTCTTCACCACGGAAGAAAAGGTGGAGATGATCACGAAATCCGTCGAAGGGCATCCTCAGATCGAGGTTGACTTCTTTGATGGTCTCCTTGTCGATTACACCAAAAGAGTGGGTGCCTGTGCCATCCTGCGAGGGCTGCGCGCTGTCTCCGATTTCGAGCTGGAGCTCCAGCTTGCCCTGATGAACAGGCTCCTGAATAAGGGGATCGAGACCTTCTTCCTCATGACCGACTACAGGAACCTGTTCGTCAGTTCCACCATTGTCAAGGCGACTGCCGCTGCCGGGGGGTCTGTCGAGGAGCTGGTGCCCAGACCCGTCCTGGAGAAGCTCCGGGAGAAATTCCCCATCATGAAAACACACAACCCCTAAGAGGGAGGACATCGATGAAGATATCCAGGCTCGTTTCCACTATCCCGGCATCACCCACACTGGCTATTACAGCAAAGGTCAAGGAGCTCAGGGCCCAGGGCAGAGATGTGATCGGACTCGGGGCAGGAGAGCCGGATTTTGACACCCCGGAGATGATCAAGAATTCGGCCATCGAGGCAATTACCAAGGGCCGCACAAAATACACACCCGTCGGGGGGACCCCGGAGCTGAAAGAGGCAATCTGCGCGTCCATCCACGAGAACTACGGGCTCGACATGGTTCCGGACAACGTGATCGTGTCCTGCGGCGCGAAGCACAGCCTCTACAATCTCTTCCTCACCCTGTTCGAGGCAGGCGACGAGGTTATCTGTCCCGGCCCCTACTGGGTCTCCTATCCACCCATGATCGAGATTGCCGGTGCCACACCCGTGATCGTGGACACCAGGCCGACCGGCATGAAGCTCTCTGCAGACATGGTGCGGGAGGTGATCACCCCGAAGACTAGGGGGATCGTGATCAACTCGCCATCGAACCCCACGGGCATGGTCTTTGCCCGCCAGGAGCTGGAAAAGATAGCCGAACTCTGCGTCGAGCACGACATCGTGATCATATCGGATGACATCTACCAGAAGATCATCTTCGACGGCCTGGAATTCTTCAGTATCGCCACCCTCTCCCCGGAGGTCGCGAAGCGGACCTTCATCATCAACGGGTCGTCCAAGACCTATTCCATGACGGGGTGGCGCATCGGGTACTGCGTGGGGGACAGCACGGTCATCAAGGCCATGACGAGGCTCCAGAGTCAGAGCACGTCCAACCCCACAAGCTTTTCCCAGGATGGAGCAGTCACGTCCCTCAAAGGCGATCAGTCCTACCTGGAAGAACGCTGCAGGATCTTCCAGAAGAGGAGAGACATCGTTGTTTCCAAGATCAGGGAGATCCCCGGCCTCGACATCATACCGCCGAACGGAACGTTCTACTCCTTCCCCTCCATCGACGGCTACATGGAGCGTTTCGGCGGAGCCAATGCATTTGCAGATTTTCTCCTGGACAAGGCCCTCGTCGCCGTAGTTCCCGGAGAGGGGTTCGGCGCCGAGAATCACATGCGGGTCTCCTTTGCCACCTCTGATGAGAACATCATCAAGGGCCTGGACAGGATCAAGGAGGCGGTCTCCTCCCTGTAGCCGATGCATCCCTCCGGGGGCTGATCGTGGCTGCTGACATCGGCACGAGTCATTCGGTCCGCCCCGGCCTGACGCACAGATCATACCGGCAGAAAGCATGCTTTCACGGCAGGGAAAATCCTTCACGCTCTTCAGGGCACATTCGCATGGGATCCTTCATGAAAATTCCTTAAAGAGAACGGCACCCTCCACCGATAACAGTGATAGCATCTACTGTGGGGAGGACCCGGAATGAGCATGAATTCGATCGGCTATCAGGCGTACAGGAAGACTCAGATCCAGACAGCTGATCAAGGCAGCCTAATTCTCATGTGTTACGATGGAGCCATCAATTTTCTCAAACAGGCAAAATTGGCGCACGGAAACGGTGACTTCGCATCACGGGGCATCTACTATACAAAGGCCCAGAACATTCTGTGGGAACTCACCAACAGTCTCAACCTGGAGGCGGGAGAGATTGCGCTTACCCTCCAGTCACTCTACAACTACATGATCAGAAAAATCCTCGATGCAGAGTATCATGGAAACATGGAGGCAACAGACGAGGTGATCGGGCACCTCCAGGACCTCAGAGAGTCATGGGTACGGATCATCAAAAAACAGACCTCCTGAACTGCCTGAAGGCATGGCAGGGAATCATCACGAAACAGGCTGACGCAATCGCGCACGGCAGACTCGGTGAGTTCACAGACCTGACACGCCAGAGCTTCGCGATCCAGGCCCGCATCGAAAACCTCCTAGCACACGCCACTCCTTCAGCCAACCACAGAGACGTTCTCCTTCTGCTCAGAGAACTCTCTTCTCAGCACCTCGAATGTGTCCAGGCCCTCAAGGAATGCACTGATGCCCTCAAGGGCGACATTGCCCGGTTGAGAAAGAACAAGACCTCGCTTATGGGATACAAGCAGCATGCATCACCCAAGCCCCGCTTCATGAGCGAGCGCACGTAACCCCACCAGCCGACCTGACGAGTTGACAGATCTGGGCTTTTCACCTACTGTGCAGCCATGCACATTCTCCTGTCATCCGGATCGCCACGCAGGAAAGAGCTCCTGACACTCCTCGGCGTCCCATTCGAAATACGGGTCCCCGACATTCCCGAGATTCAGCGCACCGGGGAGAGCCCTGAAGCGTTCTGCGCCCGGATCAGCGAAGAAAAGGCACACCAGATATCCAGGCATCATCCTGACTCAGTGGTAATCGGTGCAGACACCGTGGTGGTCATCCACGGCAAGATCCTGGGAAAGCCCCGGGACAAAGACCAGGCCCGGGAATTCCTCCACATGCTCCAGGACAACGTCCACGACGTGCTCACCGGGTATACCGTCATGTACCAGGGAAAAACCACGACACGGGTAATCAGGACATCGGTCCATTTCAAGGCGATGACGGATGAAGAGATCGCGTGGTACATTGATACAGGTGAGCCCATGGACAAGGCAGGCGCCTACGCCATCCAGGGTGTCGGTTCATTCTTCATTGACCAGATACACGGTTCGTATACCAATGTCATCGGGCTTCCCGTATCAGACCTGTACGAGGATCTGAAGGGCTTGGGCCTGAATGCCGTGCGCATGAAGGGAGGGGTGTCGGGATGAGCGGATACATCATGGCAATCGACCAGGGCACGACAGGAAGCCGCATCATGATCGTGGATGCGGCAGGGAACACGAAGGCCATGGCCTATTCGGAATTCCCCCAGATCTATCCCCGTCCGTCCTGGGTGGAACACGATCCCGAGGTGATCTGGAACACCACGCTGACCGTGATGCACAAGGCACTGAAAGACTCCTCGGTCCAGCCCAAAGACATCCGGGGAATCGGAATCACCAATCAGCGCGAGACCACCGTGCTGTGGGACAGGAAGACCCTGACCCCTGTCCACAACGCCATTGTCTGGCAGTGCAGGAGGAGCGCACCGATCTGTGACGACCTGAAGAGCCGGGGGTATGAAGAGCTGTTCAGGGAAAAAACCGGCCTCGTGCTGGATGCCTATTTCTCGGGGACAAAGGTGAAGTGGCTCCTCGATGAAGTGCCGGGCCTGAGAGACCGAGCGTACACAAACGAGATCGCCTCCGGAACGATCGACACGTGGCTCATTTCCAAGCTCACTGGCGGAAAGATACACGCAACGGATTACACGAACGCGTCCCGCACCCTGCTCTACAATATCCATGAAAAGACCTGGGACACTGAGATCCTTGATATCCTGGACATCCCCCGAAACATGCTCCCCGATGTGGTCCCTTCTGCCGGGATCATCGGCATGACCGATACGGACATCCTCGGGACCCCGATCCCCATTGCCGGGATCGCCGGGGACCAGCAGGCTGCGCTCTTCGGCCAGGGGTGCTTCGATGTCGGTCAGGCAAAGAATACCTATGGAACCGGCTGTTTCCTCCTGCTCAATGTGGGGGATGAAAAGGTGACACCGAAAAACGGCCTTATCCTGACACTCGCCTGCACAGGAGAAGGGAGACCCTGCTATGCGCTGGAAGGATCGGTTTTCATCGCAGGTGCGGTCATCCAGTGGCTGCGCGACGGTCTGGGCCTGATTTCGAGCGCATCCGAAACCCAGGCCATAGCCCAGAGCGTCCCCGACTCCCACGGGGTCTACATGGTGCCGGCATTCGCGGGGCTGGGGGCCCCGCACTGGGATATGTACGCCAGGGGTGCCATTCTCGGGCTCACCAGGGGTACGACACGGGCCCACATCGTTCGTGCGGCCCTGGAGGGCATCGCCTACCAGATCAAGGATCTCACCGGGGCATTCGAAGAATCCACAGGGGAAGCCTTTACAGACCTGAAGGTTGATGGCGGCGCCAGCAGGAACGATTTTCTCATGCAGTTCCAAGCCGATGTCCTCGGATGTCCTGTGGACCGATCGAGCTACATCGAATCCACGGGAATGGGGGCTGCGTTCCTGGCCGGCATCGCGACAGGCATGTGGACTCCGGGCAGAGAGATCACGGAGCTGAGGAAATCGGACAGGACATTCCTGCCATCCATCACTGATGAGGACAGGAAAGCCCATTACGAAGGCTGGAAAGACGCCGTTTCCCGCGTGAAATCCATTTTGTAGGCACATGAATTTTTTCGAGTATCTCGGCAGGACCATCATATCGTTCCTCGAAGGAATCGGGGAGATGGTCCTGTTCTGCTTCCACACCCTCACCTGGATCGTTCGCCCCCCGCTGTTCGTGGCACAGATCTTCAAACAGATGGAATTCATCGGCGTGCGATCATCATCCGTGGTCCTTCTGACCGGGACATTTACGGGAATGGTGAGTGCCCTGCAGACCTACCACGGGTTCAGCCTCTTCGGTGCCGAATCTCTCGTCGGCTCCACCACGGCCCTCGGCCTGCTCCGTGAACTCGGCCCTGTGCTGGCCTCGCTGATGGTCACGGCCCGGGCAGGATCTGCGATGACTGCCGAGATCGGCAGCATGCGCGTTACGGAACAGATCGACGCCCTGACCGTCATGGCAGTGAATCCATACCAGTACCTCATCATTCCCCGGATCATCGCCACCATTATCATGATGCCGATGCTCACACTCATCTTCGACAGTATCGGGATCATCGGTGCATACTTCGTGGGTGTTGGCCTGCTGGATATCGACAAGGGCATCTTCATGGCCCGGATTGTGGAATACGTGGACTACCAGGATCTCTTCTCAGGGCTCATCAAGGCGGCATTCTTCGGCGGTATCCTGTCCATCGTTGGCTGCTTCAAAGGATTCACCACAACCGGAGGAGCCGAAGGTGTGGGACGATCCACCACCTACTCCGTGGTCATTTCATCCGTGAGCATCCTGATCGCGGACTACATTCTGACCGCGATCATGTTCTGATCTCTCAACAATCGAGACGCCTCTCACGCTGCCTGTTTCGACGATGAGGGCGCCTCCATCACGATGGCGTCCACCGGGCACTCCAGGGCACAGAACCCGCAGCCGATGCACGTTTTTTCATTGGCCAGGTATGCACAGGCATGGGGGTTCTTTGCATCGCGAGCACCCGACATTGCCAGGCAATTGACCGGGCAGGTCTCCACGCAGATGGTGCACGCCATGCATGACGTGATGTCAATCCTGGGTTTCTTCCATTGAGAGCGCTTGACCATCAGGCACTGCGTCCCGAACTGGTCCAGGATTGCCCCCTGCGGGCAGATGCGCCCGCATGCCCCGCACTCGATGCACACGGTCTCGTCGATTCTGTGGAGGCTCTTCTTCTCGCCGCTGATCGCAGCAACCGGGCAGAGCTTCTTGCACGCCTCACACCCATTGCATGAATCCGTTATCAGAAATGCCATGGTCTTTCCTCCCGTGCGCTCTATAGACCGAGCCTGGCCAGGGCCTCTTCGGTGGGTCTCCCTGATTCGGGATCCCACCCGAACTCTGTCCAGTAGTCACTCATCATCTTCTCGATGTCCAGTGTTCTCCCTTTATTCCCCCCCTCGGTCATGGGTGGCCTCCCGAGGGCCCTGTCAGAGAGCTTGAAGGATTTCGGGTCGATGCCGTGCTTGATGTTGAATGCCTGCCGGGTCGTCTGGATTCGTTCACCGATCTCCATGTACTGGGCCGGGGTTTTGTTCCACCCTGTCGCGGCATTCAGCCAGTCGAAGGTCGGGGTTCTCGTGACCCCCAGGAATGCACCGAACAGACAGATCCCGGATGCATTGACAACATTCATGTACTTGCTGCAGGCGGCCTCCTCGACTGCATGACGTGCATTCGCGATGAATTTCGAGTTCTTGTGATAGATCTGGAAGGGCAGCTTCCTGTGGAGGCCCTTGACCTTTTTCCAGATCTGGAACATCTCGTAGTAGAGCTGGGACCCGATGGTGTGCCTTCCGGGAGTGGGCTCCACACTGTAGTGCACCCCGAACCCGGGGTCACACCTGCTGTCGTGCATGGCAGGTTCCTGGCCCCCTGCATGGACGGCATATCTCTCAGCCCCTTTTCCGATCTTTTGAGCCGCGACCCTGCTGCCATCTGCAAGGACATCGCCTATTCCCTCGCGGTTCACCATCTTGTGGATCAGATCGACCATGCCGCTGGAATTACCCCAGGTCAGATCGATCCCGTCTGTATCATCTTTCGTGAGAACGCCGTTCTCGTAGCACTCCATGGCAAAGGCGACCGTGGCACCCGCCGAGATGGTGTCCATGCCAGCGCGATTCAGGTACTCGTTCAGGTAGAAGAGGCTGTCCGTGTCCTCGTTCAGGCACAGTCCGCCAAGGGAGAGCGCGGATTCATACTCCGGCTTGTGCGTCTCCGAGTAGTTCCCGGTGATCGAACAGATGCCCCCGCACCCCAGCGGGCACGCATAGCAGTGGTACTTGATCTTCTCGTGGGCCTTGATGATATCAGGGTCAGCTGACTTCGACTTCTTCATGGGCCAGTCCCTGGTGCTTCCCTTCCAGTTCTTGATGGGTGAATCCCCCCATTCCGAAGACATCTGGTTCAAACCCCCGGTACCCCACTTTTTGAGGATCACCTTGTAGACGAACCCGTCCTGCACCATTGCCGTCGGCATGATCCTCAGGAGCGCACCGAGATAGGCCATCGTGAATCCCGGGCCGAGGGGGAGATCCAGCTGTACCCACTTGTTGCACTTCCTGCTCAGTTCATTCACCCTTTCCCTGTCAAAGGGACGGATGCGCTTCTTCCCGTCCAGGACCAGGGCCTTGAGCTTCTTGGACCCCATGACCGCGCCGAGGCCGGACCGCGCAGCAATTCTCCCCTTGTCATTGCAGATGCCCGAGATGAGCGAGAGCTTCTCGCCGGCAGGACCGATCACCGCGACCTTTGCATGGTTTCCTGCCTCTTTGTGCAGGAGATCCTCGGTCTCGACCGCATCCTTGCCCCACAGGTGTGAGGCATCCTTCAGTTCCGCCCTGCCGTTCTTCACGAAAAGATAGACCGGGGTGTCACTGACCCCGGTCAAGAAAATCCCGTCATACCCGGATCTCTTGATGGCGGGAGAAAAAGACCCGCCGCAGTTCGCATCGCCCCACCCACCGGTCAGGGGCGATTTCCCGACAACCATCCACCGTCCGGCAAACAGGCACCCGGTCCCGGTCATCAGACCTGAGACAAACCCGAGGATGTTGTCAGGGCCCAGGGGGTCGGCACCTACAGGAATCCTGTGGTACAGGACATGGGATGCCAGTCCCAGGCCTGACAAATAGTTCTCGTACACCTCGTCCGGAATACCCTCTTCCCGAATCTCTTTTGTGGTGAGATCCACGAACAGAATTTTTCCCATGTATCCGCGATTCATACACCCTCCCACACATGTTGTGACGATGAGTTCTTATTCTGATTGCTCCCCCTCGTGTTCACTCCATACACTGCACGTTCGTCTCGTGAGAAAAACTCTCTATCATTGTATACTATACGGAGATCATTGCTGTTGTGCAAGGTTGACACTCCATATAGCTTGACTATACGAGAACAAAAACGCTCATGGAGCAGATCGAGAATTCTCACTGCATCACGTGTCTTGACTTTCTTTTCCTTCATGTTTATCATAACACTGTTAACTTAACAGTGTTAATCTACAGGGGCGGTTCAATGCCAAAAGCAGCCCGGAGCAAGGAAGACATCGAACGTGTCAGGGAGAGGATTCTCGATGAAGCCCTGGCCATCATCTCAGAACACGGATTCACCTACTTCAGCATGAGAAAACTCGCATCCCGGCTCTCCATGTCCGCAACCACCATCTACAACTACTACTCGAACAAGGATGAACTCTACCTCATGATCCTCACCCGGGGATTCGACATGCTCTACACGAAACTCGCAGAGATCGAACAGACAACGAGAGATCCTCTCGACACTGTGCGGCGGATCATCAGGGCATACGTCGAGTTCGGAGTGGAGAATTCGAACTACTACTCCATCATGTTTACCGCCGATACCCCGAAGTACCGCGATTACATCGGTACCGCTATCGAGCCCATAGCGTTCTTCGAGAAGGAAACCGCCCTCCAGCTCATCACCCTCGGGTCCAGAATGGTACGGGAGATCTTCCCGGGCAAAAAGACCATGACAGAGGAGGAAGCCCGGTTTCACACTATCAGGCTGTGGAGCACCTTGCACGGCATCATCTCGCTGTACAACAGCCGGGTCCTGCACGAGGTGGACGACCATCCCGAGAAGATCATGGAATCCATCACCGACGATCTGGTAAAGACGTTTGTTCAGCAGCTCCGGGATTCCGTGTCACCTCCCGTACACACACACCTTCACGGAGAACTCAGCCATGCGTGATCCTGCTCCCGCGTGTCACAACTGCTCGATGCCTAGCGCGAGATGCTCAGAGCGATTCCATCCCACGAGGGGATCTTCCCGTGTCCAGACCATCGGTTCACAGTATCGGGTTTACCCTATCCAGCCCTGGAGATCTTCTCAGGGATCTTGGTTGCGTACAGGAGGAACGACATGAACATGAAAAGCACTGCCGATGTGGTCACCCACCTGGTTCTCCAGATTATGGCATTTCATTTCAACATTTCGAAGAGATTCAGGAAGTACCTGCGATCGGATGACGGGTGGATCAATTTCAACGTGGGCATGAGGACCGAGACTGACTCGGTGAACCAGGCCATAGCCTTCACCAATGGCAGGGCACGGGTTCTCTGGGACATCCCCAAGGATGTCGATGTGGAGATGACCTTCATTGACTCCGCAGTACTCGGAGAGATGACGCAGCTTCCCCCGAACGAGGTGCTCAATCTCGTGCTCAAGAACAGGCTGACAATGAAGGGGAACCTCGCCTATGCTCAGCTTTTCAACTTCTTCATCTCGCTGTTCATGAAAAACAAACAGGTCAACATGATGAGGCGGCAGATGAAACAGCAGAAGAAGGAGATCTCTGCGCGGTTCTCAGGATGCAGTCCTGCTCACGCCCCACGCAGGAAGGCCACCATGAAGGCGCCATCAGCAGATGCCGGGGTGCGCTATCTCACAGACGACCCCTACCTGTCTGACTTCAGCCTCGACGATTTCCCCAGGCTGGAGCGTTTTCTCGACATCCACATGAATACGAGGCCATCGATCTGCCACGAGCGCCCCCTGCTCCTGACTCAGTGGTTCAGGGAAAACGGGTTCGAGGCAGACCCATCCGGGAAACCCTGGGTTCCGGAACTCCGCCAGGGCCGTGCATTCAAATACCTCATGGAGAACAAACACCCCATTATCAGGAAAGACGACCTCATCGCGGGTACCACGACGACCAAGGAGATCGGGGTCGCGCTCTACCCGGATTCCCATGGAACCATGATCTGGGGAGAACTCTTCACCACCCCCTACCGGCAGCTCTTTCCCTACGACATATCACCTGAAACCATCGAGATCCTCCACCACACGGTGTTCCCCTACTGGACCGAGAGGAACTTCAGGGAGTGGGTACGGAAAACGTACAACAACCCCCTGTGCCAGCAGCTCGACGAGAGATTTGCCGTGTACTTCCTGTGGAAGACCGTCGCCCTCTCGCACACGGTTCTCGATTACCCGAAACTCCTCAGGATCGGGGCGCGGGGCATCATCCGCGAGATCGACGACGAGCTTGCCTCGGACACACACGCGGATCAGCTCAAGAAGGATACCCTCGGAGCGATGAAGCTCTGCTACGAAGGGCTCGTTGCATATGCCAAGAACCTCTCGAAGCAGGCCGCTCTCGATGCCGAGACAGAGAAGGATCCCACCCGGAAGGCCGAGCTCGTCAAGTTGAGCGAGATCTGCTCAAGGGTTCCTGAAAACCCCTGCACCAGCCTGGACGATGCCCTCAATGCCATCTGGATCCACTGGGTCGGCGTGCACATGGAAAACACCAATGCAGGCTTCTCCCTGGGCAGGATGGACCAGTGGCTCCAGCCGTACTTCATGTCCGACATGAAGAAACTGAAGTCAAAGGCCAAGAAGAAGGAGTACATCAGGCATGCCCTGGAGCTTGTCGGATGCTTCTACATGCGGTGCACCGACCACCTCCCCCTCATCCCCGACATCGGGAACTACCTCTTCGGCGGCAGTTCCTCGGACCAGGCGATCACCCTCGGCGGCGTGACCCCTGAGGGCGAAGACGCGGTCAATGACATGACCTACATCTTCCTCAAGGTCACAGAGATGCTCGGCATCAGGGATCCCAACGTGAATGCTCGGTACAACAGGAAGAAAAACAGTGAGACGTATCTCAAGCGGCTCTGCGAAGTGAACATCAACACAACCGCAACCCCGTCCATCCACAACGACGAGGTGGTGATGGAATCTTTAGCTGAATTCAACTACCCGGCAGAGCACCTCAGAGACTGGGCGGCGACAGGGTGTGTGGAACCCACCCTGTCCGGCAGGCACATCGGCCACACCAACTGCATGATGTTCAACATGGTGGCAGCCCTCGAGATGGCACTCTTCAATGGCCGTCATCCCCTGATGCGCTGGGACGTCGGCCCCAGGACAGGGACGGTGGAAAACGGTTCGTTCCCGACATTCGACAGCTTTTTCGAGGCATTCTGCACACAGCTCGATTTCCTCATCGACAACTCGTGCGAGTACAACACTCTTCTCGGTGAGGCACACAGTGTGCTCCGCCCCACCCCCTTCATCTCCGGACTCGAGGAAGGGCCGATCACCAAGGGCAGAGACGTCACCAAGGGGGGCGCCCTCTACAACTCCTCGGGAACTGCCTGCATCGGTCTGGCGGACATCACCGACTCGCTCATGGTGATCAAGAATCTCGTATACGACACCAAGAAGGTATCCCTGGCCGACATCAAGAAGGCGGTGGAGAGCAATTTCAGCAACGACCCTGTCCTGCACGCCATGATCCTGAAAAAAGTCCCCCTCTTCGGTTCAGGCAACCCCGAGGCCGTGGCAATGGCAAACAGGGTGACGAAATTCATCCACGACCGCTTCGGCCAACACGAGAATTTCCGAGGCGGCGTGTATACGGCTGGGTTCTGGTCCATGTCCAACCACGTGGCGTTCGGGACGCTCACCGGGGCACTGCCCTCGGGAAGACTCGCATTCAAGCCTTTCACCCCGGGCCTCACCCCGGAGGCGCATGCATCGAAGAATCTGTTGGACAACATCCGTGATGTCTCACAGCTCGACCCCCACAGCATGAACAACAATATCGCATTCAACGTCAAGGTGGTCCCCTCCGCACAGGACACCCACGCCGAGGCAGTGGACCATGTCTTCTCCTATGCAAAGAGCTACTGCGATCTCGGGGGTATGCAGATGCAGTTCAACGTCGTGTCCTCGGACACCCTGCGGGACGCCATGGTTCACCCCGAGAACTACAGGAACCTGATGGTGCGTATCTCGGGATACAATGCCTACTTTGTCACCCTGAACAGGGACATGCAGCTGGAGCTCATCGAGAGGGCTGAATACGGTGCATAGGAACATCCATGAACCGCACCGCTGAAGAAACGGCAGAGAAGGACGCCCTGATATTCGAGATCAAGGGGAACTCACTGGACGACGGCCCGGGTATCAGGACCGTGGTCTTTTTCAAGGGGTGTCCACTCCACTGCGTCTGGTGTCACAACCCCGAGAGCTTCAGTACCAGGATTGAACTTTCCTATGACAGGAGAGAGTGCATCGGGTGTGATTCCTGTGTCGATGTGTGCCCGCACAATGCCCTGGACAGGGATTCCCCCTTCTTCATCGACAAGCGTGCGTGCACACTGTGCATGAAGTGCGTGGAGGTCTGCCCGAGTGGGGCCCTTTCCCAGGTCGGGAGATACATCAGTGTTGAGGACGTGATCAAGAAGATCTCACTGGATATTCCGTTCTTCAGGACATCGGGAGGGGGAGTGACCCTCTCCGGAGGAGAACCCACCCTGTATATGCCGTACATCTCTCACCTCCTCAAGGAACTCAAGAAGATGGGCATCTCAACACTCATAGAGACGTGCGGGCTCTTTGTACTGGAGCGCTTCATGGACCTCTGTTACCCCTGGCTCGACACAATCTTCTATGACATAAAACTGTTCGATGCCGAGGAACACAGAACATTCTGCGGAGTTCCGAACGACGTGATCCTGGAAAATTTCAAGGGCCTGAGCACGATGAGTCATGGAACCGGCACGGTACTCCTCCCGAGGATCCCCCTGGTCCCCGGTATCACGGCAACCAGGGAAAACCTCGAGGCCATCGCGTCATTCCTGAGAGATACAGGGCACAGAAGGGTCGAACTGCTCCCGTACAACCCTCTGTGGCGCGATAAACTCGAAAAGATCGGTGAGAAGAGCCTGTATGCAGAACAGTCCTCCATGAAGACATGGATGGACAGGGAATCTCTTGGCAGCTGCCAAGAGATCTTTTCAGGGTTTGAACTCCTCTGAGTTCCCTTTCGCGCAGACGCGACTCGAGTATCGTTTCACAGATGATCCGAAATTCCCGGCAGTACGGAAACGGTCTTCAGGCCACCCTGCTTCCTGACCAGGGCGATGGGATTCCGAGAGAGAGCTGCCTCGGAAGAACGACTTCCACAGCCACGGGCAGGTGATCCGACTGCCGGTATGGGAGGACCTTCGCTTTCCTGATGTGTATGCTCCCAGACACAAGGATGTGGTCTATGTGAAGTTTGGGGTTCCAGCTGGGATATGTGAGCATATGAGCAGCGGGAAGATGGAGGCCGCTCATGGAGATGAACCGGCTCATCTCCCTGCTGTCGGAGCCACAATTGAAGTCTCCCATCACGATGACGTGGGTGTACTCCCTGATGAGCCTTGAAATGTACTCCATTTGTTTTACCCTGGCCTTTGAGCTCAAGGAGAGGTGAACGAGCAGGAGGACGAGGGGATCTTCCGGGGTGCCGAACTGCACCATCAGGGCGCCGCGTCCCGGCACCCTGGACGGGAGATTGTGCCTGTGTACGGAGATTCCTTCATACCGGCTCAGGATACCCATGCTGTGCTGGGCCATCTTCCCCCACCGCCTGTTCGTGTGGTCGTACCAGTGGGGAAAGTCGGCCTTGTCCGCCAGGTACTGGGCATGATTGACATACCCGCTCCTGAGGCTTCCACTGTCCAGTTCCTGGAGACCCACGATGTCGAAGGCCTTGATGACGCGAGCGATATTGTTCATGTTCTTGAGTCTGTGTCTGAACGGGAGAAAGTGCTTCCACCCCTGCAACAGGTAGTGGCGATATTTCGATGCAGCAATGCCGACATGGACGTTGTAGCTGATCAGCCTCAATCGTTCTGAGTCGGCGCCAGACTGTGCGGGGAATGTGGTCACGGTCTCCATCTCGCCGGGTGCTTTCGATTCATTCTGGTCTCCAGGCTGCTCTCACATCGAAGATGTGTTCATTGCTTCAGATACACTGAACTCTGGTACCCCTCAGGAATTCAACTCGCTGTATGATGTGCATACGTGGCTTGACGGCATACTACCGAAGGGGGACAGCACATGCAAGCAAAACATGCATGAACTGCGAAAAAAATACCGCCGGGTCTCACCTCTCAGAGCACGGACTGGATGTGTTGCTCCAGATCGGCCTTGGATCGCGCACCCATGAGAGAGTGCACGAGGTTCCCATCCTTGAAGAAGAGGAGGCTCGGTATGCTCCTGATGCCGAATCTCGAGGCTGTCGCGGGATTCTGATCCACATTGAGCTTCGCGATCTTGATCCTGCCAGCATACTCTTCTGCAAGCTGCTCCAGTATCGGGGTTACCATTCTGCACGGCCCGCACCAGGGGGCCCAGAAATCGACCAGCACCGGCCCGGGATGGCCGAGCACCTCGCCGTTGAATCCGGCATCGGTGACCTCCACGGGATGATGGCGAACGCGGGATGCAGTCAAGGGCCTGTGGCACTTTCCACACGTTGCCCGATCACCTATCCGGGATTTCGGTATCCTGTTCCTCGCTCCGCAGTGCGAACACTGGGTGATGATCGCCTCTGTTGCCATGTCATATCCCCCACATGGTTCTTTCCTTGCGTGTAGAGTCTTATCTCTCATAGATAGGTTCTCCTGTGTGGATTTCCAAGGGGTGTGGAGAACGGTTCATCGCACAGAAGGTTCTCAAATGCATATTGACATACGAACTGTTCCTGTGATACCTCCTACACAACACAATTATAGTTATAAATCAACGTGTTAGGGGGTGGCAAGGGATCAACAGACGCTGAATCGTTCCATTCCATCCTCATCAAACCAATCCGATGGTACAAGGAGACATCACGATATGGCATCATTTAGAGAGATTACCATGGGAGACCTTCTGAGAGAGACAGCCTCCCGTTTTCCCGACCACGAGGCCCTCGTGTTTCCGGACACGAATCTGAGACTCACCTATCAGGAACTCCTGGAACACACACTTCATGTGGCCAAAGGGTTCATGGCCCTTGGCGTTGAAAAAGGTGATCACGTATCCGTGTGGACCACGAATATCCCCGAATGGGTCACCATGCAGTTTGCCCTGGGAATGATCGGGGCAGTCCTGGTAACGGTCAACACGAATTATAAATCCAGCGAACTCGAGTACATCCTCAACCAGTCCGATTCCACCACCCTGGTGCTCATGGAGGAATACAGGGACACCAACTTCTATCTCACCACGAAGGAGATACTCCCTGAACTCGCGAGATCCGCACAGGGGAAGATCAGTTCGAAGAGCCTCCCCTTTCTGAAGAATGTCGTCTACATCGGGCCAAGGCAAGACACTCCGGGCATGTACTCCTTCGATGAACTGCTCTCTTTAGGCAGCAGCATACCCGATAGCGAGCTCGAAGACAGGGAACGATCCATCCATGTCCACGACGTGGTGAACATGCAGTACACATCAGGCACCACGGGATTCCCCAAAGGGGTCATGCTCACCCACTACAACATCATCAACAACGCGCAGATGGTGGGTGATGTCATGGGCATGACGGAGAGAGACCGCCTGCTCATCCAGGTCCCCCTGTTCCACTGCTTCGGCTGCGTGATGAGCTCCCTGAACTGCGTCGTGCACGCCTCGACCATGGTTCTCATGGAACAGTTCGATCCCGGCAAAGCCCTTGGGGTAATCGAAAAAGAACACTGCACCGCCATCAATGGCGTCCCTACCATGTTCATCGCACTCCTCTCCCGGGAGGATTTCCATGCATACGACATGTCCTCCCTGCGGACAGGGATCATGGCCGGGGCACCGTGCCCGGTGGAAACCATGAATCAGGTCAGGGAAACCATGCACTGTCCGGAGATCGTGATTGCATTCGGACAGACAGAGTGTTCACCCGTCATGACCATGACCAGGAGGAACGACCCTGTGGACCTCCGTGTCTCCACTGTGGGCAGGCTGCTGCCCGGGATCGAAGGGAAAATCATCGATCCTTCAACAGGCGAGGATCTCCCTCCTGATGTTCAGGGGGAAATCGTCACCAGGAGCCCCTGTGTCATGAAGGGGTACTACAAGATGCCCCAGGATACCGAGAAGGCCATCGATTCTGACGGATGGCTCCACACAGGGGATCTGGGTTCTGTGGATGCGCACGGATACTTCAAGGTGACCGGGAGGATCAAGGAGATGATCATCCGGGGGGGAGAGAACATCTATCCCCGTGAGATCGAGGAATTTCTCCTCAAGCACCCGAAGATCAGGGAAGTCTACGTT
Organism: Desulfomonilia bacterium; assembly: GCA_049975365.1. Lineage (GTDB taxonomy): Bacteria > Desulfobacterota > Desulfomonilia > UBA1062 > UBA1062 > DSBG01. Next base: position 1,652 of record JBNGDS010000045.1, on the reverse strand, counting down.
GTCGGAGTTCCCGACAGGAAATACGGCGAACAACTCCTGGCAGCAGTCATCCTCAAGCCGGGAAAGACTGCAACATCTCAGGAACTCGTGGAATTCTGCACCGGGAAGATCGCACGGCACAAGATCCCGCGACACTGGAAGTTTGTCAGAGAAGTTCCCATGACAGCCAGCGGTAAGGTGCAGAAGTACAGGATAGTCGAAGAGTACGAAACAGACTACGCTGCCTGATCTTCGGGGAGAGAGAACCGCCACGCACAGTACCACTCGTCAGGGTGAGGATCAGGCGGGCACCCGATGCACTCCACGGTGATTCTCGGGTCTATGGTCTGGGCAAACGACCGGTATTCCACGATGCCCGTCGATTTACAGGGATAATCGTCCAGGCCCTTCTTTTTCCGGGTTGTCTGCACAATGCACTCGTTCATCTGAAAAACCATGCTCCCGGGGCCTTCATCGAGGATGGTCTGGACATTGATCTGGTGGTAGGGCCTGAATCGCAGTGCAACCTTCAACCCCTCGAGCCCCGGATTTGTGCCCAGACCGAGAAACCTCTTGATGGAAAATGCCTCGAAGGTGCAGAATCTCATGACACAGCTTGCGGCGCACCGCTCTGCATCCCGCACGGTGAATGCATTTTCCACGGCCTGAAACCACACGCCGTCTGCAGAGAGCCAGTTTGTCCCCAGTGCCTGGACAAGACCGAGGAGCTTTTCTCTCGGGAGGGTGCAAAGGGCCTGGGGAATTCCCTGCTCCACGTCGAACCCGAGGGTCTTCCCGATCCGTCTCATCTGAACCTGGAGACTCTTTGTCCATGCATTGTCGATGATTTCGAGGGCCTTTCCCATGCCGAACTGGTGCTCCGCCTCTTTGAAGTAGAGCGTGTGGTGCACCATGATCTGGTGCAGCATCAGCACACAGAGTTCTGCAAGCTTGTCTGTGGTGAGGTCTTCAGGTGCGTGAATATCGTGCATCATGGTGTCCTTCCTCATTATTTGTTTTTTGACAAATCAACGTTCGGTATATCTATTTCGGACCATCGATTGCATGCACTGGAAAACTGGATGAGTTCCGTGCTCACGGTTCAATCGAGTTGATGGAAGATTACTTGCCGTAGGCCGACCATCCCCCGTCTGTGAGCCAGCCGCCGTCTATGGGCAGGATAACCCCGGTGATGAATCGTGCATCATCGGATGCAAGGAACACGCTTGCCTGGGCGATATCTTCCGGATCCATCATGGAGTGCATGGGAATCCTGTCCAGCAGGGTCTTCGGGTCTCTCTGGCCAGAGTCGATCATGCCCTGTATCAGCGGGGTCAGGACATACCCTGGCGCAATGGCGTTCACCCGGACATTCCGGTCAGCCCATTCCCTGGCAAGAATCCTGGTGAGCATGTTTACGGCGCTCTTCATGGGACCGTACATGACCAGCGGCAGCGGGGTGAGCGCTGCAATGGAGGAAATGTTGATGACGCATCCACTGCCCTGGGCCACCATCTCTTTCCCTGCACGCCTGCAGCAGAGATACAGTCCCTTGTAATCCACATCGAAAATCCTGTCTACATACTCGAGGTCGAGGTCGAAAATGGACTGCGTGGGGTGCGTGGTCCCGGCATTGTTGACGAGGATGTCGACCCGTCCGAACGCCTCCAGTG
>JBNGDS010000044.1:0-26964 GCA_049975365.1 Desulfomonilia bacterium | reverse complement strand
CCGGTTCTACACCCCGCTCTCGGTGAAGAATTCCAGCTTTCTCGAAAATGTGGGGTTCCCCGGGCAGTATCCCTTCACAGCGGGAAACAGCCCCTTTGACTTCTGGAAGGCCTATGCACGTGATGCTGCGATCATGGGGTACCGACCTGACTGGGGGGGTGCTGGGAAGGTAGGGAAGTACGGAGGGTTTGGGACAGCATCAGACTACCGTGACTACCTCCTCAGGATGCACTCCATGGGGCGGACCGGCGGACCGAACATCGCATTCGACCTGGTGACGCAGTGCGGGTACGACTCAGACAGCCCCTATGCCGAGGGAGAGGTGGGACGCGTCGGTGTGGCCATCGATTCCTTCAGGGACTTCCAGGTCATCTACGAGGCCTATACCGGGAATCTCGATATCGACAAAGTCCCGTCCAACTACACGATCAATGCGCCGGCAGTGGTGATCATCGGCATGTATGCGGTTCTCGCCAAGAAACGGGGAATCCCCCTGGAAAAACTCGAAGGGACGCCTCAGAACGATATACTCAAGGAGTTCATCGCCCGCGGGACCTACATCTTTCCCCCGAAACCATCCATGAGGCTTTTCCGGGATATCTGCGTCTTCTGCACGAAGTATATGCCGAGGCTCAACATCAACAGCATCGGCGGCTACCACATCAGGGAGGCAGGCGCGACCCGGATACAGGATCTCGCATTTTCCCTGGCAAACGGGATTGCATACATCACCGCAGGCCTGGAGGGTGGATTGGAGGTGGACGCATTTGCCCCCAGGATCACCTTCAACGCATTCGGCGGGAGCATGGAGATCTACAACGAGATCGCCCTCCAGCGGGCGGCCCGGAGGATGTGGGCAAGAACCCTGAGGGAACAGTTCAATGCGAAAGATCCACGGAGCATGATGATCCGGCAACCCATCACAGCGCACATAGGCTGTTCCAGTACCACCCTCCAGAGGCCTTTGAACAACCTTGCCAGGGCAGTGATTGGAGGCCTGGCTGCCGGCATGTCGGGCGGAATCCCCGGCGCATACCCACCCTTCGACGAACCACTGGGTCTCGGCCATTCCCTGGAAGCAGTGCAGCTCCAGCTCGATGCAACGAGGGTCATGCTCTACGAAGCCAAGGTAACGGATGTGAACGATCCCTGGGCAGGGTCGTATTTCATGGAATCACTTACGGATGAGACAGAACACGAAGCTCGCAAGGAGCTCGAAAAGATCGAGAGGATGGGCGGGGCTGTGGCGGCCATCGAGAACGGGTATATGCCCAAAGCTGTTGCGAAGAGTGCATACGAGCGCCAGAAGAAGATCGAGAGTCAGGAGGAATTCATCGTCGGTGTGAACTGTTTCACTGGGGAGAACGAGATAGAGGTATCGATCAATCGTGTGCTGGAACACACCTATGACCCGGAGCTCATGAAAACCGCGGAAGAGAGGCAGAAGGCAGCCCTTGCCGAATTGAAGCGGCAGCGGAACAGCCAGAAGGTTGTGCGCTGTCTCGAACAGCTCCGAGGAGACGCCAAGGATCAGAATACGAACATCATGCCGTCGATCTGCGAGTGCGTGGAAAACGAGGCTACCCTCCAGGAGATGTGTGATGTGCTCAGAGAGGTATTCGGGGAAGCGCAGCCCGTAAAACTCTGATGGATGGAAGGGATGAAAAGGGCAATGGATGATTCCTGGGAAAGATTGATCGAGGAACTGCTCCATGGCAGCGACCGTGCCCTCTCACGGCTGATCACCCGGGTGGAGAACCGGGAGACTGGCTGGAGGGATGCACTGAAGATGCTCTACCCGCACACCGGAAACGCAAGCGTATTCGGCATCACCGGTTCCCCTGGTGCGGGAAAGAGCACATTGACCAACGAGATTGCACTGAGGTTTGCCAATCAGGGCTTTTCTATCGGAATCATTGCCGTTGATCCATCCAGCCCGTTCTCCGGAGGGGCTCTGCTGGGTGACAGGCTCAGGATGCGGGATATTTCCACCCGCACGGGAATTTTCATCAGGTCAATGGCAACCAGGGGGGTGCTTGGAGGACTCTGCCAGGCTGCACGTGAAGTCACGAGGATACTCGATGCCTCCGGAAAGGACATTGTTCTGATCGAGACCGTCGGTGTGGGCCAGGATGAGATCGAGGTTGTCAGGGCAGCAGATACAGTGATGCTTATCTGTGTCCCTGGTCAGGGCGATGGAATTCAGGCCATCAAGGCCGGGGTCATGGAGATTGCGGATCTGTTCGTGGTGAACAAGGCCGATCGTGACGGTGCCGAAGAGATGGCCTCAGAGATCAGTGCCATGCTGGAACTTTCCTCCGGGCCAAGGGAGACACTTCCCCCGGTGATCATGACATCGGCATACACCAAACAGGGCCTCGATGATCTCATGGAATGCCTCAGCCTGTTTCGTGACAGAGGTCCTGAAGGGAAACGGCCGGTGCACGATCTCGTGAGGGAGGAGCTGTACAGCCTTCTGGAACGGGAGGTAAGCCATCTGATCAGGAAAGGCATGCGACTGAACGGATCTCTTGACGGAGCAATTGAGCAGATCATGTCTGGAAATCAGGACCCCTACACAGTGGTTGAAGAGCTGATGAAGAGGTATCGCCTGATGGATTTCAGCAGGGAAGAGGGAGGGGAATCATGACGGATACACCCCCTGGATTCACGGCGAAACTGGCAGCGTTTATCGTCAATACCGATGAGACGACCATACCGGGGTGGGCATATGATCACGCACGGATTGCGTTCATGGACTGGATCGCAGTGACCTTTGCCGGCAAGGACGATCCCCTGGTGCACAAGCTCATCGGGTATACCAGTCTTCTGGGGGGCAACGAGCAGGCAACCATTATCGGCCACGGCGTGAAGAAGGATGTGGGGAGCGCTGCCCTCATCAATGGATCCGCCTCGCATGCCCTGGATTACGATGACACCCTGGTCTCGTTCCTCGGTCATCCTTCTGTCACGCTCTTTCCTTCTCTCCTGGCCCTTTCAGAGTGGAAGGGAATCGGCGGGAAGGAATTTCTCACGGCGTACCTCATCGGGCTCCAGGCAGGCGGAACCGTAGGGGCATGTGCAAGCCTCGATCACTACATGGCAGGCTGGCACGCAACCTCGACCCTTGGCCACCTGGCCTCTGCTGCCGGCTGTGCACGTCTTCTCTCTCTGGACGAGAAGCAGACAAGGTATGCCCTCGGTATTGCGGGAACCCAGTCATCCGGTCTGAAACGCGTATTCGGGAGCATGTGCAAGCCGTTCCATGCCGGACGGTCATCACAGGCAGGGCTCATGGCAGCCCTGCTTGCAGGTGACGGATTCACGAGTGCAGAGGATATCCTGGAAGGACCCCAGGGCTTTTTCGAGGCACTGCGTGGCACGGTGAACGATGACATTGTAGGCATGCTCGGGCTTGGGTGGGATGTACAGAACCTGTCTCAGAAATACCACGCATCCTGCCATGCCACGCATTCTCCGTTGGAGGCTGCCCTCGTACTCGTGAAAGAGCACGATATCCAGATCCCCATGATCAGGACCATCGTCGTGCATTCCTCCCAGCTTGCCCTCGATGCCGCAGGAAAGACCACACCCCGAACAGGACTGGAAGGCAAGTTCAGCATTCCCTACTGCGTGGCAAACGCTCTCCTGCGGGGTGAGACAGGAATGCAGGCCTTCACCGATGAGAAGGTGTCAGATGCCGGGGTGAAGGGGCTCATGGAGAGGATTCAGGTCATTCACGATTCTGAGATGAAGGCCCTTGAATCAATTGTTGAGATCGAAACGACAGATGGGAGCACGTTCAAAGGCTTTTCCGACATCCTCCAGCAGATACCACCGCTGGAGATCAAACAAGAGCGTGTCAGAAGCAAGTTTGTGGATCTGTGCGATCCGGTCATCGGGATGGAGAGAACACGGACCCTGGCAGCGATGATCGACTCCCTTGAACGTGTGGCCTCCATGAGGGAACTCACCAGTGAGCTCATGAGGTGAAAGAGGATCGTGGAGGAGACGATGGAACAGACGGTATTGGTGACTGAAATACAGAGATTCTCGGTCAATGACGGGCCCGGATTTCGGACGAACGTCTACCTCAAGGGGTGTCCTCTTCGATGTGCATGGTGCCATAACCCGGAGACCATCTCCCCCAAAGCGGAAATATTCTGGAAAAAGCGGCTGTGCATTCAGTGCGGGGCATGCCTGGATGTCTGCCCGAGAGACGCCATCAATCCTCCCATACCCCCTGAGATGTCACGCCACGAAGACTCCTCGTACCACAAGATCATCCGTGAGAAATGCGACCAGTGCATGAAGTGTGTGGACGTGTGCATGTATGACGCATTGCAGGTCACCGGCCGCACAATGAGTGTGGATGAGATCCTGGACGAAGTGGAGCGTGACAGGCCCTTCTACAATAATTCAGGAGGAGGGATGACACTGAGTGGCGGGGAACCGACCGCGCACCCTCAATTCTCATCCGCACTTCTGAGAGAGGCACGAAATCGTGGCATTCACACCTGCATAGACACAAACGGGCACTGTGAGTTCAAGGTGCTGGAGGAACTTTCCGGGTACTCGGATGTCGTCCTGTACGATCTCAAGCACCTGGATCCTCTCAAACACTACGAGAAGACAGGGGTACGGAATGAACGCATCCTGGACAATCTTGTACGGCTCAGCAGGATTCACAGCGAAATCTGGATACGAATCCCGGTTGTTCCAGACTTCAACGAGGACCTTGAATTTCATCGAAAGGCCGCAGCATTCATCACGTCTCTCGGTGAATCCATCAGGAGGGTCGACCTGCTTACATACCACAACTGGTGTCAGGACAAGTACGGATGGCTGGGTGTCGACTGGGAATACACAGAGGTTGAGGCACTGGACCCCTCATTCCTGGAGATCCACGCGGATATCTACCGGGAAGCAGGCCTGAGGGTGACAGTCGGGGGATCCGGGTTCGAAGAGATAGGCACGGCACACAGGCTCTGAGATGTGCTCAAAGCACATGCCGTGAGGAATATATGCGAATACTCCGTGAGGAGAAGGGATGAGTGGTCACAGGAGGAATAGGTGGTCGATCCGGTCACCACGGACACGATCGGAATTGAGTTCGGTGATCAGGTCTTCCATCGCTTTTGCACCGTATTGAGAAGGAGAAAAGAATATTTTTCTCTAAACGAGAAGAAAGGGGGTGAGAGAGGATGCCAACATGCAAGGAGTGCAAGAAATTCTTTCCGATGGAAGATGATCCCAACAAGGGAGACTGTGTTCAGAGGGTGATTGATCCCAGGCAGGCGTACTACCAGGCAAAACCGGTGTCGGCAGACAAGGATGCAGCCGCATGTCCCTCGTTTGAGAAAAAGTGAATCAATACCCCCTAAGAAGCGAGGGGGATATCAGGAATAAGGGGAGTGTACTATGGCAGTAACAGCAGAAACCGTAAAAGAACTTGAGCGGAAACAGGAGTGGTGGTGGGCCGCTGAGAAAAAGCGTTCCCGAAGGCTCGACTACCTCAGAAAGGCCATGTGGAAGAAGGGTGCCATCGGGGGCCTGTATCCTGCGGGGTTGTACATCGATCTTGAACGGCCTGTACTGCAGACCGAAAAGGCAAAAGAACTGGAATTTTCACCTGACCCATACGTCATCAAGTTTGCAAAAATACTCGCGCACGTGCTCGACAACAAGACGATCTTCATCACCGATCACTCTCAGCTCGTCGGGTACCTGGGGAGCCACCCCAATATGATTACCTGGGACCCTACCCTGGCTGCGATTCTGAATCACGAGGTTGTCAATGATCCGACCTCTATTCCGGAGCCCATGGACGAGAGTCTGAAAATAATTTCGGAAGTAGCCGGTTACTGGGCCGGGAAATCCGACCTGGACAAGATACTGCCCCACATGGATCTCGACGATGCCATGAAGGTTCTTTCAGGCGCGATCGGATGGGGTGTCCCGCTCTCGAGGGGTGGCTATTCGGGTAAGGATTACGAGTACATCATGACCGGGGTGCGTGCATTTGAAGACGTGATTGCGGAACTGGACAAAAGGATTGAGGAAGCTGATGAAAAAGCCCATGAACCCGGGGCCTCGAAGGAAATCAGCGACCTGTATGACAAGATGAATATGTGGGAGGCAATGAAGATCACCCTGGAGGCCGGTATCCGGCACGGGAAACGGTATGCACGCCTCGCAAAGATCATTGCTGAGAATTTCGAGACAGACACGGACAGGAGAGAAGAACTGCTGCAGATTGCTGAGGTGTGTGAACGCATCCCTGCAAAACCGCCGAGGACCCTGCAGGAGTCGCTCCAGTATGATCTTTTCATTCAGCTTTTCAGCAGGAACGAGGCAATCGAAGGTGCGTGGCCTTCACGGCCGGATTACTACCACGGCCCATACTATGAGCGGGATGTGAACATTGACAAGACGCTGACACATGAAGAGGCCCTCGATCTTGTCGGCGAATTTCTCATCCGTGCCGCCGAGGTATCCCAGTACAAAGTCAAGTGGGCCCGCGAGGGTCTCCAGGGGATTGAAGGAACCTGGGTGTGGACGCTCGGTGGTGTGAAGAAAGACGGGAGTGATGCGTGCAATGGTATGACCATTGCGCTCCTCCAGGCGGCACGACTGGTCAGGGTGGCAAACCCGACCTTTGCCTTCAGGTGGCACCCCAAGGTGAAAGACGAGGTGATGAGGGAAATCTTCGAGTGCATCCGCCAGGGGCTCGGGTATCCATCTCTGCGCAACGATCCGATACTCATCGCCAACGCCATGAACTGGCACGGGCATCCCATCGAAGAGGCGCGGACATGGGTACACCAGGCGTGCATGTCACCTTCGCCGTGCACAAAGCACGGGTTCCAGCCCATGAGAATGGCAAACGCCACGGCCAACTGTGCAAAGATCATGGAGTATGTGTTCACCAGCGGGTATGACAACGTCGTGAACATGCAGATCGGAGCTGAAACTCCTGATGCGGCGACATTCACGACCTACGAGCAGGTATTCGATGCCTGGGTGACTCAGATGAAAACCATATTCAGCATCCTGGTGCGGCCAGTGAACAGGGCACGGATTCTTGCACCGAAGATGACCCCACGGCCGTTTTTGTCAGCAGTTTCGGAGCGTTCGGTGGACAGCGGCCTGGACGTGTGCGATCCGTCTATAAACCGAGGCAACGCCTGGATCACGGCGTTTACCTGGGTCGAGAATGCCGACAGCCTTGCGGCGGTCAAGAAGCTCGTGTTCGATGAAAAGAAATACACTATGGCAGAGCTCAAGGAAGCCCTTGCAAACAACTGGGAAGGCAAGGAGGAGATGCGCCTGGATTTCGTGAGGAATGCACCCAAGTGGGGCAACGACGACGATTATGTCGATTCGATTATGCTCGACTGCCTGCATGCTGCGGCCACGTTCTCGCGGGAACTCAAGTGCCCCAGTGGGAACAACTGGCCGATCCTGCCCGAGAACGTGAGCGGGAATATCCACTATGCAAACATTGTTGGAGCACTCCCCAATGGGCGGAGAATCGGGGACGCTCTGTATGACGGCGGAATCTCTCCAGGTCCTGGCCTTGATAAAAAAGGGCCGACCGCTGTTCTCAAATCGTGTTCCAAGATCGACCACATTTCCGACGGCCGAGCATTCCTTTTGAACCAGCGGTTGTCTCCCACCCAGTTGGCGGGGGAGAAGGGATACCAGCTCTGGAAGACCTACATGAAAACCTGGGCCGATCTCGGACTGGATCATGTTCAGTTCAACTGTGTGTCCGACGAGACCTTGAGGAGCGCCCAGAAGGATCCTGAAAAATACCAGGAGGTGATCGTACGGGTTGCGGGATACAGCGCCCACTTCGTGGACATAAGCCGGAAGACGCAGGACAACATCATCCAGAGAACGGTGCAGGGTCTGGGGTGAGCATGAAGGAACGGGGCGGCTGTTCTTCTGAGGAGCGGCTCACCCCGCTCCTATTCAATGAGAGAGAATCGAAGGAGGGGGGTACCATGGCGAGGATAAGCAGGGATGATTACGCAAAGGCATCCGGGGTTTTTGGCCTGCAGCCCGGGGGAGTTGAAAAACAGGAGGACATAGAAAAAATTCCGGATCAACCCTGTGGATTGTGCAAGCATTACCTGGAAAGTGCATGGTCAAGCGACGGAAGGGGAAGCTGCAAGGTCCTGAAAGAGGGGTCTGATATCACCCGTGATCCCCCGGTGTACGTTCTGGAAGGGAAAAACGGATACATGCTGAGAATTCTCACAGATGCCTCACGGTGTAGGTATTACGAACGGAATGAATTCATTGACAAGGACGGGTATGAATGCAGCGATCCCGCGTTCAGACGGTTCATCCGGCAGCTGAAGGATAAGTGAGGGGTTGCTTCAACAATCACAGTACATAAGGAGGACAATATGAAGTGTCCTGAATGTGGATACGAGGCTCCTGTTGCCAAATTTCGGTACCTGTACAATGCGCGCATCGATGCTCCCATAAGCATCAGGCAGTGCACGCAGTGCCAGGCATGGCTCGCAGTCGATGAGCTGAAGGGTGTGGCAAACCAAAAAATTGGTCCGGGAGAGGCCCCATGGGGAAAATCGGCCGGGATCGAAGGTCTCGCAGAGGATGTTCGTCCTCGGAATAAACCGGCGTGAACATGTGAGGTTGCATGTTCACCGGAGATGGGAATGAACCAGACCTGCCATAAATGCGGCTACACGGCGGATCATCTCGAGTTCACCTATCTCTGCAAGAATGGATGTCCGGCGTGCGGGGAGTCCGATCTGCGCAGATGCCCGAAGTGCGGTGCGGAGTGTGTGTTCTCCCGTGCAGAGTCGCTCGAGGAAGAGGAAAGCCTGATGAGGGAGCTCTCGATTCAACTGTCCGCGATCACGAGGGAGTCTGAACCGGAAAAACTCTCGGAGGCGCGCAGAATCATTTCTCGGCTCAGAGAGATGAACATGAGGTGGAACATACCCCAGCTGAGCAGGTTTCTCATCGAGCGGCAGAAAGAGCTCTTTTTGTAGGCGTCAGGATCTGATGTGAGAGAAGAAGATCCGATGATTCTGCACGAATAGTGCAATAACCAGAATAATTACAATACATTATGCAATGTAGAGGCTGAACATGAAAAAACTTGGAACAGTGGAAAAAAGTCAATTCAGCGCTACAGGTTCCATTCCCGGGGTGGAAGACCACTTCTTCCTCCCTCAGGGCGTTATCGAAAATCTCGAACGGATCAGGACTTTGTCAGAGAGACACCCGGTGAATGTCCTGGTTGCAGGCAAGCAGGGCTGCGGAAAGTCAACCCTCGTGAGGCAGTTTGCAGCCCGGAACAGGCGGCCTCTCGCGACCTTCCAGATCGGGATCCTCTCTGAACCTGCACAACTGTTCGGTGAACACAGGCTCAAGGATGGTGAGACGTATTATCAGGAATTCCTCTTCCCCAGGGCTATCCAGACTCCCGGATGCGTGATTCACCTCGAGGAGATCAATAGACCGGAGCATCCCAAGGCATTGAACATGCTCCATTCCATTCTCGCAGAGGATCGTCGAGTCTGGATCGATGAGATCGGGCACATCGAGGTCGCCGATGACGTGGTTTTTTTCGCAACACTGAATGAAGGGGAGGAATTCGTCGGTACGGAGATGCTCGATGCCGCGCTCAGGGATCGGTTCTACACCATCACGCTCAATTACCTCCCGCCTGACGTAGAGACCAGGGTGATCTGTCTGAAGGCAGGTCTCCATGAGAGCGATGCCCTGACCATCGTCAATGTCGCGAACCGTCTCAGGAGCAACAGGCATGAGCCCATGGTCGTCTCCACGCGCCATACCCTGATGATAGCGGAAATGGTGAATGTGGGGGCAACGGTCAAGGAGGCCTTTGTCTTCAGCCTCCAGATGAACCCGGATGTCCTCGAAACCGTGCTCCTTTCCCTCCACCTCGAACTCGGGAAAAGGGACAGGAAAGCCACGGAGGGTTATCAGCAGTACTAGGAGAAGAAGGTGCAATGAACGCCGACACTGCCAGGACTATCCCAACACAGGACGAAGCCCTCTCCAGCTACTGGAGGAGAAATACCTCGAGTCTGGAATCGCTTGAACTGGCGAACCTGCTCAGGGCACTCAGAAAGGTTGTCGGCTACCTGGGTGAGAACATTGGTCTTGTGGAATATGCCGGCATGGTCTCATCGACGGCCTCGCCCATTTTCATCGAGCCCGCTGCTGTCATGGGGACATACCCGGTGTCTGCCCAAAAAGTTGATCTCCTCGTGGGAAACGTGGTTCACGAAGCCCTCCACCAGGTCGAGTGGAGCGCTCGCGTGTGGAGCCTTCTTGAGAAAGATTTTTCCGTCATGAGCCCGGTGGCGCTGGTGAAATTCCAGAAGGTCGTATCCACGGGTGAGGACATCTACGTGGATGGCAGGGTGCGGGGTTCGATACTCGAGGAATACCTTGAACTGGCGAGGGGCAAGGCGATTTCAGAGCAGGAGGCAGAAGGGGCGAGTGTAGCTGATTCGTTCGACAGCCTTATCAATCTCTGGTGGAAGAGAGCCTCCGGTCTTGGGCATGGAGTCGATCTGAAGGAACACACCAGGTATGCACTGTCACACCTGGAGAACCTGTCCTCAGATATGGAAGGATTGAGACACCGTGAGTCGAGCGTTACCAGGCGCACCGAGGCCAGGGCCTCACTCTATCGATCCTGCTGGAAAGCCATGGAAGAGGCGGTATCAGGGTACAGGGTCATCAACAAGAAGCTATACTGGATACCCCAGCATCTCGTTGCTCAGGGGAAAACACAGGAGGGCCCACCCTCACGACAGACAACGCAGGACCTCTCCATTAGTCTCATGCAGGACATTCAGTCACATATTGCATCGAGCTCTTCTGATATCACCCCGCTTATCGCGTCCGTGGTCGGGTATGACAATCCCGACCTCATCCCTACCTCACGATGGGACTATCATATCCCGGCCCACCCGATCATCGACAAGGCACTGGTTGGCCGGATCAGGTCAATTTTCTTGACATATTCCTCGAGGGAATCCCTCGTGAGCAGGGGGCTGACCAGCGGGCGCGTAGATGCCAGGAGGCTGTATCGTGCCCCTGTATCGGGAAGGTGCTTCTCGTATCGTCAGTGGAGACCTTCCATGGACTGGAACATCACCCTGCTCATCGATGCCAGTGCGTCCATGAGGGGTGCAAAATGGCGGACCGTCGAGAACACGGTATCTACCCTGCAGAAGGCATTGAGTGGATACAGGAACAGGTTTCAGGCATATGCGTACTTCGAACAGGATCATGTCTGCATGATCTCGAAGCTCACACGCGAGGGACAGGTCTTTTCCATTCCTCCCTGCGGGCAGACAGCCTCCGGCCAGGCAATTATTGCATCCGCTCTGTTCATGCACCCCGGGAGAAAGCGGAATCTTCTCATTCACATCACCGACGGGAAATCGAACTATGGGTGTGATGTCTCCTACGGGATCGAGTTCTGCAGGCAGAAGAATATTCACCTCGTGACGCTGGGGTGCGGGTGTCAGGACAGGGAAGCCATGGAGAAGCAATACGGGAACACCATCCAGTTCCTCGGAAGTTTCCGGCAGCTTCCCCATGCCATAGAACAGCTGCTCAGGTGGACATTTCTCTATCGGTCAGGCCGTGTCCCGCAAAGCAGTTCAACCACCTGCCTGAATACAGGTTGTGATGATCAGGATCAGTAAGGAGCAGACTGGAAGCAGTCGGGAAATCGTGAACAGGAGGATATGGAATGAATGTCAGTGATACAGTGAAAAACTTCCTGCTGGCAGATGGAAGGTCCAATGTGCTGGCAACCACTGACAGGGAGGGAAGGGTGAATGTGGCAACCTTCGGATCGTTTCATCTTGCCGATGATTCCACTGCCATCGTGATGCTCGGTGATAACAGGTCCTATGAAAACCTGCTGGAGAATCCCTTCGCCGCCTGCATGGTGACTCTTCACGGGAAAACAGGTCTCGCAGCTCAAGGTTGCAGGCTCTACCTCAAGGTGCGGGCAATCGAGGAGAGCGGAGAGAAGTGGGAAGAGGTCAAGGGTATGGTGAAAGCCAGGATAGGCGATGCCGCCGAGATGCTGAAGCACCTCGTGTGGTTCGACATCATCGAGGCCCGTCCTATCCTGGATTTTGGCCAGGGAGTGTGATGGTGTGCAGCGTATTGAGGGTCAACCTGAAGTGAATACCCTCACCCGGAAAGATTCAACCTCACCCCCGGTGAGGGGTGAGGATAAGGCAGGATCAAAGATACACGCCGTGCATGAACGGTGAAAGGAGAAGGGTTTTCGATGGCTGAAGAATCGATCCTGTTTACAGAGATCAGGGCACATGTCGGAACCCTCACGTTCAACAGGCCGGAGCGGAAGAATGCACTCTCTCCGGAGCTGCTGTTCCAGATCTACAAAATCCTCCAGGAATGGGAGGCCAGGGATGATGTGCGTGTCGTTGTCTTCACCGGTGGAAGCGGTAAGGCGTTTTCCTCGGGGTATGACATCGCGTCGATTCCCACGGAAATGACTCCTGAGCTCGAAGAAATCATGAAGACGAGCAACCCGTTGGAATTCGCACTTAATGCCGTTGCCGAGTATCCCTATCCCACCATCGCCCTGATGAACGGGTATACATTCGGTGCCGGGCTCAACCTGGCGATATGCTGCGACATACGGGTCGCTGTCGAGGACATCCGTGTTGGAATGCCCCCTGCAAAGCTCGGCCTGGTCTATCACCACGAAGGAATCAGGCAGTTCATCGAAGTGGTCGGGATGGCGAAGACCCGTGAAATATTCTTCACCGGGAGAACCTATACTGGAACGGATGCACGGGTAATGGGGCTTGTGGATTGGCTGGTTCCGGAGACAGAAATCGTTTCCTTTACTTATTCTCTCGCCGGGGAGATTGCGGCGAACGCACCGTTGTCCCTCACGGGGAGCAAGAAGATTCTGAACATGTATCGTGAACGGATGCGGCTTTCCCAGGTGCAGATGCAGGAAGCCGACAGGCTCATGAACGAGGCCTTCAACAGCGAAGACCTCAAGGAAGGACAGATCGCTTTCTTCGAGAAACGAAAACCCAGGTTCAAAGGACGGTAGGTCGGGATAGAAATCGGGTAGGGATCATGATGGAACAGAAACTCACGGAAGCTGCGAACTTCATGTTTTCGGAGGGGACAGGAGTTGCCCTCACGGGAGCAGGCATCTCTGCGGAGAGCGGCATCCTGACATATCGTGATCCAGGAGGCCTGTGGGACAGGTTCCGGGAAGGAGCGGCAGGAGGCATACTCGGTGTCATCAGGAACCGTCCTGAAGAGGCCTCCACAATCCTCTCCGAGTTTTTTTCCCGTCTCCAGGCTGCCAGGCCGAACCCTGGACACCATGCACTGGCAGACCTGCAGCGGATGGGATGCCTGACCTCGGTGATCACCCAGAATATCGACAACCTTCATCGCGAGGCAGGAAGCACCCTTGTCTTTGAGCTGCATGGGAATATGTTCAGGCTCCGGTGCATGCAGTGCGGAAAGAAGAGGCATCTTGGCAGGGATGAGTTCTTTTCCCTTGCCCATGACCTTGTCCTCGCGGTTCGAGTTTCGTTCGATGCCATGATAGACGCCCTTCCACGCTGCGAATGTGAAGGTGTGATGCGGCCCGATTTCGTCGGATTCGGAGAGGCCGTCCAGGATCTCGACGTGGCGACTGCAGAGTGCGAGACGTGCTCATGGATGCTGATCATCGGAACATCCGGTCTCGTCCACCCCGCTGCGTCTCTGCCGTACCGTGCAATGAATCACGGGGCTGTGCTCATAGAGGTGAATCCAAAGGAGAGTGAACTGAGTTCCATCGCCGATGTGGTGATCAGGGCACCTTCCGGGGAGGCTCTCCCACGTCTGGTGAAAATGCTGAAGGAAATGAATTCAGAGAAGCAAGGAGGTCAGTGATGTCTGTACACAGGGAAAAAAGAAAAAGGAATCGGAAGGAAAGCCCTGCTCCGGTAATGACTTCCCAGGACAGGACGCCATCCCCCCTGTCGAAACAGGAGCTCCCCGTCGCGAGCGTTGAGTGGAGCGTGGGGAACATCATATCGAAGCGTGCACACCTGACGCCGGACAAAAAGGCCCTCATCTTCGAGGACAGTCCGGTTACCTTCAAAGCGCTCAACGACGGTGCAAACCGCTGTGCCCACATGTTTGAGCGCAAGGGCATCAAGAAGGGAGATCGTGTCGGCGTGCTGCTCTTGAACTGTGTGGAGTTTCTCGAGGCATACTTTGCCGCCGCAAAGATCGGGGCGATCTTTGTGCCGCTGAACTGGCGAATGGTCGGTCCTGAACTCGAGTATCAGCTCAACGACTGCAGTGTGCGCATGCTCCTGTTTCACGATTCCTTTCTCGGGAGCGTCGATCTCATCAGGACACGGCTCAAGGTCGAGCATGACAAGTTCATCTTTCTGAAAAGCGGGAGCCCGGTGCTCCCAGGGTTTGAGCTTCCCAAATGCCCTCCCTGGGCAGAAGACTATCATGCCCTGATCAAGGACCAGCCCGTGCATGAACCATCGCCGGAGCATCCCGTGAGATTGGACGATCCCCTTGCCATCCTGTACACATCCGGGGTGACCGGGAATCCGAAGGGTGCAGTGGTTTCGCACCTGCAGACCTTTTTCAAGAATTTTCAGGTGGCCATCTACGTCGATGGATCACAGGAAGATATCGTCATTGCTCGCATGCCTCTGTTCCATTCCGGCGGGCTGTTCATCGTGGCGACGCCGTGCCTTATGGGGGGTATGACGCTGGTGATGCGCAGGGGGTTCGATGCAGAAGAGTTCGCTGAGGACATTCAACGGTATCGGGGAACGATTGTTTTTGCTCTCACCACCATGTGGCGCATGATCCTGGACACCGGGAAGCTCGACCAGATAGACGTGAGCAGCGTCCGCTGCGTCGTAGGCGGAGGGGAGAGAACGCCCGTGAAGCTCTTCGAGGAACTCGCAAAGAGGAACCTCTTCATGCAGCAGGGGTTCGGGCAGACGGAGAACTCCGCCATGATGCTGCTGCCGCGCGAAGATATCCAGCGAAAGATGGGATCCATCGGAAAACCGGGGTTCTTCACCGAGATCTGGATATCCGACGGAAACGGCAGAAGACTCCCCCCGGGCGAGATAGGAGAGATCGTGGCACGTGGACCCACGGTCATGAGCGGATACTGGAACAGGCCTGAAGAGACCACACGAACCATCGTGGGTGGTGTGCACCACACCGGTGATCTCGGGTATGTGGACGAGGAGGGGTACTTCTACATCGTGGACCGGGCAAAGGACATGTACCGGACAGGGGGAGAGAATGTGTACCCTGCTGAAATAGAAAAGGTCCTGGTCACTCACCCGAAGGTGTCTATGGCGGCCATCATCGGTGTGCCCGACGACAGGTGGGGAGAAGTGGGCATGGCCTTCATCGTCCCGATGCCCGACCAGACCATGACGGACAAGGAGGTTCTCGAATTTCTCAAGGGCAAGGTGGCAAAGTACAAGTACCCCGCAAAGATCAAGTTCATGAAAGAGCTTCCGCTGACAGCGACCATGAAAGTCAAGAAGGCGGAGCTCAGGGAAAAATTTGGAAAGGCCTGATATGGGAACAGCCTGGCAGAACAGGATCACTGAGATGCTGGGGTGCGACTACCCCATCATTTCAGGCCCCATGAGGCTCATCACTTTGGGGAAGATGGCCGCCTCTGTATCGAATGCAGGGGGATTCGGAGTGATCGCGGCATCGGGGCTCACCCGGGAAGAGCTCAAGAGGGAGCTCAAGAGGGCCCGGTCACTCTCTGATCGGCCCATCGGGGTGAATATTCCGGTGTACAGGCCCAACGCACTGGATGCTCTGGATGTCTCGATCGACATGGGCATTCGGGTGGTGTACACCTCTGCGGGAAGCCCGACAAAGATGATCGATACAATCAAGTCTTCCGGACTCAAGGTGATACACAAGGTTTCGAGCATCGACATGGCTCGCAAGGCAGAAGCCGCAGGTGTCGACGGCGTTGTTGCCATGGGGTTTGAAGCTGGAGGCCACATCGGAAGGGAAGGCATCACGACGTTCTGCCTGATCCCGATGCTGGCAAGCATCCTGAAGATACCTGTCATTGCCTCGGGCGGAATCGGGGACGCACGGGGCTTTCTCGCTGCATTTGCACTGGGGGCCGAAGGTGTCGAGATTGGGACCAGGCTGGTGGCTACGAGGGAATGTCCCGTCCCCAGATTTTTCAAGACCGCGGTGTGCTCGGCCTCGGGCAATGCCACCATCATACTCGGCAAAGAGGCAATGCCCATCCGCGTCATGAAGAACACCATTACCTCACACGTTGCAGGTCTCGATGACCACGAGGCGGATCGGGCCATTGCGGCGAAGGGGGACGCCTCCTACGTAGCCGATGGTGGAGACAAGGACACGGCGGTTATGCCATGCGGCCAGGTATCCGGTCTCGTGCGGGAAATCTCCAAGGTGAAAGAGGTGCTCGAAGAGATGGTTTCGGGTGCAGGATGCATTGCAGGGGAACTGCATGCACTGGCAAACGGGGGGCAGACATGACCTGGGACCACGTTCTCTTGGATGTGGATGGGCATGTAGCCACCGTAACCCTGAACAGGCCTGAGAGGATGAATGCCTTCGGGGGCAGGATGCGTCAAGAAATCGTTGAAGTCCTCGATCATGTCGCACACGACGGGGATGTCCGTGTCGTGGTGATCACAGGGGCAGGCAAGGCATTCTGTACGGGTGGAGATGTGGGAGAGTTTGCCTCGGGGGAAACCCAGGCACTAAAAAAGGACGTGTCCAGTGAACGTCATGCCATGTGCAGGGCAGTTCTCTCCATCAATGCCATGGAGAAACCCGTCATCGCTTCGGTCAACGGGGTCGCTGCCGGGGGAGGGTGCAATCTTGCCCTTGCGTGCGACATCAGGATAGCGAGCGACCGCGCACGGTTCGGCCAGGTTTTCACCAGGCGTGGCGTCCATCCGGATTGGGGAGGCATCTATTTTCTGCCACGGCTGGTCGGGTACGCGAAGGCAGCGGAACTCATCTTTTCTGCAGAGATCATCGATGCGCAGGAAGCGCTCTCCATCGGTCTGGTAAACAAGGTGGTTCACCACGACGATCTCGCATCGACCACCAGAGAGTGTGCAGACAGGATTGCGCAGAACGCCCCCATCCCCGTGGCCCTGGCAAAACGGGGCCTGCAGAATTACGGACGGTGGAATCTGGAGCAGGCACTGGACTATGAATCCTATGTCCTGGAGATCTGCATGAAGACGAAGGACATCGTGGAGGGGTTTTCCGCCTTTCTGGAAAAACGTGACCCGAAGTTTGAGGGGAAGTGAGTTTCTGGCCATGTTTTCCGTGTTTGAAATGATTCATGTCAGGAGAGAAACACAAGGATATGCCTACGCTGGGACTGGTAGCAGGATGGCTCGCAAGTCCTTTTCCCGGAGCCAGACCCATGAAGATATTCATTTGTCTGCATGTCGGGGATGCAGACGTTCCACGAGAGATGATGCCGGGAAAGGAGGAGTACCATGAGAAAGAAAGTAACGTTCATAGGCGCAGGGCATGTCGGTGCGACAGCGGCCATGCGCCTTGCTGAACTTGATCTTGCCGATATTATCCTGATCGGCGGGATCCACGAAGGCATGTCGGCAGGGAAGGCGCTTGACATGGCCGAAGCGTCGCCGATGGAGAAGCACCACAGCAGGATTGCGGGGTATACGAATGATTATTGGGATGTCGAGGGTTCTGATATTATTGTGATCTCGTCCGGGGTTGCCAGAAGGCCCGGCATGAGCAGGGATGACCTGCTTTCCACGAACAGGGAAATTGTGCGCAGGGTGGTGGAGCAAGTTGTGGAACAGTCACCTGATGCGATCCTGATCATGGTGACGAACCCCCTCGATGCCATGTGTCATGTCGCGTATGAGGTCAGCGGTTTTCCCAAGAACAGGGTCATCGGTATGGCCGGTGTACTCGACTCGGCACGGTTCGCCACGTTTCTCGCCATGGAACTCAAGGTCTCGATCGAGAATGTTTGTGCATTCGTTCTGGGCGGTCATGGAGATACCATGGTTCCCTTGCCCCGGTATACCTGCGTGGCAGGGATTCCTGTCACCGAACTCATGAGTGCTCAGCGACTGGAATCAATTGTGCAAAGGACACGAAACGGAGGCTCTGAAATCGTGGGTCTCCTAAAGTCAGGCAGTGCATACTATGCACCGGCCTGTGCCATCAAAGAAATGGCCGAGGCGATTCTCAAAGACAAAAAGAAGATCATGCCGTGTTCTGTGTACCTCGAGGGTGAGTATGGCATCGATGGACTGTTTGTGGGTGTCCCGGTGAAGCTGGGTTCAGATGGCGCGGAAGAGATTATCGAGGTACGGCTGACCCAGCAGGAGCATGAGGATCTGATGAAATCAGCAGACTCCGTGCGGAATCTTGTCAGCGTTCTCAACACGCTCAAACCGGTCATACCAAAGAAGAAGACTGCACAGAAGATGAAGCAGGGCTCGCAGCAGAAGAACAGGAATAAAAAGGTGGCGGGAACCGCCCTGGTGTAGGTGGATGGATCGGCAGATGAATTCTGAGGGTATCTGCCACAGGAGGGTTCCGCACAACAGATTATCCTCGTAACACCTTCTTTCTCGTGCTGCCACCCCATGCCCATGGCAGTTCCCACAAGGACACCAGGGTGGCAGCCTTTTTTGTGTCCGATACAGCTCCGTATCTTGAATTGATCTGTTCAGGAGAGGACACCACCTGGAGCCGGCATTCCCTTTGCTCAGATCTGTGGGGTATGCTCTGCATGATATTCTCGAGAGGATGGACATGTGCATGTGTATTTTGAACCTTGACCGGATCTTCGTTTTCTCTTTAGAGTGTCAGGTATACGGGTGAGCCTGGGTGGCTGATCTATTCAGGCTTGATACGTTCACTGATGGAGGAGTTCTATGCGAAAGATTTCCTTGATTTCTGTCGTATTGGTGCTGTTTGGATGTTCCCTGGCATTCGTGATGCCGTCAGCCCCGATGGCAGCGGACAAGCCCTTCGTGTTCGGTCTGCTCCTGGTGGGGCCGTACAACGACCATGGCTATTCCCAGGCACACTACGAAGGAGGAGAGTACGTTCAGAAAACCCTTCCCGGAACGAAGATGATCTACATCGACAAGGTAAATCCTGCAGACAGGCCAGGCATCACCATCCCCCAGCTTGTCGATGACATGGTGGAGAAGGGTGCACGGCTCATCATCGCAAACTCGGACGACATGAAAGATGGTATCCGGGAGGCGGCTATCCAGCACCCGGAAACGCACTTCGTCCACGTGTCAGGGGATGACGTGCTGACCAGGAAGGCTCCGGGCAATCTCATGAATGTCTTCGGCAGGATGGAATACGGCAAGATGATGGCAGGGTTCGCTGCCGCCATGACCACCAGGACAGGGAAGATCGGCTACCTCGGACCGCTCATCAACGAAGAAACCAGGAGGCTGGCCTCCTCCTGTTATCTCGGTGCCCGGTATGCATGGGAAAACGTGCTGAAAAAGGACCCCAAGGATCTGACCTTCCAGGTTACCTGGATCGGGTTCTGGTTCAACATTCCAGGAGTGACCGCCGATCCGACCCAGGTCGCCCAGAATTTCTTCAACAGCGGGTTTGATGTCGTTGTGTCGGGGATAGACACCACCGAAGCTGTCGTGGTCGCAAAACAGAAGGTGCAGGAAGGCAAGAAGGCATGGGCAATCCCCTATGATTACATAGGCGCGTGCCAAGGTGCATCGAACGTGTGCCTGGGTGTTCCGTACTTCAACTGGGGTCCGGAATATGTAAACATCGTAAAAAAGTCCATGGCAGGAGACTGGAAGTCCGAGTGGATCTGGCTGGGGCCGGACTGGAAGGACATCAACAATCTGGACACAACTACCGTGGGGTTCATACAGGGTGATGCTCTCCCGGAGCCTGCAGCACAAGCCCTCGACACATTCATTGCCGACCTTGGATCAGGGAAAGTCAAGCTGTTCACAGGGCCGCTGAACTATCAGGACGGCACAGCGTTCCTGAAAGCGGGAGAAACCGCCACAGACCAGCAGATCTGGTACATGGAGCAGCTCCTGCAGGGTATGCTCGGGCAAAGCAGCGCCAAGTAGAAACCCTGTACTCCAAAAACGCTTCAGTGGTGCAGAATGCGGGAGAACGGCATTCTGCACCATTTCTTTTTGTGGTAGGAATAGACGCATATCGTTGATTACGGGGAAGACATGGCGCTCGAGCTCCAGGATATTCACAAGTATTTCGGGAAGACACGGGCGAACTGCGGTATCGATCTCGTAGTAAAACCGGGCTGGATTCACGGAATCCTGGGGGAGAACGGTGCCGGTAAGAGTACGCTCATGAAGATCCTGGCCGGATACATTCCAAAAACAAAGGGTCGGATTCTCATCGAGGGGAAAGAAGTCAACTACACCAGTCCTGATGAAGCATCGTCCCTTGGTATCGGCATGCTCTACCAGGATCCCATGGACTTCCCGGTCCTCACTGTTCTTGATAATTTCATGATCGGGCAAGTCTCAGGCATTGCCGATGAGACAGACAAATTTCGTCAGCAGTTCGTATCTCTTGCCCGTGAATTCAACTTTTCTCTGCGGCCTGATACCCCGCTTCGGCTCCTCACCATCGGAGAGAGGCAGCAGCTGGAGATTATCCGGCTGCTCTCCCTGGGTATCAGGGTCCTCATTCTCGATGAACCCACAACCGGGATTTCGAGCACCCAGAAAGACGTCCTGTTCACTGCCCTGAAAAAGCTCGCCTCAGAAGGGAAGAGCGTGATCCTGGTCTCCCACAAACTGGAAGACGTGAATGCCCTGTGCGATGCGGTAACCGTGCTGAAAGACGGCAGTGTGACAGGTACCATGGACAAGCCGTTCGACACCTCTGCTCTCCTGAGCTGGATGTTCGGTGCACCGCCCGATGTCACTCTGAGAAGACACAGACCGCCTGCAGACACGGTCCTCGTTCTCGAACATGTGTCTGCATCGGGCGGCAGGACAGGTCTTTCGGAGTGTTCTTTCCAGGTTCGCAAGGGTGAAGTCATAGGGCTTGCAGGCCTGGAAGGGAGCGGGCAGGGGGTGCTTCTGCGTGTCGCTGCAGGACTTATTCAACCGAAAAAGGGGACCATCCGGTTCAAAGGCAGGAACATGGCTGGTCTCGACTATCATGCATTCAAGGATTCGGGTATTGCATTCCTTCCAGCATCCAGGTTGGAGGAGGGGCTCATTCGCGGACTGAGCATCACCGAACACTGTGCCCTCCAGCAGTACGGACACGCGTTTCTCGTGGACTGGCAACAAGCGCACCAGATAGCAGTGAACAGGATATCTCGGTTCCAGGTGACAGGTATGCCCGAATCAGCAGTGGAATCGCTCTCCGGGGGGAACCAGCAGAGACTCCTGCTTGCATTTCTACCCGAGAGACCGAGACTACTCCTCCTGGAAAATCCCACCAGGGGGCTCGACCTGGAATCGGTGCACTGGGTGTGGGATCACCTCGATCTGTACTGTGAACAGGGCGCGGCTATTGTTTTCTCCTCTTCCGAACTCGACGAGATTCTCCTGGCTGCAGACCGGGTGCTCGTGTTCTTTGAGGGACGGATCATCAAGGACGTGCTCACACGTCAGACCAGTGCCATGGAACTCGGCAGGGCAATTGCCGGCACTCTTTGATCGGGCACCAGGTGAGACCATGAAAGATACAGAAAGAGACACGGCCCCATCAAGAGACAAGCTGGTTCTCGTGGAGTATGGTCTTGAGTCTCTGATCGCCATCACCCTTGTCCTGGCATTCACCACCATGGTGCTGGTCATAGCTGGCGCACCACCCCTTGCATCCTACTACCACATATTCAAGGGATCTCTTGGGTCCTGGGTCAAATTCACCCATGTGATAAAGGCCTGGATCCCCTTGGTACTCTGTTCCTGTGGCCTGCTCTTCACCTTCAGGATCGGGCTGTGGAACATCGGGGTGGAAGGGCAGGTGGTCATGGGGGCGATTTGTACCACAGCACTGATGAGAATGGGTGACGGGGCCGGGTATCCCTTGCTGGTTCTCTTCTTCTCCTTTGTCGCCGGGATGATCGGCGGGTCTCTCTGGGCCCTGGGAGCAGGGTACCTGAGGACGAAAGCGGGTGTGCACGAGATCTTTGCCGGCCTTGGGCTCAACTTCGTGGCCCAGGGACTGGTACTGTGGCTGATTTTCGGGCCGTGGAAGAGGGCAGGCATCGCATCCATGAGCGGAACGGAGACATTTGACCGGGCATTGTGGCTTCCATATCTCGAATCATTGAGAATCTCCCCAGTGGGAATTGGGCTTGCACTCGGAGCCCTTGGAATCACCGCGTGGATGCTCAGGTACACGAGTGTCGGTCTCCGGCTGAAGGCCATAGGAAATAATGCCCAGGCTTCCTACCTCTTCGGATTGAGGCCGGGAAGGTACATGCTGCTTGCCATGATCCTCGCCGGATCGTTCGCAGGCCTTGCCGGCAGCATGCAGGTCACCGGGGTGTACCACCGCCTCATTCCTGCTATATCGAGCAACTATGGCTACCTCTCCCTCCTTGTCGTCATGCTTGCCAACTTCAATGTCTGGATCGCCCCGCTGGTGGCATTCTTCTTCGCCTGCCTGAATGTTGGAAGCATCCAGTTGCCCATGATGCTGCATCTTGATTCCTCCTTGAGCGGCGTGATCCAGGGGACGCTGGTGCTCACCGCGCTGGGGGTACACTATCTCAGGACACGGATACGCGAATCGCGAACAGGGGGGGAATGATGGGCGAGATCCACATCGGTATACTCCTGGCAAGCGTGATTGCAGGTGCTGCTCCCATTCTCCTCGCAACACTGGGGGAGACCATAACGGAGAAGTCCGGCATCATCAATCTTTCCCTCGACGGGTCGATCCTGCTCAGTGCCATGGCGGGATTCGTGATTGCCCTGAAGACAGGCAGTGCCATCGCAGGGTTTCTGGTCGGGTCTGCAGTAGGGGGTCTCGTTGCAGCCACGGTCGCCTTTTTCAGTATCTATCTCAGGCAATCGCAGGTTGCAGTCGGGTTTGTCCTGACACTCATGGCCAGGGATCTCGCGTACTTCATCGGGAGCCCATACTCCCGGGTCCAGGGTCCTCAGGTCGGCCCTCAGCCTGTTCCTCTTCTTGAGAGTATACCGTTTCTCGGAGAGATTCTGTTCAGGCACAGTATCCCGGTGTACCTCAGTCTCATTCTGATCGCGTTATCCTGGTGGTACATATACCGGACACCGCACGGACTGTGTCTCAGGTCTGTGGGTGAGCACCCGGAAGCATCCTATGCCCGGGGAATCAATCCGAAGAGAGTCCAGATGCTCTATGCAGTCTGCGGCGGTCTCCTGGTAGGCCTTGCGGGCGCAACATTTTCTCTCTGCATCAAACCGGGATGGGGACAGCCCCAGGGAGCTGAGGGCACCGGGTGGATTGCGCTTGCGCTGGTCATCTTCGGGGGCTGGAATCCCCTCAAGGCAGCCCTCGGAGCCTATCTTTTTTCGTTTCTCCAGGTCATGAGCATCTATTTCCAGGGCTGGATGCCGAGTATTCCGGCCCAGGTCTTCCAGGTCGCCCCGTTCCCGCTCATGATCTTCATTCTCGCGATCATTTCGTTTGCCCAGAGAGAGTCTGTCTTGAGATGGTCGGAAGACAGGCCCATTATCAGGGCATTGCTGACGACCCTTACCGGTGCAGCCCCGAGTGCCCTGGGAAGGCAGTACAAGACAGAGTGATCCCCGGTATCCTTTTGAGGTGATCACGGTGAACTCATGGCATTCTGATAGGGGACCTGCGTCTCTTCAGAAGGATCGACCTACGGGATGCTTTTCAGAGCACTCATGCTGAAATCTGAATTCACCGGCAAGCTGAATCCCATGCGTACTGGGGTACTCTTTTTTTCAGATTTCACTGAAAATTCATTGACTTTTCATTTTGATTTAACACAGCCACTGTATTGTCCACTCCTGAGAAGGAGGGAGAAATGAACAGAGATCATGGACGGAAGCAATTCGGGTATACGTTTGAGAACCTGTTCACGAACGTAATGGTGGTGTTTCAGACTCGGAAAACGTATCGCTACAGCTCGCCCCTGACAAGAGTACTGAGGTCTGTTCTTCCTATCCAGCAGAGGGCACAAAGGGCCATTGTTCGCGCCGTAGGCAGGTGAAAACGCAGGGGATCGGGAGAAAACGAAGACACGAAAAGAGGAGGATACAATGCGGGGGCATCAAAGCAATTGGATGAGGAAGCTTGCACACCATTATGAACACGAGAGAGAGCAGCATCCCGAGGAGAAATGCATGATCGTCTTCGATGTCGACGGCACGATCCTGGATATGCGGTATCTTACCCTTCATGTTCTGCACACCTTCGACAAGAGGCATAATACGGGCTTTTTCACACATTTGAGGCCAGAGGATATATCCATTCATGAGAACTCTATCGATACCCTTCTGGATCAGCGTGGAATACCAGAATCCACGAAAGCCAAAATTCTTTCATGGTATTCCGAGAATTTCTGGAGTGCTGATGCACTGTTCGAGTCTCATCGGCCGTTCCATGGAGTGCTCGACGTCATCCGGTGGTTCCAGATCCAGCCGAACACCTATGTCGGACTGAATACCGGAAGACCAGAACATCTTCGCGAGGATACTCTGAGAGCCCTCAACATGCTCGGGGCTGAACATCGGGTGACATTCGATTCTGACCTGCTCTTCATGAATGACGGTGACGGTATACTCACAGGGAAAGTGAAAGGGGTACACTATTTCGAGGCACAGGGATTCCGCGTTGTTGCAGTCGTCGATAATGAACCGGAGAATCTCAGCGTGATTGCCCTTAATTTCAGAGACAGCAATATTCTTCTCCTTCATGCACACACCATCTTTGAATCTGCCGCAACGAACCCCCCGGAGGATGCTGCTGTCGGATTCCACTATGACCTCACGGAACTGATCTCCGAGCACGCCCTTCCACAGCATGTCCAGTTTGTCTGGCATGGGGTGAACGAGGAATCCATCCTCAGGCAGTTTCTCACGTCAAACGTGCACGTTGCAGAGCTCCACGTTCGCTTCGACCTGGGTATCAACAGGGTGATCCTGCGCAGGAGGAGCTTTCTCGACCAGCCGTATGTCAGTGGGGAGGAGCCGGTCAGGCTCGAGGAATATCTGGATATCTTGAAGCATGCCCACAGAGGGGTAAAGCTTGATATCAAGGATCCCGGACTCTTCCCGTACGTGATCCCGACCTTGAAAAAAATCGGTATAGACTCTCATGAAATCTGGATCAGCGCCAGTGTCGATAAGATGAACAGGGCGATGGTACACCTGATCAGAAAGGAATTTCCCCACGCGATTCTCCAGACCCCTGTGGATTTCCTCAGAACCCTTCTGCGGATCTCCCCGCGCAACGCATATCGAAGCCTCGAAATGTTCCACCAGTGGGGAATCGACAGGTTTTCCGTTAACTGGAAGTCGGCAGAAAGCAGGAAATTCATCATCAAGCTGCAGCACATGGGGTACGACGTGAATATCTACAATGTACCTGATCTCGAAGCATTTCTCCAGGCAGTGCTGCTCCTTCCAACTTCACTGACCTCCGACTTCAATTTCCCCAAGTGGTTCTATCATGGGAGAAACGATGAGGAGTATGATCAGCAGAGTGTTTATATGGAGTCCATTGCCGGGAACCTGTAATCCCTCCTTGCCCCCTTTTGAACGACACGTCTCCAGGATTTCTGGAGACGTGTCGTCTTTTCATGTAGGAGCTCAGCATTCGAACGCACCATGCACTGCTGCATAAGGTCTGGTGAAATTCCTAAATTCGTTGCACCCCCATGATTGTTCTGTGTATACTGGGGCCCTGTTCAGCATTGAATTCTGGATGAGGAGGAGGCTGTACTCTGGATCGAGCTCTTCTTCAAGACCAGAAGGCTCTTGAGAGTTTCGAACCTCTCGATTGAAAAACAGGCTCGCAGAGATATCTTTTTTATTGGAGGTGAGATACGTGGCTGGCACACTATCCATTGAACGATTGCGGTGTATGTGCGATCCGGATGTCCTGGGCTGTACGAGCAGTGTCGATGCAGAACCCCTGCAGACAATTCTCGGTCAGGTTCGTGCCCTCAAGGCTCTGGAATTCGGTCTTCGCATCAAGGAAAAAGGATTCAACATCTATGTTGCCGGCCCGGCAGGTTCCGGCCGGAAGACAGCACTGAGGAAATACCTCGAGGACATAGCACGGAACAGGCCCATCCCGCCCGATATGTGCTACGTGAACAACTTTAAGGACAGCTACCGCCCAAAGGCCATACCCCTGCCAGCAGGAAAAGGAAGGGCTTTCAAGAAAGACGTGGATGATTTCGTCACCGCAGCGCGCAAGGAAATCCTCAAGACCTTCGAGAGCGAGGAGTATGCAGCCAGGAGGAACAACACGGTCAAGAAATTTCAGCAGCAGCGCGAAGAGATGTTCACAAAACTGAACGAAGAAGCCCAGAAGAGAGGGATGCTCATCCAGCCGACACCGATGGGCCTGGCGACAATCCCGGTCATCGACGGGAAGCCCTTGTCTGAAGAAGATTTCATGGCCCTGGATACGAAGACCAGGAATTCCATCACCAGAAAGCAGAAACGGCTCCAGGAGCAGCTCAAGAAGGCAGGCCGCCAGATCACGGCCCTGGAGAAGAAAACTGGCGAGATGGTGGAAAAGCTCGACAGGGATGTGGCTGCGTATACGCTGGACGTCCTCCTCGAGGATCTCCTGGAGACGTATCATGGCATGCGCGAGGTGCTGGCATTTCTGAAAGAGATGCGCGATGACATGGTGGACAAC
>JBNGDS010000043.1:0-27720 GCA_049975365.1 Desulfomonilia bacterium | reverse complement strand
CCATTATCGATTCGCTGCGCATTGTCAAGTCGGTTGTGCAGAACAGGGTCATGGAAAGTTCCATAGAGGACTCCATCGCAGAGGTCATGGACGGATCGAGCATTGCCTCTCCCTTGAAAAAGTCCGGGGTATTCCCTCCCATAATCGTCCACATGATCAGCGTGGGAGAGAGGAGCGGGAACCTCGAGGAGATGCTCATGAAGGCGGCGGATGCCTATGAGGAGGATGTGGAGACGTCCGTGGCAGGGCTTACCTCCCTGCTGGAGCCTCTCATGATCGTGATCATGGGGGCCCTTGTGGGGTTTGTAGTACTGTCCATACTTCTCCCCATGCTGGAGATGAGCACGATTGTTCGGTAGAACGGAGGAACCATGAGAAAGAATGCACGAGGATTTACCCTGATTGAACTCCTGGTGGTGATCGTCATCCTGAGCATCCTGGCGACATTTGTCGGGACAAGGATCATGAGCAGACCGGAAGAGGCACGACGGACACAGGCCAAGATTCAGATTCAGGCCCTCGAGAATGCGCTCAAGATGTACAAGCTCGACAATGGCGAGTATCCATCGACTGAACAGGGGCTGAAAGCCCTTGTTGAAGAACCTTCCGTAGGGACTCTCCCGAGAAACTGGAGAGATGGCGGATATCTTGAAAAGAGCACAGTTCCCAAGGATCCCTGGAAGAATGAATACGCGTATCTGTACCCCGGAATACACAATCCCAATGAGTTCGATCTCTTCTCGTACGGAGCAGACGGCCAGCCCGGTGGTGAGGGGAACGATGCCGACATCGGAAACTGGGAAACAGACACGGATCAGTAGGGGCTTCACCCTCCTCGAACTGATCATCGTTCTCGTAATTGTGGGTATTACCCTGGGATATGTAGGGCCCAGGCTGTTTATGGGCTTCTCTTCTTCGAACCTTGATCAGGCAAGCAGGGATATCATGACGATCATCCAGTTTGCCAGATCTACAGCTCTGACTCAGCACACAACCTACTACCTGCGGTTCGACATTGATAACTCGTGGGTAGGTGTATACCCCAAGCCTGAATCAACAGGGGTCCTTCCCGAGATGACCAGACAGAGGGATCTCCCGCCCGGGGTGAGGATAACAGGAATCAAGAGTCCGTACCAGAATGAGAAGGAACAGGGGGAAGTGGATCTGAAGGTGACACCTGAGGGTATCGTTGAACAGGGTGTTATATATCTCGACGGCGGGTCGGGGAAGACCTATACCCTTGTGATAAAACCCTTCTCGGGTACCGTGAGGGTCTACGATCACCTGGTGGAGATCTCGTATGGATAGGGGGTTCACCCTCCTGGAGGTGCTGATCGCTGTTGCTATCTTGAGCATCGCCCTGCTCTCCCTGATCAATGCCGAGAGCCAGGGTATCGAGATGGCCATGAGATCCCGGTTCATGACCACATCAACACTGCTTGCGCAGAAACGCATCGCTGACGTGACATCAGGGATCGAAAGTTTTTCAACAGGCAGCGACCAGGGGGATTTCGGGGAGGATTTCCCGGGGTATGTCTATACAGAGGAGATTGAACAAACACCCTTGACGGGATACTTCAAGTATACGCTCACCGTGCGGTGGGGATCCCAGGAGAGCACGTATGAAACAAAGATCATGTCGTTTTTGTCGAAGCGCTGATGGTTTCACCCTCATGGAACTCCTCCTGGCCATTGCAATCGCGGCCATCGTGATTGCAACGGTAAATATGACATTCTTCCTCTCCCATGACAATGTGGAGGCCATCAGGAACCAGAGGGAGGCCTACCAGATGGTCCGTATCGTAATGGACCGAATCATCAAGGACATCACCTGTGCGTACATCCCCTCCACAGAGGTGGAGCTGACACCCGAGGAGATCTCTCTGTACCGGTTTATCGGAGTGGACGAGACCGGCTCAGACACCGACAGGGACAGCCTGGTTCTCACCACGACGACAGACATCGGGTTTGCGTCGCTGACCGGGGGTCTCTGTGAAGTCGCCTATTACCTCGAGGAGATGGAAGACAAGAAAGGAACCTACTCTCTCATGAGGAGGGAAGACCACACTCCTCACGTGGATGTGAGCACCGCGGGAGCCGAAATGGAGCTTGCAGAGCATGTGACGGGCATGAATATCGAGTACATCGATGAGTTCTCCCAGAGCAGAGATGAGTGGGATCTGGAAAAGGAACTCTCTCTCCCGAAGCAGGTCAGGATACGCATCACATTCTCCAAAGGAGATGAGAACCTCACCTTTACTGCGGTGGCATCACCACCCCTGGCCGGAATCAGGATCAAGGCTTATCAGGGTTGATGCATGATGAACATCATCAGGAATGAACGGGGTCTCGTTCTGATCCTCGTCCTCAGTGTGGTTGCACTGTTCACGGTCATGATCGTGAATTTCAGTGCAGATCAGAGCTTTGACATCGAGCTTGCCTATAATTTCAGGGATTCCATTCAGGCACAGTATCTTGCCCGGGCAGGAGTGGAGGCCGCACTGGTCATGCTTGACCAGGACGACGCCTCGTATGATGCCGAAGACGAAGAATGGGGGGGATTTTCAGAATATGCAACCATGGCATCCTCCTTCCTCGATGGCCCTCTCTTTTCCGGAACGCTCGTAGATGAAGCAGGAAAGTTTGATCTGAACAGCCTCGTGAATCAGGGTGAAGAAGAATTCAGAATCTTGCAGTTCAAGAGGTTGTTCACGCTCCTCGAGATCGATATCACGGATACGGATCTTGATGACCTGACCAACGCGCTCATGGACTGGCTGGATCCTGACAGCGAGACCATCTTTGGCGCCGAGACTGATTACTACGAGACACTCGAGGTCCCGTATATCTGCAAGAACGGCCCCATGGACACCCCGGAGGAGATTCTTCTGGTAAAAGGCATGAAACCCGAATACTTTTATGGTACGGAAGACTATGAAGGGATCCAAGAGTATGTTACGGTGAATACGGGAGGGAAGATAAACATAAACACCGCGACAGAAACAGTACTCTTGAGCATCTCGTCTCTGGTGACGGAGGATGTGGTTGCGAGCATTCTCGACTGCCGTCCGTTTCAGGAGCTGGACTTCTCATGCATCGTGGGGCTTGATCTCCAGGAGAACTCGGATGAGATGAACTACGTGAGGCAGACCCTGGATATCAAGAGCTCCCGGTTCAGCATCGAGACCTCGGGACTCATGCCGAGTGGGGCACAGATGAATGTAAAGGCATATGTGGAACGGATTAACAACAAGACTCGAATAGTGTATTATAAGATCTATTGAGAATACAAGGAGCGTGAACATGGCGAAGAACTCCCTGGGAATCTACTGGGATGACCTCCATGTCCAGGCCTGTATGATCAGGGCGGGGATATCGGAATACACCATCGAAAAGATGGTGCGTATTCCCAGGGAGCTCGGTGAAAATAATGAGCCGAAACATACTCTCTCACAGGATGTTGCACAGCTTCTGCAGCAGTTTGGAATGAGCGCTGATACCTGTGTTGCGAGTCTTTCAGAGCAAGATATCATGTACCGTTCGGTCCTGCGACCGTTTAGCGATCGCAGGAAGATTGCAGACACCATCGGCCCCGAGGTTGAATCTCTGCTGCCTGTGCTCGAGGGCAGGGTGATCACGGATTTCATTCTGCTGGGGAAAGATGGATCGGGACAGAATCTGATCGAGACCGTTACAGCTGGTTTCGACCGGATCAAGGAACTCATTGCAACCCTTCAGTCTGCAGGGATCGACCCGGAGGTCATTGACGCACCTTCAATCGCCATGGGATGCGGTGCTCGGAATCTTTTCGAGCTGAAGGACGATACGGGATACCTCTTTCTCCACATGGGCTGGCGGGATTCCTCGATGGCGGTATACAGCGGAAAACGACGTGTGTATGCCTGCTCATTCCCCTATGGCTTTCTTTCCATTCTCACAGCCCTGGCACAAGAAACAGAGAGACCTTTGGGAGATATCATTTCACGTTGCCTTGCAGAAGGGTGTGAGGCGGCTCATCATCTAGATCAGTACGTGCGGGAGGTGCTTATCACGATGCACCGTATCGGGCAGGAAGACCTTGATCCTGTTCTCGTCATGACGGGATATGCTCCCCTTATCAGGGATCTCCCCGCACGGTTTGAAAGCCTCGGGGGGATTCATTCCGGGACCCCTGCCTTCAGAGAACTCCGTTTTGAAGAGGGTCAAGAAGGCCTTCTGCACAATTTTCTCTCCGCATCGCTGGCAATCCGGGGTTTTGATGGAGGAGAGGGGATCAATTTCCGTCAGCAGGAACTGGCATTCACCAAGAAACTTGAAAAGATCAGAGTATATGCAGGGAGATGGATCAAGGTTGCCCTCTTTCTCCTGGTCCTGTGGATTTCCGGCGTCGGGCTCGACGTCTTTCTCAAGACACGAATCAGCACCGGAATTGCAGGGAGAATACAGGCAGAGTTCAGCTCAGTGATGCCGAAGGGAACACCCATGGTTGATCCTGTCAGGCAGATGGAACAGCATCTGGCAAGGCTATCGGGGCAATCCGGCCTGATTGAAAGAACCGGCAATGACAGCCCGCTGGAGATCCTGAAAGACATGAGCATCAAGATATCACCGGATATCGATGTGGTATTTGACACCATTACCTTTGATCAGGACAGTCTTTCCCTGAGTGGTTCGACGAAATCCTATGATAATGTCGAGAAGATAAAGGCCCTGATCGCAGAATTGCCCTATATCGCAGAGGTGAAGATCGTCTCTGCCAATGTTGACAAGAATAGCCAGAGGGTGAATCTGAAACTCGTATGCAGAATCTGATACAGACTCTCAGACAGCGACTTGAAATGTTTTCAGCCCTTTCCAGACGGGAACGGCTGATCATTGGCGTGGGGGCACTCTTTGTCGGTGTTTTTATTCTCGTGGTCTTCATTCTCACTCCGCTCCTGGATCAACACGAGGAGATCTCCACGCGGGTGGCCCTGCAGGATCAACAGCTCAGGAGAATCTACGAGCTTTCAGAGGGTATCCGGTCTGTCCAGAAGAATGCAGAGGGAGCTCCCAGTGTCGGAAGTCAGAATTTCAGCCTGTTCGGATTCCTCGAACAGCTCGCAGTGGATCTCGGGATAAATGACCGCATTGAATACATGAAACCGATCAGTGATTCTTCTGATTCATCGAGGGAGTCTGTGGAGGTGAAGATCCGTGGACTCTATCAGGAAGATCTCATCGGCCTGCTGTACGGCATCGAGAACACGCCATACTCCTTGCGGATAAAGCGTCTGAATCTCAAACGGCTCGAGCGGGAGGGTATTCTCGATGTGACGTTCCAGGTGGTTCACTATGGCTGAATCGAAAAAGCGGCGACCGCTGACGGGAAAGATTGCTCTTGCGATCTACGTCATTGCGTGTCTGGCCCTGTTCGTCTACATCCGATTCCCTTTCGACGTCCTGAAAGACACCCTGGAAGAGTCCCTCACCAGGGGGTTGGGGAGAGATGTCAGCTTGGGGCACCTCAGGACAGGGGTTCCATTCTCCATCTCTGTGGATGGAATTCGTATCGATACGGTTCCTGTCGTTGACCGCCTGAGTGTACGGTTCGGCATCATGAGCCTTTTTTCCGGATACTGGTCGCTCTTCATGGACGCCGATCTTCCGTCCGGAACAGGGACAGGGGTACTGAAGACCCCTGTCTATTCCCCAGGCCAGACCATCGATGTCACATTCGATGTGGAGCAGGTGGATGTAGCTGTATTCTCACGGCTGCTCCCCTCTGAGTATCAGCCGAAGGGGACCATTACAGGGAGTGCCGCCATTCAGTCTTCAACCGAGTCGTTCGAGCGAGCAACAGGAGACGTGATGTTCTTCTGGACACAGGGGGGAATGCCGATCTCCATACCCGCATTCCCGCTTTCAGAGATCCCCTTCGAGCGGCTTGATGTTCAGGCCCGTCTGGACAGGGGGGTTCTCACCCTCGAGAAGGCGGATATGACAGGTGATATTTCCGGATCTGTAAAAGGTGCACTTCAGCTCGCACGGGACATCCGCAGATCGAGGATGAATCTATCGGGAGAGGTGATCCTTCCAGACAGCATCAAGAACCTTCTCGGGATGAGGAGGGCCTCGGCCGGGGGGCCGGTACGGTTTTCTCTGAGGGGATCTCTCGACAGACCCCAGTTCCGGGTGCTTTCCAGGTAAGGTCGTGTGGGGAGATCGTGTAAAGACAGACGGTGAAGGTACCGAGTAGACAGGGAGAGTAAGGTGATACCATGACAGAAGTGAATATATTTCGAAAACATTTTCCCCAGGCACTGCGTATCTCTTGGGAGGAGGTCGAGGAACTCCTGTGGAAGATGTATCTCGATCTCAAGGCGAGCACATTCCATCCGGATATCGTGATCGGGGTAGCGCGTGGTGGTCTCGTACCGGCCCGGATCCTTGCCGACTATCTCCAGGAGAAGTACATCTGCACGTTCCAGATGGGTCATTGGGAAAGTGATACCCGACTGACAGAGAGACCGATGCTCGTCTTTCCGCTGCCCGAGGTGGATCTCTCCCAGAAGAAAGTCCTCGTGGTCGATGATATCAGCGACGAGGGGGGAACCATGCAGGAAGTCGTGAACTACCTCAGCCCCAAGGTTGGGGAGATCCGGACAGCGGTCCTTGTAAGCAAGGCGGATTCGAGGTTCATGGCAGATTTCTGTTCCAGGATCATGCGCCAGTGGCGCTGGGTGCTGTTCCCCTGGTCCAAGCACGAAGACCTGATCGTATTCACGGAAAAGGTCCTTCAACTCACCGGGGGAGCATCCATCGAGGATATCATCCGGATCCTCGAAGAAGAGATGGCGGTGGAAATCGTCACCCAGGAAATTGAGAAAGTGCTCTTCGACATGGAGCAGGCCGGTGAGATCGTCGAGGACAAGAACAAAACATGGACCTTGATATAGAGAAGCTCCAGGATATCGTTTCTCCATACATCATTCTCTTCAAAGGTTCTCACCTCGCCTATATCAGCGACGCACTGATCTCACGGATGGGTTTCATTCGTGACGAGGTGCATGATCTGATTTCCAGGGAGCTTTCTCTTCACGATCTTTTGGAAAGAGACCCAGGGACACTTTCTCTTCCCACAAAGAAGAATACCCCTGTCAGTTTCGTCTATACGAATACGGTATTGAACGATACAGAACTTCTTGCCCTGAGTGATGAAGAACGCTCTGCAGAAAACAGTCTGGAAGCTGGAGATCCTGAAATCTTTGATCGCATGATCTCAAATTCGCAGACCTGCTGCCTCGTCATATCCAGGGGACACATCGCCTATACGAATGAAAGATTCTGTTCACTCCTGGGGTATACCCACGAAGAAATCATCGGGAGACAGATTCTGGATATCATCTCCAAAGACAGCAGAGAGGAGTTTATCAAGGCATGTGAACTCGCCTCGAAACAGCGCAACGGGTTGCTCACCTTGCGGGAAATCCTGTGCACCAAGAGCACTGGAACCCGGATCGAGCTCAGGCTCTCCGGTGGATGGATAACCAGGAAAAACCATGAGTACCTCTGGCTCATGCTGGAGGATATCAGCGACAGGAAGAAGATCGAGCGGTCCTTGAGAGAAGAACGGCAGAGGTTTGAAGAGCTCTATGACAAATCCCCTGTAGGCATTCTCTATATCAGTGCTCAAGGGATCATTCTCGACTGCAACGAGTCCGTGTGTGCCATCACGGGGTACGGGAAGGAAGAGATCGCTGCGTGTCCGTTCACAAAGTTTGTAGCTCCCCAGAGCATCGATCCACTCACCCATGATTTTACCAGGCTCTTCAAAGAGGGGGTTGAAATCAAGGGGAACGAGTGCGTTCTTCTGACCAGGCAAGGCGATCTCCTCACCATCGAATACAATGCCCAGGTTATTACCCGGAAAGGGCACAATACCAAGGCACTCATGATGTTCACCGATATCACGGAAAAGAAAACCCTGGAGGTAGAGCTCCTGGAAAAAAATGCTGAAACGGAGAGAACGCTGTGGGACATGGCCGAGGTGAAGGACGCACTGGAGGCGAGAGCAGGCGAGCTGAATAAAGCCACCGAGGAGTTGAAGGTGCTCAACGAAAAGCTAAACTTGCTCTCCATCACCGACGGGCTCACGGAAATCTTTAACCACAGACATTTCCAGGATCGTCTCAGCGAGGAGGTCGATCGAGTCAACAGGTTCAAGGATGGAGTAGTATCACTTCTGATTCTTGATATCGATGACTTCAAGAAATTCAACGACACCTACGGGCACCAGTTCGGGGACATGGTTCTCAAGCAACTGGCCAATCTCCTGAGACATTCCATCAGGTCCATCGACATCCTTGCCCGGTATGGAGGGGAAGAATTTGCCATCATCCTTCCCAACGCACAGGTAGATCATGCCATCAAGGTCGGGGAGAGAGTCTGCGAGACAGTGCGTTCAACTCCCTTTACCTTTGGGGAGGGAAGAACCGTGAAGGTGACAGTCAGCATCGGGGTCGGAACCATGACCCACGGGCAGGCAGACAAGACCGAACTCATCAGGAGAGCAGACAGTGCTCTCTACGAAGCAAAAGCAAAGTGGAAAGACCGGGTTGAGGTGTGGGAAGAAGACTGAGTATCTCCTTTGATCTCGATGGAACCCTGACCGATCTCTCGTTTGTCGATGGAGTGTGGCTCGAGGGTATTCCAGGACTGGTCGCCAGGAAGCAGGGCATCAGCTACCAGAGTGCGTTCGAGCAGTGCGTGAATGCATACCGAAGCGTTGGGGATGCATCCATCAGGTGGTATCAGATCTCCTACTGGCTCGAGCGGTTTGGTCTCCTCGATGTTGATCCTGAGAACCTCATCTCGGATTATATCCCCAGGATCTCGCTCTTTTCAGACGTTCTACCCGTACTTTCCCATCTCAGATCGGGAGGGCACACCCTGTTCGTGTTTTCGAACGCATCCCGGGCGTTTCTTGACAGGGAGGTTTCCTGCTGCGGTCTCGGCCCCTTTTTCCAGGAGATCATCTCTGTGCCTGACGACTGGTCAATGGTGAAATCAGATCCGGACTCCTACAGGAAGCTCAAGCAGAAGATCGGGGTCAATTTCATTCACGTGGGCGATCATCTCGCCTACGACTGGGAGATCCCGCGCAGCATCGGGATTGAAGCCTACCACCTCTGTCGGGGTTCAGGCACGAGGACGAAAGACTCCCTATCCAATCTTGACGAACTCGCCTATAGGATTCCAGGTGCCCGGGAAGAACGGTAAATTCCTCGTCATTCTCTTTGCCAACTTCTTCTTTTTTCTCAACTTTTCCCAGCTCCTCCTGCTCCCTAAATTCATTGTTCACTTGGGGCTCTCTCCGGGAGACATCGGGCTTATCATGGCCTCCTTCAGCATATCGGTGCTCGTGGCCCTGCCCATTGTGGGCATCGTCTCGGAAAAGATCCCCAGGAGATACCTCTTTGTATCAGGTGCGGTGCTCATGTTTCTTCCCACATATTTTTACCTGTATGTCGATGGGATGGGCCCTCTCATCTTCAGTTTGCGGATCTGCCAGGGAGTCGGGTTTGCCAGTGCATTCGGAATCAGTGCCACCATGGTCTTTGACAGTGCACCTGAGTCCGAGAGGAGATACCTGCTCGGTATCCTCACTGCCTCCAACATCACAACCCACGCGCTAGGACCTGTCTTTGGGGAATACATGATCCACGCCTACGGGTATGACATGTTCTTTTCGAGTGCAGCCTGCATCGGTTGTGTTTCCTGCATAATCGGGTTGTTCCTTCCCGGTGGAAGCTCCTCAGAAAAAAATACACGCAGAGAGGCGGGAGCTGTTCTGTCTCTCCTTGGAGCAACCGTCATTCTCGGCGCGGTCTTTGGCAGCGCGGTAATCTTCCTGCCCCCTTACCTCATGGCAGTGAACGTCGGGAATTCAAGCCCGTTCTTCGTATCCTTCGTAGCGGGAAGCATGGTCGTGTGGGTACTGCTCTACCGTGTCCTGAAACGCCTGAATGAGAAGCTTGTGTGGGCTGGGGCAGTTTTGTCCATGATCGCGCTGCCTGCATCATTCATCCACGCCGGAGGCGGGATGCTGCTGTGGGGTCTCTCGCTCCTGTTCGGCGCGGGATACGGGTATCTCTACCCGACCCTGAACGCCTCCATTATGGGGACCTTTCCGATGATGAGAGGCGTTGCAAACTCGCTCTTCGTGTGGTCATTCAATCTCGGGATGCTCGGTGCGTCCATTGGGTTCGGTCTCATGAGCGATCTGTACGGGTACAGGATTTCTTTTATCCTGACCGCTGCTTTCGGGTTGTCTCTTCTTCTGATTACCCGGCGGATCGCAACCGTGCACGCATCCTGAAGCACCCTTCCGGGGGAAAGATTTTCTCTGCCCCAAGCAAAATTTACCATGCCCGAACCCGGCATTCACCCCATGAACCCTGATCGGGCAGCACTCTTCGCCTGCTGGCACCATGGTTGCTCACACAAGACCAAAGAGAAGAATCAGGAGGTAGATATGTCATCACCCATAGTGCACCTGTTGGGACTCGCGAGCAGTGCCTTGGGTATTCTCAAGAAGGTCGTCTCTCCCCAGACAGCACAGGGATCCTTCGATTCGCACCTCGAGACAGCCCTTTCAGGGGGAGTGAAGCAGAAGGGGGCACGTCCTTCAGAGATGATGTCCACACAAGGGGTGCTCGGCGATGATGTACTCGACCGACTCATGTCATGTCCGTCCGCTGCAGCTGTTCATCAGTATATACATACCCTCATGTCCCTCGGGATATCTGTGCGGGACATCCAGGCGATTCTCTCCGGCCGGGGTGATACCATGTCCGACGATGCCCTCAAGAAACTGCTCGTTGCGTCGGGATTGAACGAGGAAAGCATACAACAGATCATGTCTTCAGACACAACCGTTCTGGCAGAGTTCAAGGGAGAGATTGCAGCGGCGCTGAAGGAACATCTCCACTCGCACTGCAGCGAATCCCCGGCCGAAGTCCAGACCCTGCTCATGCAGAGCACCGTGGATGAGGATACCATGATGTCCTTTCTCACCGAATTTCATACAGGGCAAATCTCTTGCGGAGCCGGAGAACAGCTTCCACCTGAAATCCAGACCATACCTCTGTCTTTCCGGGTTTCAGAAGAGATCATGGCAACAGTTCAGGCTGCGGTGAAGGCTGTGAACAAAAGCCTTGGCTGGAGCAGCCCGGTTGCTTTCATGTCTGCAGAGTCACCCTCACCACAGCCTGACATGAAGATGCTGGGAGAATCCATCCAGATGCTCGAGAAGGACTTCACGATACCACGGGAGACCCTGAAGGAGCTCTTTTTCTCGGACGATCAGAATACGCGATCCCATGTGGTTGAAGACGTGAGCAGCAAGGTGCGAACCTATCTGAAGATGCAGGGGCAGAATCCCCTCGTGCCACAGGTAGGTACAGCCATCGGCCTGCTTAAATCCTCGATGAGTGATCAGGAATTCTCCTCCATTGAGAACGCCATCCGGACCTGGCATCCGAACCTTGCCGTGCATGAATCGCCAGGGATCCTTTCACGGGGAGGGTTCATGGCGCTGATGAAAGTCCTGGGGGAGAATCCCGGCCTCGCGTACGACAGGCAGGTGAAACAGGTCATCGATCAGCTCCGGCGAGGGCTGCCGGCGCACCTCAGGAACAGCGAGGGTTCGGTGACGCTGAAGCTTCATCCTCCCATGCTGGGAAGGGTCGATGTCATGATGAAAATGGATGACGGCCAGCTTCACGCCACATTCAGAACCGATTCACCCATCACCAGGGACATGCTTCAGCAGAACATTGTTCTGTTGAAGGAAGCCCTTGCTGAACAGGGTATCCGGTCAACCCAGTTCACGGTTACTGCAGGCATTGAGAGTGCGCTGTCCGAACACGATCACGCGCTGCATGAGCATGCACGACAAGGCAATCATCTTGCCCGACAAAGCAGGGGATCGAACAGCTCAGATGAACCCGGTACCGGACAGGGGGACCCCCAGGTCATACAGAACGTGTTCAGAAGATATCCGCTCTCGGGAACCCTGGATATCTTCGCATGATGACGTGAGAACAAGGAGGAATACATGTCAGCAATAGGGTTGGATGCAATACTGGCGAATCAGGGCATCGGAACGTCTGCCAAGGCAGCGTCAACCGAGGAGACGCTGGGGAAAAACACATTCCTCAATCTCCTGGTCAAGCAGCTCCAGTACCAGGACCCGCTCAATCCCATGGAAAACACCGAGTTCACGGCACAGCTGGCTCAGTTTTCGACCCTGGAGACGCTTACAGAGATGGGTGAGGCCATGGATCAGGTCTGTCTGCTGCAGGGATCAGTCAACAACATCACCGCGCTGTCGTTCATCGGGAAACAGGTCAGTGCCAGGGGGAACAGCCTCGCCTATACCGGCGAACAGATAGGCATCAATTTTGCCCTCCAGGAAGATGCCGCTGAGGTTCTCGTGAAGATCTACAACCAGAACGGCTCTGTCGTCCGGACCATCGGCATGGATGGTGTGAGCGCGGGAACTGTCGAGTACACCTGGGACGGAACGGATAATTCAGGCAATGCAGTGAGCCCGGGACAGTATAGATTCGAGATCGAGGCCATTGACTATGAAGGAGCTCCAGTGCAGTCCACGTCGTATGCCATGGGTGTTGTCACCGGGGTGAAATACGTGGACGGGGTTACCTACCTCATCATTGGGGACAAGGAAGTAACCATATCTGACGTGGAAAAGATATCAGGATAGAAAAGGAGGACCACATGAGTATATCAAGTTCGTTATTTTCGGGAATCAGCGGACTTTCGACACATGGCAACGCCATGAGCGTGATCGGTGACAATATTGCCAATGTGAACACCATCGGGTTCAAGGTAAGCAGGACGACATTCCAGGATGTTCTGTCCCAGTCAGTTGCTACCGCAGCGGGAACGTCTCAGATCGGTCGAGGAACTGCTTTGAGCGCGGTCGATACCCTGTTCCAGCAGGGATCCTTCGAGTCGACCCCAAACGCCACGGATCTTGCAATCGGTGGAAACGGGTTTTTTATCGTGAGTCCGCAGGGGGCAGAGACAGAGTACTACACCAGGGCCGGTCAGTTCCGGTTCGATGCGGATGGGTACTTCGTGAATCCTGAGGGCTATGTTGCACGGGGATGGGCCCTCGATGAAAACGGAAACGACGTCGGGACACTGGAAGATATCCGTTTGAGTGCATTCACCTCACCGCCCGAGGCAACTGAAGAAATCACCGCCATCACGAATCTGAATACTGCAGACATGTCCAACTCGGATTCCGTCTTCGGGGCATGGAATGCAAACGACCCCACCGGTGAACCCATCGGTGACACGGCGTATGGATATCAGACGGCCATCAGGGTCTATGATGCCCTGGGAAATTCACACGACATCACCGTCTTGTATGACAAGATGAACTCAGCGACGAGTGAATACTACGACGGCGTCATCGATGACGACAATACCTGGGAGTACATCATCACCTGCAATCCCAACGATGATCTTAGGGCCGGGACAGCCACGGCGGATGCACGGGGCGTTCTCATGAGGGGGACCGTCACCTTTGACGCCACCAGCGGGGCACTGGATGCCATGACCGCATTCGTGTGGGATGGGGCCAATGATCCTGACCTGGCATCCAGCTGGGTCGTTTCGCCGAGTTTCTCCAGCAACGGGGTTTCAGAATTCAGCGCGGAGTTCGTTGAAGGCGTTCCCCAGACCATCGGTGTTCAGTTCGGGACCCGCAGTACGAGCGGTGCCTGGACTTCGGGTGCAGGAATCGCCGATTCGGTTGATGATATCGCTGGGGGCTCGACGCTGCCCGGATCTTCCTGGCAGCCCCAGGCTCTGACTTCGACCCAGTACGCATCATCGTCGACGACCATCTACCAGACCCAGGACGGATATGGAACGGGCTTCCTTGAGTCTATATCCGTGGGGACGGACGGGATCATGGTCGGACACTATTCAAACGGCCAGATCCTGAACCTCTATCGGGTAGGGCTTGCAAAGTTCAACAACGAGCAGGCACTCTTCAAGGTCGGGGGGAACCTCTGGGCAGCGACAAGAAACTCGGGTGATGCCATAACAGGTCATCCCGGTGAGAACGGACTCGGAAGGATCGCACCGAACTCCCTCGAGCAGTCCAATGTGGATATCGCATCCGAGTTCGTAAAGATGATCACAACCCAGCGAGGATTCCAGGCGAATTCCCGGATCATCACGACGACAGATACGATGCTCCAGGAACTCATCAACCTCAAGCACTAATCGTCTGACGGGCGCCCGGAGCCGAGATACGGGATCCGGGCGCCCGAAAGCGTCAATTTTATGACCTCTCCGTCCCCAGACGTGAA
Organism: Desulfomonilia bacterium; assembly: GCA_049975365.1. Taxonomy (GTDB): domain Bacteria; phylum Desulfobacterota; class Desulfomonilia; order UBA1062; family UBA1062; genus DSBG01. The sequence goes on along the minus strand of JBNGDS010000043.1, from coordinate 13,327 downwards.
GGTGCAGCTTCCTCAATTATTACAAAAAATCAATTAGTTATGTGCGTGACGGTCACTGGCATGCCCCTTGCTTCCCTCTCGGGAAGATTACACTCGCAAAGGGGCATGTATGGATCTTGCGACGATTATCGGTGTACTGTTTGCGTTCGGCATGGTTCTCATGGGCATCATGTCGGGCGGGCCGTTGAGCCTGTTCGTCAACACGCCAAGTTTGCTGATCGTCCTTGGGGGAACCTTGGGGATCGTGTTCATCAACTATCCCTTGAAGGATGTGCTTGGAATGATGGGGGTCGTGAAGAATGTGTTCTTTGCACAGAAACGCGATTCACAGGTTCTTATCCCCACCTTTGTCGACTTTGCCACCCGTGCCAGGAGAGAAGGTATCCTTGCCCTGGAGAGTGCTGCCGGTGAGCTGAAAGACCCGTTTTTCAAGCAGGGTCTTGAACTCGTGATAGACGGGCTTGAACCGCAGTCGATCCGGGAGATCCTGGAGACGGAGATTGACCACATCGAGCAGCGGCACACCAAGGGGGCAGACATCTTTACATCCCTTGGCACCTATGCGCCTGCCATGGGGATGGTGGGTACTCTCATCGGACTCGTACAGATGCTCCAATCCATGTCAGATCCGTCATCCATCGGTCCCGCCATGGCTGTTGCCCTGATCACGACGTTCTATGGGTCCATACTCGCCAATATGGTGGCATTGCCCATGGCAGGAAAACTGGGGATGCGCTCAAAGGAAGAGGCACTGGAGAAGGGCATGATCATAGAGGGCATCATGTCCATATCCGCAGGTGACAACCCGAGAATCGTCGAGAGGAAACTCCATTCGTACCTTGCCCCCATTCTCAGGGAGCCATCCACAGGGCAGGCACGCCCGGAGTAGAATATGGCACGAAAGAAGCGGGTATATCTAGAACCGAAGAAGGATCCATCAGCCTTTCTCTTTACCTCGTTGATGCTGATCCTGCTCACCTTCTTCATCGTGCTCTCATCCATGGGGGTACAGGATGAGAAGAAACAGAAGCTCGCACTGAATTCGCTGCTGGGAAGTTTCGGCATTCTTCCGGGAGGGAGGAGCCCGTATCTCGACACCGGCGGGAAGGAACTCCTGCCTCAGACCGCACCGCTGCAGGACACCCTTCTTGACATCAAGAAAATCCGGGCTTCCCTGGCAGAGAATGGTACGCTCAGCGGACTTGGAGTGTCAGAAGGGAAGCTCGGCGTAACGATTACCATTCGGTCGAATGTCCTGTTCGATGAGGCGACGGATGACTTCACCACAAAGAGTCTCAGGGTGCTCGATTCGATGGCGGGAATCATTTCCCAGGCGGACAATCCCGTCATCATCACCGGCCATACTGACTCGATACCGGTCGAGACACCTCCGTACTATTCCAACTGGGGCCTGTCTGCCGCACGCGCTCTGGCGGTTCTTGAGTACTTCGCGGACAGGGGTATACATCAGGAGCGGCTTGCAGCATATGGCATGGGCGCCCAGAGGCCCATGACGTCCAACAGCACGGAAGCAGGGAGACGACTGAACAGCAGGGTGGAGGTTACCTTGGTGGGAGATCTCCCCTCCCAGATAGACATGAAGGCCCTCGAAGAGGCTGAGACGCCACCGGTGTGGAATTTCCAATACCGGGGCTACAACTTTGAACTGGAAGAACTGTAATGGCGAAGAACGATAAGAACGTCATTTATGTGAATCTCCCCGACCGGAATGCCTGGATGGTCACATTTTCCGATATGGTGACCCTTCTCATCACCTTCTTCGTGCTCCTGATCTCCATGTCTTCCATGGACGACAGGGCCTTGAAGGAGCTTTTCGGGTTCTTCAGCGAGGTCATGGGACCCCTCGAATTTCCACAGACTCAGGAGATGAGCGGAATTCCCAATATTATTGAATCGGTCACGCCGAAGCTGTTCTTCGACACCATGACCCTCAACAAGAGTCTTCTCGACACCCTGGAACGAAGGGGAGTCGGCGGACTGAGCGGGAGAGGAACGAGCCTGCTGGAGGTTCGTGAAACCAACAGAGGGCTGGCAGTTCTCCTGAGTTCCGATATCCTCTTTGATGAGGGGTCATCCCGGATCAAGGTCGAAGCAGAGCCTGTCCTGATGGGTATCGCCGATGTCGTCAGGAATTCCGATTCCATCATCTCTATCGAGGGGCACACGGACATCAAGGGAGGCCCGGAAACGAATTGGATGCTCTCCCTGTCCAGGGCGATTACCATCCTGGATTTTTTCGTCTATACGACGGGCATGAGCCCAACCCGGTTCTGTGTGGCCGGATATGGAGCCAACCGACCGGTTGCGACAAATGCTACTGAGGAGGGACGGGCACAGAACAGGAGAGTGGAAATCATTCTACTCAAAGACAGACTCTAGGAGGAACTGATGGCGACGGAAAATGCTGAAGTCAAGGAAGAGTCGGGGAAAAAGAAGAAATCTCCTCTTATGCTCATAGTGATCCTGATCGTTTTTGTGCTCCTGATCGGGGGGGCGGCTGCGGGATATTTCATGGTTCTTGCCCCCATGATGCAGGGGAGCGGATCTGGAGTGGCACAGACAGGAGTTGTAGTGCCTCAGACCCAGGCGATTTCCCCTGGCGTAGGGCTCGCGGGCCCCATGAAGCAGCTCGAGTCGTTCATTGTGAACCTGACGGATGCCCAGGGGACACGATACCTCAAGGTGGTGATGCAGCTGGAGCTGAGTAACGCCTTGCTCGAGCCTGAAATAGAAAAGAGGAAACCTCAGATCCGCGACGAGATCATCATGCTTCTCTCCAGTAAGTCATTTGATGATGTCTCCTCGGTCGCAGGGAAGAGGGCTCTGAAAAGGGCCATTATCAATGGGGTGAACAAGTACCTGGCCACTGGCCAGGTGGTGCAGATCTATTTCACGGAATTTGTTGTTCAGTGAGGATGATCGATGGGACAGATTCTCACCCAGGAAGAAGTTGATGCCCTGTTAAAGGGAGTAGTCGGAGGAGAGATAGAAACCGAGACAGGGATCTCGGGGACATCGGACTCGTCCGATCTACACGTGTATGATTTCGCAGCTCAGGACAAGGTCATCAGGGGCCGCATGCCGTCGTTGGACGCGATCCACGACCGGTTTGCCCGGTTCTTCAGGAACACGCTTTCGAGTCTTCTCAGGCGCATGGTGGACATTACCCCGGTTTCGCTCGACACCCTCAAGTTCGGCAACTTCATGAGGTCGCTGCCCGTACCTACGAGCATTCACATCATCAAGGTGGAACCGTTGAGGGGAAATGCCCTCGTGGTGCTGGAGACGAAACTGGTCTTCGCGCTCATCGACTGCTTCTTCGGGGGCAAAGGCGCAGGAAGCATGAAGGTGGAGGGCAGAGAATTCACCCCGATCGAACAGCGCATGCTCTTTAAAGTTGTCAATGCCGCTGTCAAGGAACTGGCTAGCGCATGGCAGCCCGTATACCATCTTGAATTCTCATACGTGAGAGGCGAGATGAACCCGCAGTTTGCGGGCATCATTCCCAATGAGGACGTGCTCGTGGTTGTTCAGTTCGATGTGGAAATGGAGGAGACGAGCGGCAACATCATGATCTGTATCCCATACATGCTCATAGAGCCGATCCGTGACAGGTTGTACGCAAGTTTTCACTCAGAGGAGAAGACGAGCGTGGACAGGGCATGGGTGAACCGGTTCAAGAACGAACTCATCGGTGTCAACGTGGAGCTGTGCGTCGAGCTCGGCAAAACCCAGATTACCCCGAGGGAGCTGGTTTCATTGAACCCGGGGAATGTACTCGTCCTGGACAAGGATGTAAGCGATCCCCTCGTTGTCAAAGTCCAGAATCTTCCGAAATTCTACGGGAAGCCCGGAAAGATCAAGGATAACCTGGCTGTTGATATCGTGGGTACCATAGATAAACAGCTCTACTAAGGAGGAGACCATGGCTGACGAAGAGAAGAATCTCACTGATGCACCTGGAGGAGATGAACCGAGTATTGCAAACCCCGAACTCTCACAGGACGCTATCGATGAGCTGCTCAATGAGGCTGACCAGCCAAAGGGTGATGGAGACGTAGATCAGGAAAAACTGGCACAGGAGTGGGCACAGGCCCTGGAGGAAGGTGAAGACGACGGTATGGGCAGCGATCTCAGAGAGGAAGTGGAAAAGCACCGGTTTGATGAACTCAGCGAAGCACATGGCTCACCTCAGGCGAAAGACCTCGATTTCATCTTGGACATACCACTGGAGGTGACCGTTGAGATGGGCAGAACCAAGATGCTCATCAATGACCTCCTCCAGCTTGGCCAGGGATCAGTGATTGAGTTGAGCAGGCTTGCGGGAGAACCTCTGGATATTCTCGTGAACAACAAGCTCGTGGCACGGGGTGAAGTGGTTGTGGTGAGCGAAAAATTCGGGATCAGGATCACAGATATCGTGAGTCCCCTCGAGAGGGTGAAGAGACTGGGATGAACTGCCTGAAGCCTGGACTTCTCCTTGTACTTCTCATCGCCGGACTGAGTGAAGATCTCCTTGCTGCGGATGTCCCCGTGGCAGGTGTGAGCCTCAGGGCAATCACTGCACTGATCGGGGTCATGGCGCTGCTGTTCTTCCTCGCGTGGGCGCTCAAGAAGTATGGGCCTGTGGCAAGGGTAAAGAAGAATCTCGGGCTGGACATCCTCGGGCAGATGGCTATCGGCGCCAAGGCACACCTTGCCTTGGTCAGGGTGGGCAGATCTATTCTGCTTCTGGGGGTAACCCAGAACACGGTATCGCTTATAAAGGACCTTGAAGAGGGTGAGTTTGAGAAAGCCCTAGAGGACATGAAAGCCTTCCAGAGGAAACCATGAGAACCGCGGCACGGAATTCTGCCATATGTGCGTTCGCCCTGATCCTTCTGCCGGGTATCCTGCATGCACAGGGGGTGCAGATCCCCAACATCAGCTTCGGCGTGCAGGAAGCACAGAAGCCGGAAGAGGTGGTGGGAGTTCTCCAGATACTCTTTATCCTCACTATCCTTGCGCTGGCTCCATCCATCATGATCATGGTCACCTCGTTCACCAGGACCGTCGTGGTACTCGGATTTCTCCGGCAGGCACTGGGAACTCAGCAGATGCCTCCTATGCAGGTTTTAACAGCTCTCGCCATTTTTTTGACGTTCTTTATCATGTCTCCTACCCTGGACCGCATAAACGAGCAGGCCATTGTTCCCTACCAGAATGGCTACATTACGTTTTCTCAGGCACTGAAGAATTCGGAGACGCCGTTGAGGGAATTCATGTTCAGGCAGACCCGTGAAAAGGACCTCTCATTGTTTCTCAGCATCATGAAACAGGAAAAACCTGAAAACAAAGAGGAAGTCCCTACCAGAGCTCTGATCCCGGCCTTCATGATCAGCGAACTCAAGACCGCTTTTCAGATCGGATTCATCCTCTTTGTACCGTTCCTGATCATCGACATGGTGGTTTCGTCCATTCTGCTGTCAATGGGCATGATGATGCTGCCACCCATCATGATATCGCTACCGTTCAAGGTCATGCTCTTCGTACTGGTTGATGGGTGGAACCTTCTTGTCGGTTCACTGATACGGGGGTTTGTGGGATGACCCCGGAGACCGTCACGTCTATCATGTCAGAGGCCATCAAGCTGGCGCTTATGGTGGGAGCCCCAATGCTTCTCCTCGGGCTCATGATCGGTCTCGCCATCAGTGTGTTTTCCGCAGTGACTCAGATCCAGGAGATGACGCTCACATTTGTTCCCAAGATCGTCGCAGTCTTTCTGGCACTCCTCTTTTCCCTGCCCTGGATCATTGAGAAGCTGACTACATACACAGTGAATCTCTTCAATAACATTCCCTTCATGATCCGATGAGCGAACTCTTATCCCTTGCGTGGCAGGACACCCTCACGTTTGTTTTTATATTTCTCAGGGTGGGCATCATCTTTGCCATGGTCCCGTTTTTCAGCGCAGAGATCCTACCCAGGCGCATTACTGCTATCGTCGCATTTTTTCTGAGTCTGGTCCTCATCCCGGTTGTTCCTCCGCCCTCCATCAGGCCGGAAGAACTCACGGTGATCACGCTCCTGGTGTTTCTGACGCATGAGATGATCATCGGGCTCTGCCTCGGTTTGGCAGTGAACATCATTTTCTCGGGAGTACAGATTGCAGGGGAGCTTGCCGGGTTTCAGATGGGCTTTGCCATCGCCAATGTGGTGGACCCTATGACCGGCATCAATGCTCCCATCACATCCAATGTCTTCTACATCACCGCATTTCTTCTGTTCTTCTCCTTCGGGGGGGAACACATGATCATTAAGGCCCTCGTTGAGAGCTATTACGTTATCCCCCTCGAAGGATCTTTCCCCAATCAGGGGTTTCTGCTCTCCTCCCTGGCCTATGGGAGCCAGATGTTCATCATTGGGGTGAAGGTTGCTGCACCCATCATCGGTGTACTTCTGCTTATCAATGTGGCTTTTGCCATCATTGCCAGGGCGCTGCCTCAGATGAACGTGTTCCTCATGGCATTTCCGCTGACCATAGCGGTGGGTCTCGTCTTCACGACATTCGTCATCCAACTGTTCCCGATGTTCATGAGTAGTGCTCTCCAGCAGGCCTGGGAATTCATGAAGTCCACCATGGGCATGTTCTAAACCAATGTTCCAGGGATCTCCATCACGGTGGCGTCGTTTCCGGAGTTGATTTCAGGAGAGTGTGGAGTATTATCAGACAGTGAGATCCTGCGGGCGGGGAGGCTGTAGCTGAGGAACACCTGAGATGTCGAGACTCATGGATTGACTGCTCAGGAAGAATGTTCGTCATGGAGCCATGCGAACGAACCCGCTCCACACCGGGAGGATCTCATGTCAGGAGTCGAGATGGGCTCGGCGAAGATCACCGGATGGTTTGCCGCTGTCATAGCTTTTCTCCTGCTCTTCCTGGGGGGATGCGCTTCCCTGGAGCCGAAACCGCTGCCAGATGAGTTCTGGTCGAATACGGGAAAAACAGTGGGTATCGCCTGTACAGAAATGCCTGAGGCAGAGCTCTCGATCCAGATCACGACCACCAGCATCTTCTTTTCTCCTCACTCCCAGTGGATCTTCGGGGGAATCTCCGGCATGGATGATATGAATGAGCACCCCTTACTCCTCGCGGAAACGCGTCCCTTGAGGAATTACCTTCAGGGGTATGAGCCCAGGAGCTTCACCAGAGTTGCTGATCTCTTTGTCGAGACGCTTGAACTCAACAATTTTACGGGAGTCAGACTCGATGAACCCATACGATTGAAAGAATATCCGAGGTTCAAACGTGATGGGTCAATGTATGCCAGCAGGGACGTGAGATCTCTGGGGCGACGATCGGGGGTGGACTACCTTGTTGTGATCGAGCTTCGACGGTACGGGGTATTCTGCCACTATCTCGATTTCTATAATCATTATACAGAAGTCATCTCGTGGGTGAAGGCGGAGATGATCGACTGCTCCACCAACGAGCTCCTCTGGAGGGCGAGATCCCCGGTAGGTGGTGTGAGGGAGGATGTTTCCGGATTGTGCGGCAGGACATCGGACATCCCCACGATCCTCGATGCACTGGATGCTGTCCTGGACATATCAGCGAGCACCATCATGGAAGATTTCTTCAGAGCACAACCGCTCCATGAGAACCCTGAGGTGCCAGAGTAAGTGCCGTTCTTCCTGAAGTTTTCGAGCTCGTTCTTGATTTTGCCTTCCCGCTCGTATTATTTCTTTGTGATCATGGAAACCATTCTGCTATCGAACGGGATTACTGTGGAGGTTGAGGACAAGACAGTCCTCATCACAGGAGATCTGTATCTCATACATCTTGAAATCAGCATGGTCGCGGATCTCGGTGAGGAAGATGAGGAGCTCAGAAGATACTGCGGAGAGAATCGACTCAGGAGAACCAGGGTGCTGAAGAAGCCGGCAATTCATGCCAGGGATGTTGACGAGGTGAAGCAGAGCATGAAGCAGTCGTTTCTGGCGACCAATCTCCCGTACATGGAGCATCCGAAGTTCCTGGAGCGCTTCAAGTCGTTCAGCCTGACAGAATTCAAGGAACGGGAAAAAGAGGAGCAGCGTATCAGAGATCTGGAAGATCGAGAGCGGGACCTGGAATGACGAACATCACCCCCATGATGCAGCAATACCTTGATATCAAGAGGCACTATACCGATACGATCCTGTTCTATCGGATGGGGGATTTCTATGAGATGTTCTATGACGATGCCCTCATAGCCTCCCGGATCCTCGGTATTACCCTCACTACGCGCGACAAGAACAGAGAGAATCCCGTTCCCATGTGCGGGGTTCCCTATCACAGCGCCGCATCGTACATCTCGCGACTCATTCGTCTCGGAAAAAAGGTTGCCATCTGCGAACAGAGCCAGGATGGGTCTTCGGTACGGGGCCTCGTCCACCGCGAGGTCGTCCAGGTCATTACACCCGGCCTTATCGTGGACGACAGACACCTGATAAGCGACAAGGCAAATTATCTCATGGCGGTACACAAGGATGGAAAGTCTCAGACGAGCGGTATCGCGTTCATCGATATCTCGACCGGGGATTTCAGGGTGACAGAAGTTGGATCCAGCCAGGATTTCATCAACGAGCTTCACCGTGTTTCTCCCAGCGAGATCATCGTCACGGATACGAGCATCATTCCCCAGGGATTTTTCGTCACACCCATGAACCTTCCGATGGGAACGGACAGTGCCATTGCAGTTCTTACGCACCATTTCAGGACACTCGGTATCGATGGACTCGGGCTGAAGGGGCACAATGCCGCGCTAGTGGCTTCTGCCATGGTACTCGAATACGTCAGGCAGACCCAGAAGGCTGTACTTGCCCACATTACATCGCTGAGATTCTACAATCCCGGGAGGTACATGATCCTCGGCCCGAACACCAGGCGCAATCTCGAACTTTTCGATCCCATCACCGGGGATAAGAAGAACACGCTGTTTGCAGTGCTCAACCTGACCTGTACATCAATGGGGGCACGTAGGCTCGCAGACTGGATCTCTTTCCCCCTCATGGACAGAGAAGAGATACTGTGCAGGCATGATGCCGTTGAGGGTCTGCGTGCACGGAAAGATCTGCTCTCAGGTATCCGTGATGTCCTCAGTGGAATTCCTGACATGGAACGTATCATCGGCAGGATTTCTACCGGGAGCGCTTCTCCTAGGGACATGGTGGCACTTGCGGGAGGTCTGGAACAACTCCCACGGGTGCATGAACACATTGACCCCATTGACTCAATGCTGCTCGCAGGTCTGAGGGACACTCTCGACCCCCTTGCCGAAGTTCATTCCCGGATCGTCACCACCCTCGTTCCCGATCCACCGAACAGGCTCTCCGACGGGGGAGTGATCGCATCAGGTGTCGATGGAGAACTCGATGATCTCAGGCACCTGCGCCGTGATTCGAAGCACTACCTGGCGTCACTGGAGACACGGGAACGACAGGCCACGGGTATCAATACCCTGAAGATCGGCTACAACAAGGTATTCGGATACTACATCGAGATCTCGAAGGCCCATGCGGAGCGGGTGCCACAGAGCTACATCCGCAAGCAGACCCTCACGAATGCGGAGCGCTACATTACTCCTGAACTCAAGGAGTACGAGGCAAAGCTCCTCGGTGCCCAGGATGCGATTGCTCAGATTGAGAACAGGATATTCTCCGAGCTCAGGGATTTTCTCGTAGGCTACATCCCGAATCTCAAAAAGACGGTTGATGCCGTCGCGTGCATAGATGTCCTGGGATGTCTGGCTCAGATTGCCATTGAGAACGACTACACCCGCCCGAGGGTTTCGTACACCAGGACCATTGAGATCGCCTCGGGAAGGCACCCCGTTGTTGAGAAGGTGCTGAGACCAGGTGAATTTGTACCAAACTCATGCGCATTCAGGGGAGACAGAGACACCATTCACATCATCACCGGCCCCAACATGGCTGGAAAATCAACCTTCATGAGGCAGATCGCCCTCATTTCTATCATGGCACAGATGGGCTCCTTTGTCCCTGCCAGAGATGCGGATATCGGGATGGTGGACAGGATCTTTACCAGGATCGGTGCCCTGGACAATCTTTCGGCTGGTCAGAGCACCTTCCTTGTGGAAATGAGCGAGACAGCGGAAATCCTCAACAATGCAACCCACCAGAGTCTTGTCATACTGGATGAGATTGGGAGGGGGACCTCCACCTATGATGGTATGTCTCTGGCATGGGCGGTGGCTGAATATCTTGATGAGCATGGCATCAGGACATTTTTCGCAACCCACTATCACGAACTTGCAGATCTGGCGCGAAGGCACCGGGGAATCAAGAACTTTCACATGGCAGTCGAGGAAACCGGAAGTGATGTGGTGTTCCTTCGTGAGCTCAAACGAGGAGCGATCGGCAGAAGCTATGGAATCTACGTTGCCAGGTTGGCCGGAATCCCCGATGAGGTCGTGGAGAACGCCCGGATACTCCTTGCTGGAATCGGGAAAAAGGTGAGATCGGTCCCCTTGGTCCATACACCTGCTCCTGTCCAGCAGAGCCTGTTCGACGATGTCCAGGGAGAGGTCATCGAAGACCTTATGAATATCGATCTCGAACGGATCAGGCCGATTGAGGCCATAAATCTCCTCCAATCCCTCAAGGATAGACTCTCGAAACCCGATTAAAGCTTCCCTCCGTTTTTTCCGAATACCCGAGAAGAGAGGTAGTATGGGAAGAGACATGGAGACCAAGGTCCGCGCGCGGAAATACGGGATTCCGTATATTGATATCTCGCGAGAAGTGCCTGACAAGAAGTGTATTGATCTGTTGAACGCTCGCTATGCACGGAAATACAACAGCCTGCCTATCAGGTTTCTCAATGGGGGAGTTCTTGTCGCAATAGGCGATCCCGACCAGAAGGAACTTATCGAGGCACTCTCCTTGCACATGGGGAAAAAGATATACCCTGCACTGGCTGAAAAGGAGGCAATCCGAAAGGCCATCGACACCTACTACAGCATCGATGGCCAAAGGAATGAGAAGGCAATGATACAGACAAACGGAACAGGGATGGAAAACAGGATCATATCGGTCATCTCCAATAAGGGAGGCGTGGGCAAGACCCACATTGCCACGAACGTGGCAAAGATTATCCAGGACCAGGGAAAGAGAGTGCTGCTCATCGATGCGGATCTTGGAAATGCAGACATATCAAACAAACTGGCGCTTTTCCCTGAATTCACACTCTATGACTTTCTCTTGGGAGATATCGATCTCGATCAGATGGTGGAGCATACCTCCTATGGATTCGACCTCGTAGCCGGTAGTTCCGGAGAATTCAAGCTCGCGAACATCAACTACGTTCAGCGATCCAAGTTCATCAGGCAGTTCAGAAAGATCGCGGAACAGTATGATGTCACCCTGTTCGACCTCTCCGCTGGGATCTCTGCCGTCGTACTGGATTTTGCCATGGCCTCCGAAGAGATTCTCATTGTAACGACCCCCCAGGATATCATTGCCGGGTATGCTTGTATCAAGGCGTCTTTCCAACGGTTTAAGACCATCGAGGAAAAACTCCTCAGGGATGTGGAATTCTATATCCCACGGAAAATCTACACGCCGTTGGTGGTGATGAATCAGATTGCAACCCTGAACCAAGGCATCTTCCTCTTCAACAGGATATGCCAGACAATAAACGAGAGAATCAACATACTGGAACCGACCTTTTCGGTGAAACCAGAATACCTGGGAGGGGTCCTGTACGATAGGGAAGGGTTCAGAAATGCAGAGATGCAAAGAAAGCTCATCACCGGCCTGTACCCAAAGGGCAAGCCATCCCAGTGTCTTGAATACCTGGGAAGGAACATCATTGAACCGCCTGAGAACAGAACCATAGAACAGGGTATAAAGAGCGGTTTTGCCCGATTTGCCACCATTCTCGGTCTGAGCTGAGAGGTGTTTTCTTTAGCGTTCTTCGATTTACCCGATACTATTCAGTAAGATCGAAGAGAAAGGATGTCAGGGATGACATTGACAGAGTACAGGGAGAGTCTCTTGGAGAAATGGGATGACGTGAGGCCGGTTGTCATCTATTTTGCCGGCGAACGATTTGTAGTGGAATATGAAGAGCACGAGGATCCCCTCTCTGCACCTGTGGTAGCCCTTGTTCACTCCTATCTCGGCAATATCGATCTCACCAAGAGTGATCACTGAGCAGTATCGGTCTCCAATTTCTCGGGTGGGCTTGTCAACCCATCTCCACTGAGAGTCTCCGGATAACGGCTCGGGTTTTGTAGAAACGTGCTTGATAGTTTTTGCCGTTTTTCTTATCCTGTACGCGATATGAACACGCTTCCTGCTGAAGAAAAGGTGGTGCTCGTCATCGACGATGATGAAGGGGATTGCTATCTCATGGAAGACATCCTCTCCGAGATGGGTGTCACGGTGATCACGGCCATTGGCGGTGAGACTGGTATCCGCCTGCTTTCCGAGAGGGAGTATCCCGTTGTCATTACAGACCTGAGGATGCCGGACGTGGATGGTATGGCTATCATCAACTTTATCCGGAAGAGGAACATGAACTCGCTGATCATAGTCGTCACCGGGTATGCGAGCATCGACAGTGTCATTGATGCACACCGGCAGGGGGCGTATGATTATATGCTCAAGCCCTTCAGCACCGATATGCTCAAGTTTACCGTGAAGAGGGCCTTCGATTTCATAGCGCTGAGGCGCGAGAGGGAGAGGCTCAAGTTCTATGAACTGGTTTCGCAGATCGCCACCACCACATCACATGAGGTTTTCCAGCCCCTTACCGTGCTGATGGGGGAGGCGAACGCGATTCTGAAGGGCACAACGGATCCGAAAATGCAGCACATGGCGAAGCAGATTCTCACACAGGCCAGAAAGGTCCGTGACGTGATCCGTAAGATGGAGAACATCAGCGAATACATCACCAAGACCTTTCCAGGGGGGCACACCATTCTCGATATCGAGAAGGGATCCTCGGGGACAGGGCATGAGACCGAAGACTGATCCTCTCCTGGATGCACGTCCGGGGAGGATGGAATATCAGAGGAACCCCTGGCGAGGTGTTCGATCCGGGACATGATCCTCTCCTCTGTGGTATATCCCCCTTTTCAAAGGATTATAAAAAGCGGTATAGGAGATGCAATGTTCGTGAAGATACTCCCGTGGCTCCTCATCGGCGTTCTCTGCTCACCGGGGATATCAGGTGCCATGCAGCGGAGCATCCCTGTGAAGCCTCATACGTTCACCATGAGGATAGATTTCAATGGGGAGACCTTACAGGGTTCCTATC
>JBNGDS010000042.1:0-27856 GCA_049975365.1 Desulfomonilia bacterium | reverse complement strand
ATCCCGGAGTGAAATCAGATCTCGAGGAGGCGTTTTCGTGGCAGATCGATTTCAGGCCAACCATTGTCCTGGTGTCTGAGCGCGAACGGTTTGGGCAGATGGCGGGGAATCCGCTCTTTGTTGCCTATGCCGTACCCAAAGAGCAGCTCATCGTGATAGATCACACCAGGATGAATATCCACCCGTTCACGCTCAGGATCACCCTCAAGCACGAACTCTGTCATCTCCTCCTCCACAGGTATATCCCATCAGGGAGGCTTCCCAAGTGGTTCGATGAGGGCGTAGCCCAGTGGATAAGCGATGGCATCTCGGAAATACTGGTGCAGAACGGAAACCGGGAACTCCAGTGGGCATCGATCACAGGGAGATTCCTCAGTTTTTCTTCCCTCACCACCTGGTTCCCCAACGATGACAAGGGACTCCGTCTCGCCTACGAGCAGAGCAGGAGCATCGTGGAGTATATCGTGGAGAACTATGGGAAAAACGGCCTGCACAATATCCTCCAGGCCCTGAAAAACGGCCTTGCCTTTCCCGAGGCCATCGAGACGGCACTCATGATTCCTCCAAAAGACCTGGAAATGCGGTGGAGAGCCGAGCAGAGATCGTGGCTGGTCCTGTTTTCCTACCTTTCTGGTCACCTGTACACGATCCTCTTCGTTCTCGGAGCCATCATCCTGCTTGCGGCCTATGTGAGGATCCTCATCAGGAAGAGACGGCTTGAAGACGAGGAAGACATCTCACCGTATATGTGAAACAGTTGAGAATTACGGGACTCTGGAACATCTTCTACGCGGTAGTCATGTGAATGTACCTCTCAGGACATGCATCTCATCCGCTTCGGCATGAAGATAGAATCACCATCTCGAGCCACGATAACATCGTCGTGCAAAGACCCTGCCTCGTGTGCGAAGACATCTGGAGAGAGATAGCGCTGGGAATAGTGGGTGAGCACGAGTCTCTTGACTCCCGAGTCGCGCGCGATGCGACCAGCCTGGGCAGCGGTCAGATGACCGTACTCACGTGCAGTCTCCTCCAGGTCGGTGAGGTAGGTGGCCTCCATCACGCACAAATCTGCGCCTGATGCGAGCCTGTATGCAGCATCACACTCTCTGGTGTCCATGATAAACGAGAATACCTGCCCGGAAAGGGGCGTGCCGACATCGTGGAGTACGATTGTCCTGTCCCCGAGGAATATGCTGCCCTCGTTCTTGAGCTTTCCAATGTTCGGTCCGGAAATCCCCAGTTCTTTCAATCTCGCCGGGTCCAGGGTAACGGTGCTCCGTTCAACGATACGGTAGCCGAAGGTCTCTACGGTGTGGTCCAGCGACATGGCCTCAATGGTGAATTTTCCCTTCGTCGAGACAACGCCGGAACGGGTGATGGGATGCTCCCTGAGGTGCGCTGTGCCGTGGTACAGACATGCATCTCTCAGGTGTTCGTAAAAGACCTGGCCCGATGCGGGATAATACACGTCCACGTCGTGCTCCACCCTGTCCAGGCACAGCCTCTGGATGATCCCGGCGAGGCCGAGACAGTGGTCGCCATGGAAATGCGTGATGAAAATACTGGTGATCTGGGAAACCGATACATTGCTCAAGATCATCTGTCGCTGGGTCCCTTCTCCCGGATCGAAGAGAAACCCCTCCTCATCGAATCTGAGCATGTACCCGTTCTGGTTCCTGTTCCTCCCGGGGACCTGGCTTGCAGTGCCGAGCACAATCACTTTTCTCTCGGACATTCAGGCATACCCCCTCGTTCGTCTCTCATACGGGAAATGAGTGGAAAATTCAACGAATCCATGTTCATGGAGACGTGAGGGGAAAAACCCGTTGACATCTCTGCCACGGTGTGGCCTAAAAACTCTGGTCATAAAATTACAGCACCTGGGAGGGAATCATATGTATCAGCTTGAAAAACCGGATAACCTTGTAGAGTTTCTCGAGGGCAGTGTTTCCAGGTATCCGGACAACCTCATGTTCGGCACGAAAAACAGCCAGGGTGACTATACGTGGGTCACCTACCGCGAGGTCGGCCACAGGGTCGACAACCTCAGGGGCGGGCTTGCCTCTCTAGGCGTGAAGCGAGGGGATACCGTGGGCATCATCGCCAACAACCGGACCGAGTGGGCAATCTGCGCATTTGCTACCTACGGACTCGGGGCCCGATGGGTGCCCATGTACGAGGCCGAACTGACCAGCATCTGGAAGTACATTGTCACAGACAGCGGGATCAAGATACTCTTCGTGTCCAAGCCGGAGATCCTGGAAAGGGTGAAGAATTTCCCCACCGACATCCCCGCACTGGAAAGGCTCGTCCTGGTGGAAGGTGCCGGCCCCGACACCATGGAGGACATCGAGAAGATCGGAGAGAAAAAACCCGTTCCCTCGATCAAACCGGATCCGGATGATGTCGCGGCACTGATCTATACCTCGGGAACCACAGGGGACCCCAAGGGTGTCCTTCTCACCCATGGGAACTTCACGAGCAATTCCCATGCAGGGCAGAAGATCTACCCGGAATTCAACAAGGACGACCGGGGAGTCTCGATTCTTCCCTGGGCCCACTCATACGCCCAGACAGCGGAACTCTACACCTTCGTGTATCTGGGGGCATCGCTAGGATTCATGGAGAGCGTCAACACCCTGGCCCAGGACATGGTGATACTCAAGCCTACCTTCCTGATCGCAGTTCCACGGGTCTTCAACAAGATCTATGATGGAATCTGGGCAAAGATGAATGAAGAAGGCGGGCTCAAGAAGAAACTCTTCGTCATGGCCGTTGAGAGCGCAAAGAAGAAACGCGAGCTGGCCGAACAAGGCAGGACAGATCTGGTGACCAGCCTGAAGGCATCCATCGGAGACACGCTCGTATTCTCGAAGATCAGGGACCGCTTCGGCGGAAGGCTGCGAGGCGCCATGACGGCAAGTGCGGCAATGAACCCGGACATCTCCCGATTCTTCTTCGATATGGGTCTCCCCATCTATGACTGCTACGGCATGACCGAGACGTCCCCTGCAATCACCATGAACTGTCCGTCCGCCTACAAACTGGGAAGTGTGGGGAAACCCATCGACAAGGTGAAGGTAGTCATCGACACATCGGTGGTGGAGGAAGGGGCTCAAGACGGAGAGATCGTTGTTTATGGCCCGAACGTCATGAAGGGCTACCACAACAAGCCCGAAGCGACCGCAGAGGTCATGACAGCAGACGGCGGGATCAGGACCGGAGACCGGGGCAGGCTGGACCAGGATGGATATCTCTTCATTACTGGCCGCATCAAGGAGCAGTACAAGCTGGAAAACGGCAAGTTCGTGTTCCCTGCGGGACTCGAGGAGGACATCCGTCTCATTCCTTACATCGAGAACGTCATGATCTACGGTGAGAACCGCCCCTACAACATCTGCGTCGTGATCCCTGATTTCCAGGTGCTGGGCAAGTACGCACAAGAACACGGTCTGCCCATCGACCCCACAGAACTCATCAAGAGCAAGGAGGTCTATGATCTCATCACCACCGAAGTGTCGAACGTGCTCAAGGGCAAGTACGGCGGGTATGAGATCCCCAGAAAGTTCCTGCTCCTGAGCGAAAACTTCTCCGTGGACGACGGCACACTGACCCAGACGCTCAAGGTCAAGCGCCGGGTCGTGATCAAGAAGATCCAGGATCAGATCGAGGCCCTGTACCAGGAGAAGTAGGCCATAGCACTCGTACGGGAGTGAACAAACGGCAGGATTCGGGAATAGGCCGGAGGATGATGTCAGTCATCAGTTCCGCATCCACACGGATGCGACGGTGACACGGAGACACACCGATTTCTGTGCACTGAACCACGTAGCGAATATGAATGAGATCCCCATGAAAGAGCACGAAGAATACATCAAAGCTCTCATAGAATTACATAAAGGCCTTGAAAGAAAAGGTCCAGGTGATCCTGATTTCTCGGAATACATACTCCAGCAAATACCAGAGAAGCCACCTGATCCGCGCATTGCAGATATGGGTTGCGGCATGGAAACCTGTATCGCCCTGTGCGTGGCTAAGAATTTTACCTTCAACGAACTCAAGACAGCCTTGGAGAACAACTACACGTGCATGGCGTACCGGGATGTCTTGCATCTGGACCTGAAGGCAGGCGATGTATTCGTGTTCTCCTACGGGTCACTCGTGATTTGGGGTCTGTCACAGAAAGACATCGACCAGGTGCTCGCCCAGATAGAACTGTTCAGGGTCGATCCTTTCACCAAACCGATTGTCGACGAGTTCAATTATTCTGTCGACGGCGTCAGCCGTATCAAGGACGACAACATTAGCCTGGAGACTGACGAACCCCTGGAAAAGCTCGCTGTTTCACACGGACTGGCCCAGTCAATCAAACTCGAGGAGTTCGAGATTGCAGCCCAGAAGACCATCGAAGAGACATCCAACATTCCCCTCAACATAGCGCTCACAGGAGAAACCCGCCTGAAGAGGAGGGAGATCGCCAAGATGAGAGGCCGTCTCTATCTGGTGAAAAGCGACATCAATCTTCGCAACAACCTCCTGGAAACGCCTGAATTCTTTTGGGAATACCCCGAGGTGGAACGGAACTACATCATGATGGCGAGGTACCTCGATGTCACCCAGCGGGCCCAAACCCTCAATGACAAGCTCGAGGTCATACACGAACTGTTCAGCATGCTAGCCGCTGAACAGTACCACAAGCATTCGTCCACCCTTGAGTGGATCATCATCCTTCTCATCGCTACAGAAATCGTGATCTTTCTGGTGAAGGAACTGTTCACCTTGTTCTGAACCCTTGCTTGATGGGGTTGAAGTATAGGATCCCGGTAGTTATCATGTGAGGGAGTGTGAACACCTTCCCTCGAGCGGCACGATTTCATCTCTCGGAATCTGGACTCTATGAATGTCCCCGGAAGTTCTTCCTACCATGTTGTGTAGGGATGTTTTACAAGGTGTACATTGAAGTACCGGGGATCGCCGGTGACTTCCCTCGACACCCATGGGGGGAGGTCGATTGCCTGATCCTCTGAGCGAAGCTCGATCTCGGCAATGACGAGTCCCTCGTTTTCACCGTGGAACACATCCACCTCCCAGGTGTTGCCGGAAAAATTCAGACTATACCGGGTCTTGTCGATAAAGGGCCGTTCGCAGAGCTCGTTCAGCATCTCGGAGGCTTCGGACACAGGGATAGGATACTCGAACTCGCTCCTGACAGGACCCGTGCTCTTTCCTTTGATGGTCAGGTATGCCTCCTCTCCGGTGATACGGATACGCACCACCGTGTGGCCCTCGGTGGGAATGAATCCCTGTCGAATATCGACCCCCCTGCCGTGGGGCTGCAAGCGTTCCATGTCCACGAGGAATTTTCGTTCGATTTCCTTCGCCAAGTGTCTCTTCCTTTCTGTCAACATTCCGACCCATGTTCGATGGAGAATTCACGTGATTCTACCAGGAGCGGACCTCCCAAGAAAAGAGCAACTTTCCCTGAGAAGAGGGCATATCCGAGAAGGCTGCACATGTATGCGCTGCGGACAAGGTCAGGATCGTGAAGAAACTCGATCACCCAATGAAAATCGTGAAGACCCCGGCTCCGTGTGAAGGATTGCGCAAGGACAGCCGGAACCAAGTGTACCCTGTCTTGTTTTACCGTTGACCCTGTCACGACTCAGGGAACACCACGCGCGCTCAGCTCTTTCGAGTTGAGCGTTCACACCCGCATCTCATATCTCACCACGTAGTGTCTTCCCACCTGACGCTCGCTGTGGCGGGCAAAGCCTGCGTGTTCGTAATAGTCACAGAGCTTCCATCTTGATGCTTCGGTATCGAGGCGAAGATATGTCAACCCCATCTGCCGGGCTCTGTCCCGTGCCCATGCAATGACCTGGATGCCCAGCCCCCTGCCCGCGACCTCCCGGTTCATGGTGAGCTTGTGGATGTATGCTGCGTCACCCTCGGGCATATCAGGCCAGAAGATCCTGTCGTGGAGCTGGAAGATCGCGGTTCCCACGGGCTTCCCATCCATGTGGACCAGATGCAGCTCTCCCGCATCAACAGCACCTTTCAGCCTTTCGGGTGCGAGTTCCTCGGAAAACCAGAGTTCCTGACCCCGTTCCTTGAGCCACGCCGCGGCATCGATCATGAGGGACGATGCAGTCTCGATATCCCCAGGACATGCCTGCACGATCTCGATATTTCTGTCCATGGCTGTGTGCATCATCCATCCTCGCGGTCCACGTTCTGCCGCATGCTTTTCTTCCTGGCTGTCCTGCGTTTCGATTCAATACGCTCGGCACGGGACGAAGCGGTAGGCCGTGTCCTGATCCTGCGCCCCGGCTTCACGAGGGCCTGAGAAACCAGGTCCTGCAGGCGGGCAAGTGCGTCTTCACGGTTGCGCTCCTGAGACCTGAAACGCCTGGCTGTGATAATCAGTGTGCCCTCCGAAGTCATCCGCTTCCCAGAGAGCTGCTGAATACGCTTCTTGAGCTCTTCGGACAGTGCCGGTGAACCAGCGACGTCAAAGCGGAGCTGAACAGCAGTAGACACCTTGTTGACGTTCTGGCCTCCCGGTCCTGAGGACCGTATGAACTCCCATTGAAGTTCATCATCGCTGATGACGATTCCAGGTCCAAGCCGTATCATGTCGAGTGTTCATCACGTATGCAGCAGAGCTGCACAGATTCTCACATGGTTCAACAAAACACAAGCCGTGACGTCATCCCTTCATCATGGACATGACGAATTCCAGGGATGTCCTCACCTCGGGATCGAAGAAACAGTTCAGGGAGTCCTGCCAGTTCTCCCGCTCAATTTTCTGCCTGATGCTGTCTGCAGTAGACTTCTTCAGCCCCTCCTTGAGCTTCATGAAGGCTCTGCCAGGATTGTCGATCCATGTTGAGACGATCTTTTTCGCCCTGTCCAGGAGTTCTGCCTCATCTACGATCTCATCCACGATCCCAAACTCGAGGGCTGCCTTCACATCCATCATCCCGCCGAAATAGATCAGATCCCGAAACTTCTTCCCGCTGTCGAGCCCGAACTGCAGAATCCCGCTTTGTGCAAAGGACAGCGGAAGCCCGAGCTTGATCTCGCTCATGCCCAGGTTGATCTTGGGGTGATTCTTGACGATGCGGTAATCAGTCGCCATGGCAAAGAGCAGGCCACCTGCGATTGCATGGCCGTTGATGGCTGATACGACCGGCTTCCTGCACATGAAGAGCTCGATCAGAATCTCTTCTTCCTCATAGAAGAACTCGATGATCTCATCACGATCCTTGAATCCCAGGAACATGGGGAGGTCGAACCCGCTGGAGAAGGTTCTGCCTGCCCCTGTCAGGACGATCCCCTTTATAGAGTCATCCTCATTCGCCTTTTTCACGATGGATCTCAGGGTGCCGAGGGTTTCGCGGGTAATGGAATTGGTCTTCCCGTAGTCGAATGTTGCGATAATGATCCCGTCCTCGATTCGTTCGTTGATCATAGTTCCCTCCTCTGAAAGAGTCTTCACGCTCACCGGTCATCGGGCAGTTGATGCAGCTGCCCTGCCACCCTTCCCTATAGCGTATTTCCATGTTCCTGTCATGGAAATAGCTGTCACATATCCGAAGGATGTGCCATTGTCAGCACTGACTGTACAGGCAGCTGAACAGGTACACTCACACAGAGGATCCGTCAGGTTCTCTGCTTCCTGTTCGAGACGAGTTCGAGGAGCTGCTCTTGTGACCTCGGAGAAAGACCCAGGGAATCAATGTCCTGGAGCAGGTCACCCCGGGTTCCGAATCCTCCAAGATACCCATTCACCCGAGCTGCAGCGGTGGAATCCGTGAATTCTCTCTCCTGCGGATAGATGCTCCTGAACTCACGCGCAATTCCATCAAAACGCTGAAGCATGTACTTCTGATGATACCCTTCAGCACGGGTGAATCCCTGGTACGGCTCGATCTCGGTGGAGAGAAGTATTTCACCGGATTGCCTGCGTTCCTTGGACTCGCGGGCGAGCCGTTCCTGGTACTCATTGTGGACATAGATCGCGGATCGGTACTGTCGAGAAAACGAACGTCTTCCGGGGAAATGTCCGTTCCAGAAAACCTCCAGAAGTTCTGCATAGGAAATCACCGCAGGATCATACTCGATCTGAACTGTCTCTGAGTGATCTCCCAGGTTGTGGTACGTAGGGTTCTCGGTTGTACCTCCGGCATACCCGACCCTGGTTCGTATCACGCCATTGAGACTCCCGAACCGGGAGTCAGGACCCCAGAATCACCCCATTGAGAAGGTTGCTGTTTCCATGTGACCGGGTAGTTTCTGATCCATTGGTGGAATGAACGTCTCCTGTAATTCGCCCATTTTGTGAACTTCGTTCATATGATCTCCTTTCCGGGATGCAGAAAGTCCAACCCAGGCAACTGTTCCCATCAGCATAAGCACGACCATGCTCCAGGGCAGGATTGAACCGGATCTCAGGGGACGGTCTGTTTCAGGAAAAATGCGCATATCGATACTCCTGTGTGCCGCTTGGGCAGAAATCGTATACTGCACTAAAGACGAATCCGTGCTCGTGATTCTGCTCTTCCCTTCAGGTAGGGCCAGTTCAGATACTATTCAAGCCGAACATCCAGTGACGCGGGTTTCAGCACACTGAAAACAGCCTGGACGATCTGTGGCCTTTACACCTCTTCGAATCCAACGGGGAATACCGTGGTGACACCGGATCAGGGGGCGGGGGAGACCTGGTATACAGTCCTCTTCAGGACCGAACGGGTGTAGAAAAAGGTGAAGAGCGCGGCTGACCAGTTGATGGCAAAGATCCCCCACCAGATGCTCTCCAGCCCGAAATCCATCCCGATTGCGAGAAGGTAGAAGACCGGTACAGGGAGCACGATCTGGCGTGCAAGGCCGATGACGAGTCCGTACATCGGCCGCTTCAATCCCTGAAGGGCCGCCACGTTCACGAACAGAATCACGTAGGAATACAGGAGGAATGCTGCAATACGGAGGTAATACGTCCCGATGTCCACGACCGCGCCATCGTCGGTGAACAGGCGCATAAGATACCCGGCGCCGAGAAAGAGCAGGACAGTTCCTGCAACCGTCAGAAAAGCCCCATACTTCAATGCCGCACTGACCGACTCGAATATTCTCTCAAACAGCCGGGCCCCGTTGTTCTGTGCCACGATGGTAACCGTGGCGATGTGCAGTCCAAGGACAGGGAGCAGGAGAATCTGTTCAATCCTGGTCGCTACGCCGTAGGCTGCCACGGCCTCCTTCCCGTAGATACTGATGAAATACGTGATCACGAAGATACCGAGACCCACGGTGATGAAGTTCAGACTCGTGGGCAGACCCTGTTGGAAGATCTCCCTGAAGGCTTCTGCATCCGGGACTGCTTCTTTGATACAGTCCCTGCACATGAGATCGGTGAGATATACCCGGTACCCGAGATACACACACCCGATGACCTGGCAGACCACCGTTGCAAGTGCGATCCCCCTGATACCGAGGGCGGGAAATCCGAACCACCCGTAGATCAACCAGGGATCCAGAATGATATTGAGAAAAAAGGCCACTATCAGAAAATTGCGAAAGGAACGGGTATCACCGAGTGCGTTGAGGACGGAATTGAGCATGTATGCCGTCATGAAGAAAAGAGCGCCCCAGAAGATTGTATTCATGTAGAACAGGGCCATTTCCAGATATTCCCCGGACGCCCCGAGCATCGAAAATATTGGAGGTGAGACCAGGAGCCCGAAGATCGTCAGGAAGAGAGAGGAGCACCCCGAAGACAAGGCCCTGCACCGCAAACATCCTTGCCTTCAGTATCTGGCCTGCACCCAGGGCGGTCGCCATGAGAGCGGTCGTTCCTGTAGCGACACCGCTTCCCAGTGCGATAATGATGAAGAAGACCGGAAAGGAGAGGGACAGGGCGGCGAGGGCCTGTGTGGATATGAGCCCGGCGAAGTACGTGTCCACCACGTTGAACATGGTGTTGAAGAAGAAACCGACGCTTGCGGGTATGGCAACAGCGCCGATAATCTTCGGCACCGGGTCAACGGTGAGGTTGAGAGATGCGTTTATCCCATTTCATTCACCACGTGTCGAAATCTGATCGAGAAGCCGATCAATCTCCATCCCCTTCCGCAAGCCGTCAATCCACGCAGGGGGGAGTGCATCCATGCCGAGGTGGGCACCGAGCACCATGCCGACCACCATCCCTCTTCCTGCAGAGTCACCGCCTGCCATCACACACTGGATGATTGATTCCTTCAGGTTGTCCTCGTACCTGCAGATGAGATGAATTACCCCGGGGAAGGCATCAGGGACATGGCAGCTCTGTCCATAGGTCTTTATCGTCTCCACCGTATCCTCTCCGGAGGAGGCCATGCCCTGTGCGGTCCACTTCTCGAGAACAGTCCCCTGGAAGAACTCCTTGGCGATTCGCGCCACTGTCTCAGAAGGTCGTTCACCGCGAAGAACCCGGTAGGCCACCCGGGCGAAGAACTCTGATGCATCAATGACGGAACGATTCCTGTGGGTCATTGCCGTCTGAGTTCGGGCAGCTTCGACGAGTTTCTCCTCACTGTTTTGATACAGATACACGAGCGGAGCAATTCGAGATGCCCCTGACATATCCTGAGATGAAGAACCTGCATCCAGAGGTTTTTCTCCTGCGGCGAGGTTGGCCAATGTCCCCTTGGTGGCCTGATCATGGTATCCCGCATACTCCCTGAAGAGATCCTGCCAGCGTCGAGTGAAGTCTTCAGGATCGAACATGCCACTGTGTGCAATCGATTCCAGGAGAACAAAGGCCTGGTCTCCATAGTGGGTGAATTCACCGGCTTTTTTGGTGCTGTGGTGGGAGTCGGGCCCGGGTTCGAGAAACTGCTCAACTCTGCCGTACTCCTCAGCGATCTTCCTCGTGGAGTAAATCCAGTGTACACCGAGGGCCAGTGCGTCCGCGGCAAATGATGCAATCACCATTGCCTTTGCCTGCTTCTTCATGGGTCTACCTCCCTCTTCAACCCCGAAGCCCCCTGATCTGTTCGTTCAGATTGAGGGCTACAACTCTACAGTATGTAATAAGACCTCTGAAGACGGTTTAAAAGGGGGGCACCGGAGAATGCACTGCACCATGACCCTGTATGACGAGCAGTTGAAGTATCGTTTTCTAGACACACTCCGGGATCACGGCTCCGCGCCGGGACAGCGCCGTGGTCTATCATTGACCTGTCCCTGGTCAGGTCGCTTCGAACCTGTTGTGCTTGCGGTTTTTCCGCACCTGGTCAGGATTGAGTATCCGGCCGTTCATAGCGATGTACACCCCTTCGGGCAGTGTCTGGACAGCCCCGACAGCCGTTCCTACGTTGAACTCCGCATCGCTCCACTTGAACCGGGCAGGCTGCATGGAACCGGTGAGTATGATGACCTTGCCGGGTATCCCTTTGAGCATCCGGGCTGTATCGATCATGGTATCGGTTCCGTGGGTTACAACGATGTAGCGGTTCTCGTCCCTGCTGATCATGTCATAGACGTGCCTGCGGTCTTCATCGGTCATGTCAAGGCTGTCTTTGCGCAGGATGGACTCACACTCGTATTCAAAGGTCACATTCGCTTCTTTCAGAATCTCGAATACGCCAGGTCTTCCCACCTTGTAATCGCTCTTCTGGTCGAAATAGATTTTGTCTATGGTCCCGCCTACCGCGATGAACTTGATCTTCATGCTCCCCTCTCCCTTTTCACCCACGGGTACGCCCTGTTCCACTCCCTCAGCACGTCAGAAGTTCTTTTCTCCTGCACGGGGCATCTTTCCCTCAAGATGCCCTCATGCGCATGGTTTTCCAAGGAGTGCCGAAAAGACAGGGCTGCTGTCATGCAGCCCCCATATACCACGCCTTCACTTTGTACAACACTTTAGTTGTCAAAGACGCGAACAGGCACGTCATGATCCAGGCTTGAGTACATCAGAAAAGCGAAAGATCAGCCGATACCAAAATCGACCAGGCATCGAAGAGGGATGTGTACCTGAGTATGCAGGTCCTCCCCTGATCGGTTTTCACTCGATAGTAGTCGACCCAGGGTCTGCCCGGTCTGTCTCCCCCCTCGTACCAGCGGTCGATGATCTCCTGCACCCGATAGTGCTGCCCACGAAATACGAAGCTGGCAGGATATTCCCTGATCCGCTCCCCCGGGAGACATTCAACGTCAATCCGCTCAAACTGCATGGGTATTGTACGGGTATTTCGTTATATGAATCATGACATTCACGAACAGGGGAATGTACACATACCATCGAGAGGATCTCGGGTTAATCCGGTGGCCAGATCTTCACGAGCACCCTTCTCCTGCCCCACCGCTCGGCGCTGCTGTGAAAGAAGCAGTACACATCCAGTCTGTCCGGACCCTTGATTGCACTGCCCCTGTCCTCCACCCTCCCCCATCCGTAGTCGGGAATGTACATGCGTGTTCCGAAGGGGTAGTATCGGGTATCTGCTGCCACGGTTCCATCCTGCGGCAGGAGGAGCCACGGGAAAAAGATGATGCGAACCGGGATCATCCACGGCTGAGTGACACTGTCCCAGGAAAAGAGCCCTGGATGGGGAATGTGTGGTCTGGTTCCGCTGGCAGTTTGTCCCGTATAGGGCTCACCAGCCCTGGGCCCGGTGCTGACGTACTTGTTCCATACATCGAGTTTCGCGTACGCCCAACTGCCCCGCTCCCATCCACAGCACTCGCTGCAGCCGCAGTACGCTGTCACCTCCATCCTCCGGACCTGGGGAGCAGTTGCACATCCGGAAAACAGCACGATGAGTGCAAGGGCAACAGGCAGGATGCATACCCGGATACCATGTGTTCCCATGCACATTCATATCGTCAGACACACCCTGGCGCATGAGTTCTCTATCGAGTTTTTCCATCATGCTGTATACTCACCTGAACGGACTCCTTCCGATCTCGGGAGTACGAGAGCAGGAGAGAACCACTCCAGGATAGATGCGTTCTGTTCCCTGGGATACGCGTGGGCAAGGTCCGTGAGTATGTTAAGCGTGATGTCGGCTCCGGCATTTCTGAGCATGGCTGCACCCTCCTGTGCACGCTGGTGGGGAAACATCCAGTCATGCATCCCGTGTATCCACAGAATCCTCCTGCCATATGCCGGTTCCATGTCTCCTGGCGGCAGGACTCCACAGATGGGTGCGAATGCAGCAAAAGGAGTCTCTGCCTCAAGAGAGCAGGCAAGGCTGAATGTGGCGCCATCCGAGATCCCGGTAAGGAGCATCCATTCCCTGTCAATGTTCACCTTTGTCGATACCCGCTCGATATGTTCACCGATAGACTCGAGTTCTTCCTTCACCCTGAGGATCGACCAGGTATCAAAGCGGGATGTGGGGGCCATGAGCACGCATCCCCTGCTGCGGGATTCCCTCAGCCAGAACCAGAGAAAATCACGTCCGTGTCCTGCCCCGCCGTGCAGGACTGCCACAAGAGGAAACCCCTGATCCCCAGGAAAGCCTGGGGGGATGTAGTATGAACAGGTTCCCCGTGCATAGTGGTCATCCTCCAGCCCCACGTGGAAACACTCATCCCCATGTTCAAAAAAGGATGAATGCTCAGGACTCGAAAAGTATGCATGACTGTCTTCCTCGAGAAATGAGAGGTGTACAGGCTGGATTACCCACCGGAGGGGAAAGAGAAGCTCCTGGGCCTGGCTGTACTTTCTTGCCGCTTTGAGGGAGTTGAAGACTATCTGCTGGAGATCGTCCTGTTCAAAGAACAGTTCAAGCGCCTCTTGTGCCAGGCTGGCTGCCTCGTTCAGGACGGAGCTCTGCTCCCGTGTCAGGGAAGAATCTCTACCTATTTTGAAATTCTTACGGGTTTCAGAGAGTCTTTGAATGAATGGGGCGAGCCTGGTGTTGAGATCCGGGATAAGGAGAGGATGAAAGTACCGGAGGGCCTTTTCCACTGCTCGAAGCGAACTCAGTGTCGCCTCGCACAGATCGAGGCGGCCATGGGGGTCAGCATCCCGGCTCATGGGTTCCCTGACCCTGAACGCACCGTGGGACCATTCCAGGTTCCTTTCAGGAATCGTGGGAAGTAGATGGTCTGATCCGTCAAGAGCCGATGCTCGTCAAGCGTGTTCACAGCATAGGTGAACACGATGTCAGACCCAGCGAGCTCGGGGTGTGCCTTGCAGGCATAGTAGAGCAGGCGAGGATCTCCGGCATCCTGTGGCTGGTAGAACCGCATCGGAGAAGACCATGGCCCTGTGATCGCAGAAGAGAGGCGAGCCTCCAGCACTGGGTTCATAAGATCCCCTGACTGGATGTGAACGAATCTTTCCACGACCGGTTCGTAGTGAACCGTGCATTCCACCTGGACCTGAGAAATAATCTCGGTGGGTCGCTTCTCAAGTGCGCTCTGTTCTACCCAGCCGGAGGAACCACCGGTCCACCACTGGGGGTTGGTCAGATCGCCTTTTTGAATGGACTCGACACCCCACCGCACAAGAAACAAATCCTGTCTCGCAGGGTCTACCCCGAAGGCGTACACATGGTCACCTATCTTGAGGATGCTCCCGGAACCAACAACGACATTGTAGGAATCGCTGGATTGAGCAAGAGCCCTGATCGTCCAGAACGGCGGATCATCACCGGAATTGTCGATCGCGACTGCCGACCATCCATATGCCTCGAAGCCAAGATCGTTTGAGGCGCTCCTGATCTTCATGAGGAAAATGAGAAGCCTCTGATCCACCATGATCCCCGCACCCGGCCAGTACCAGCCTTCAGCAGGAGGACCAAAGAAAGGGGCAGGTCCCGACGGATCCATGTTCCAGAAGAATCGCACTGTTGCCCCGGCCGGATTATATCCCGACTGAAGTGCTATGCTGTTCCGTATGACGACTGATTCCTGTCTCGAACGGCTCAGTCCCGGATTGATGAAGCTGTCCCCGAAAAGCCAGAGAATTCTCCCTTTTCCGAGGTCTACCGAGGAGGCACCATCCCCACCGAGCCAGTGCGGGTCTCCCGTGAAGAGCCGATCTGCCTCGCTCCAGGGTTCTGCGGAAAGTCCGGTTTCCTTAAGAGGCGCAGAGGAAGAGACACGGGGGGTCTGTGAACACCCGAGGATGAACAGCAGGATCAGGAGGAGCGATGCACACAGGTGAAGAGTTTTCCTGCCCATGCATGACATCTCATGACCCTTCATGTCTTTCTTCATTCCAGCGTTCTCCTGTTACTCACCCTGTGTATCCGCTCATGCGAAAGAGCTCTATTCCGGTTCCACACACTGATTCTGCTATGCCATGCTCAGGTCCGACTCTTCCGCTCATGCCCACAGATATTCAGAGCTGTAACCGGATGCCGCCACCAGGTGGTATTGAATCCGAGGTTGAGAGACACCATGGTGCGTGACAGGTATGAGATCAACGCCACGCACGAAGGATCTAGTGCCCTTTTTAAAAAAGGTATCGTTACAGTTCCTGGGATGTCTTGTCAATGTAGTGTGCCATGCCTGCCATAATGCCCGATACCGTGTCCTCCGTGAGCCCGAGGAGAGCGACGGTTTCGGGATGCATGCGATAGAGCATGCCGTCGATCCCGGACCCGATTCCGCTCATGATGGCGATGGAATCGGATGCATGCACGATATGGGCGAGCACATCCCCGTGTGCCGGGGTCGGATCGTGGTGGTACCTGATCGCCAGGGCAATGTGATCCGGGATGTGCCACTTGGCGCATACCTCTGATGCCAGTTCGGCGTGGTCGAACCCCAGGATCCTCTTTTCCGCTTCAAGAAACGTCTCCTTTCCTTCTCTGACAAAGGCCTGGAACTCCTCTTTTCTCTCCCCCAGGTAGGGATCGAGGATGAGCTTCCCCGCGTCGTGGATCAGCCCTGCAGCAAATGCATCCTGTTCCAGGTGGGAGTGTACTGTGCGGGCTATGAGCTGCGAGCCGTATGCAACAGCGAGTGAGTGCTGCCAGAGATCACCCGCTGCCAGATCGTAACCAGAGAGCGTCTTCCCGAGGATCTTCGAAGAACATGCAAGGGTGAGAAGTTCCATGAGTGTTTTTGTCCCGAGTACAACAGCTGCATGTTGAACCGATGAAATGTTTCCACTCATTCCATAGTAGGCTGAGTTGGCCATCTTGAGGATCCTGGTAGCGATTCCCTGATCTGTTTCGATGACCCGTGCCAGGTCCGCGAAGCTTGAATCCGGATCAGAGATTACCGTGCGGGCCTTCTGGGCAACCTGGGGCATGGGAGGCAGGTCGTGCAATGAATTGAAAATCCTGTCCTTGAGATCCTTGCCAGTCGGGGCGGGTGGAACATCTTTGTCGCTCTGTGTGAGATCGATGGCGATTATAGTCTTGCAGTTCGGGCAGGGCATCCGTACAAGGTCATTGATGGTTTGGAGATTCTCATCCTTCAATTCGTATACCTGTTTGCAGTTCGGACAGGTTACATTCATCCCGAAAGTCCCCTTTCACATTCCAGCACACGACTCTCTGACGTTAACTTATCCTGATTTTACCTTCGTCAACATTGAGAATCATGTTCCGGAGCTTTGTTCCCCCGATACTTTCAAGCTTCACAGGGAGCCCATAGAGCGACAAGGATTCCTTGACCGCACCCACGAGAGAGGAGCCCAGATTTTCGATTCCTGAGGAGAGCAGAGACGCACCACCTGCAACGGCCACAGAGATATTTTTCCGAACACCTCTTTTCTGAAGCTCTTCCATCACATATGCCAGGGCAGTATCTGCAAAATACGCAGGATTATCCGTTAGTTCTCCTGCTGATTTTCCCCTGAGCACGTGGAACCCTGCAGCAATCTTATGCTGTGAGTCGAAGAGGATTACCCCCACCCCGGACGCTATCCTGTCAATCCAGAGAAGTCCTTCGCTGACAATTTCACACTTCATGGGTTTTACCGGAGTTGTCTTCATGGCCCCTTCAACAGCTGCTGCCGTATTGTATCACAGAGATACATCACGGCATAGTTCGATTCAGCAGGAACAGCCATCCCCACGCCTCAGGAAGCTCACACACGATCGAATCCCGGCACCTTCAGGGGGGGGCGAGCAGCCTTTGCCCGCATCCAGTTGATGCTGTTCAGAATCGATTCCTGGCGGATGATCCTGAGTTCCAGAACCCTCTTGCGGGGAAAATCCATCAGCATGACCCCGATGAGCACGGTGATGAGTCCCTGTCCCGGAAGGAACAACATGGCAAGCCCTGCAAGGAGAAAAAGAATCCCGAGGATATTCTTCATGAAGAGACAGGTGTAGCGGATGACGGGGTGGTGTCTGCAGAACAGGTGATTTCTCGGGTTTTCGATCATGAAATAGTCGTCCGACATCCGTATGACGAGTACAGGCACGACAATCAGTGTCCCTACAAAGGCGAGAATGGAGAGCGCTCCAAGCCACTCAACGGTATGCTGGTGGATCTGAATCCACTCTGCGATGCGAACAAGGACGTCTTCGATCACCCTGTATTCCTCTTCACATCATCCACATGGGCAGGAGAACCGTTCACGTACGTGCGGACAGACTCCGTCCCTGAAAGGTGGCAGCTTTCTTTTCAGGGGTTCACGCATACTCGTTCCGTGCTTCATGATAAAAATGTGCACAGCACTACAAGGTGTCAAGGGAGTTGAACGGAAATGGACGTCCATGAGCCTCTTCATGCTGAACGATTTACCCGGATCAGTCATTCCTGAGAAGACCGTTCAAGACAATATCGATCATCTGCTCGAACATCTTTATGCCGGATTTATTCTCTGATTGTATATAGGTCTTGATGATGAACATGACATAAATGGAGAAGAGAAGATCCGTCACATGGTTCACATCTATGTTTCGAAATTTTTTTTCACTGATTCCCCTCTTGAGAACTCTTCGGAGCATGCCCATGGAACCCCTGTTGATCTCAAAGAACGGGTCTTCCCTGCGAGACAGGGGAAAGATCGAGGGATCATTGATGAGCACCGTGCGAAGGGGCACATCTTGTGCGAGGTAGGAGAAACTTTTCCTGCACAAGGTGACGAACTGGTCCACCACGTCGTCTTTTTTTTCGACGGCATCGAATACCATGGACTGCCAGTGGAGAAGACCGTGCGAGACCGACTTCTCGTAGAGATCGCGCTTGTTCTTCGCATACAGGTAGAGATTCCCCTTCGTCATGCCAAGTTCGTGCGCGATATCCTCCACCCGGGTTCTCTTGTACCCGTATTGTGCAAAAACCTTCAGGGCTGTAGAAAAGACCCTGCCTATTTTTTCTTCCCTTCCCATAGTGCTCCACCATGATTGGACTCAACGGTGCATTTTTCATCACTCAAGTGCACTACCCTTGTCAACAGGATTCCCGGACGACCCACTGACCTCGCAGAGAATTCTTGAGGATCAGGAAACGTCGTTGTTCTCCGCACAAAAAAAACCGGCTCCCTGCCAAAAGTGTAAGGGGGCCGGGCTAAGAGAGGTTTTTAGGATACTCCTCTAAGATAAGAAGCACGAGATCAATGTCAAGGGTCCAGGCAAACTTGTCCTTCCCGGTGCTGGACGAGAATGAAAATCAGAGATTCTCACGGGATCTTCACGTCGAGAAGACGGAGTGAATTCGCATAGTATTCGAGAAACGGCATTTTCTTTTCGTGTACGGTGATCCTCCCGTTGCGCGACGAGACGATTTTTCTCCTCTTCAGCAGGTCCAGCGCAAAGTCCACTGTCTGCTCTGCATAGTCATAATCCAGGATTTCCTCCTCGAAGGAAACGAGTTCCCGTGTCCTCTCGGGCTTTTCGGCCAGGAGGTGCTCGTGAATATGGAGACTGCTCTCAAATGACTTCCCCAGGACGATGCGGCCGCCTCCAGCCTTGATGGTGTTCCGCAGCACCGATACCCTGCGGATCAGATCGTCTTTGGAGACATCCCGTGTATTCATGGACAGGAGTGCCTGGGCGGTAATGCACACAGGGGTCACCGGTATGACTTTGCCGATCCTCTCGAGCAGGGTGTCACCAAAGGCCTGCACATACGCGAGCCTGTCGTACCGATCGATATGGAACAGATCCTGCGACTGCCGGACAAGAAAATCAGAGAGGAGCACCGGGTCACCGAAGCTCACTGACGCATAGCCGTGGTTTTTCAGCCTTCGTGCCATGTATCTCGCGCTATTGGCTATCAGGGTGAGCGGCCCCTTGACAACTATCCTCGCAAGTGAAACAGCATGATCTCTGAATCCGCTCTTCTCCTTTCCTTTCCTCCACTCCTGCATGAGAGTGCGGTCCTCGAGGACCCAGTCGTAGTTGATCGCCGCAGGTACGAAGACCAGTTCACGGTCAAAGCTCGGATTCTTCTTGATCTTGATGATGTAATCAAGGATTCCCACCTTGGCGCTGCGGAAATTTCCATCCCGGGTAAGCGCCCCCTCGAGAAATATCCCCTGGGTGACGCCCTGCAGGCTGATGAGCTGCACGTACTTCTCGAGAACCAGGTGATAGAGAGGCTCGCGGAATTTACGCCGCACAAAGTACGCGCCAAAGGACTTGAAGATGTATTCAAGAGGCCACACCCTGGCCCACTCCCCGACCGCATAGCTCAGGGATATCTGCTTGGCGAGCATGTAGGCGACGAGGATGTAATCGATGTTGCTCCGATGATTCATGACAAAGACAACCACGCTGTCTGGAGGTATCTTCTCGAGTTTTGCTGCGTTCTCACGGTCGATAACGACTTCGTAGAGGATGTTCAGGAAAAAATTTGCTACCCAGTATCCGATCTTGTAGTAGGAGAGGAGATTGAAGAATGGCACGATTTCCTCGATGTATTCCTCCACCTGATCCTGCACATCCTGGATCTTCAGGTCTTTTTCCCGCGCATATCTGATGATGGTCTGGTGGATCTCGCTGTCGTTCAAAAGATCCTGCTTCACCACAATCTTATGCATGAGCTTGAACGCATCGAGGCGAATCTGATTCTTTTCGAGGTAATCTCTCACTGAGCGGTAGAGTCTGCCGCGAATTCTGGAAAGGAAGATTGCACGAAGTACTTCATAGACAAGCACTGCCATCAGAACATACAGGACATATCTCATGATGATACTATTAATAAGGTCGACATACAAATGAGCAACAAGAGAATCTTGTAAAAAATCATCGCGCTGTTTCCACATCTGAAATTTTTTACTATTCGGATGCGATATGAAAAATTGAGCATACACAGGAGTGGGGTGCAGACATTTCGTGACATTTCCACGGGTTTATTGTACAGGAAGAACAAGTTGTACCTACAGAGTTGCCTCTCGTAGTGACCGCAACTACAGGTCTTTCAATATGGTGAGGGATGAGGGAGATAGGAGCTATTGCAGCATACTTGGTCGCATGGTTGTTCTGCGAGTTGGTCATCGGTATCAGCAGCGGGCTGTTTACTCTCTTCATCTCCCTGGTTTTTGCCTTTGCCATTTACGCCCTGATTGCATACGCAGAACATGAAGAGCGTGACAACAATACGTCCTGATCTGTGCAATGCATGAAAAAAACGCGTATTCACACAACCGAGAACGTGGAGTGAGAAGCGATCTTTTCTGATGAGAAAGAAGCCCTCCAGCCTCTATCTGAGATATTCCATATGGCTCACAGCCTGTGCCGTGATCGTGCTGATCATCCTCCTTGCGCTGACGGTGTACAACGTCCGCGAACGAGCCATCATCGATCTGTTCTGCGCTCAGCAGTCGGTGATCGCTCATCAGAACGCATCCCGCATCGAGGAGTCGATTCAACGCGTAGAGAAGGACATGGTCCTGCTCTCAAAGATGGTCTCCTCGAATTTCATAACTCAGGACGAGAAAAGGCAGCGCATACAGGCATTCTCAGACGAGCATCACGATATCGTTCTCTTCCTCGTGGAACTCGATGAACACGATCGCATTGTGTATGGATATCCCCAAGACGCTGCCACACGGCTCCATGGTGGAACGATAGACGATCATGCATTACACCACGCACTGAAGAAAATGCACCATACATACACGGGCATTCTCAGGTTTCCTGAACAGCGTGTTGCTGATTCTGATGTCCTTCCCCGCGATACCATTGGAATCGGTGTACCGGTTTTTTCCGGCAATGCAACATATGATGGGGCTGTCGTTGCACTTCTCTCTCTGGAGACTATCATTCCTCAGTTCGCAACGAGCGAGCAGACATTTTCGAATGAAATCTGGCTGTTCGACGAATATGGAAAGATCGTCTTCCACCCGGATCAGGACATGATCGGGACAGACCTGAACACTCTGAGCCAGATCGAACATATCTCCGCGAGGATATTCCTCTACAACCCTCAGCACTACAGCGAGCTGACCCTTTCCATGAATACCAGGCTTGTAAAGTACATCCTTGCCCATGGATCATTCCGCATCGGTACTGCCAGGTGGTGGTTCGTTCTCGCAACCCCTCGGAGTGAGATCCTCGGACCGATCCGGAAGGCATCTCTGAACATTATTCTCGGGGCGATCGGCCTCATCGTGGTCGTGCTCGTGACCGCCACCTCGATTGCACGATACGATGTCAAGCGGTTGCGCCTGAAAGAAGAATTCAAGAGGCTCAAAGAGCGGGAGGAGTGGCAGGGGAAGCTCCTGCGAGAGAAGATGACCATCGAAGGCATCATCGAGGGCTCTCCTGTTCCCACATTTGTATTGGATAAACATCACACGGTCATCTTGTGGAATCATGCATGTACTGAACTCACCGGGTACGACTCGAAGGAAATGATCGGTACGGACAAATATTACATGCCGTTCTACGACTCCAAACGCCCTGTCCTTGCCGACCTCATCATCGATGAGGACGCACAGAACTTCACTACGTATTACAGTGAAGGCAAGGTCAAAGAATTTGAATCCATCCAGGGGGCGTACCAGGCAATGGAGCATTTCAAGAATCTGAATGGCAAGGATCGCCATCTGCACTTCCTTGCAGCCCCGATCTATGATGAAAAGGGTGAAATCGTGGCTGCAATCGAGACCTTTCTCGACGTGACCAACGAGGTCGAGCTCACGAGAAGCCTCCAGGAGTATGCCGAAACCCTCCAGTCAGAGGTGAATGAAAACATCAGGCTCCGGGAAGACATGGAGGAACTCCTCAACTACCTCCAGAGCATCATCGAAAGCCTTCCTGACAAAATCTTCGACCTGAGCAAAGACGGTGTCGTGAAGTACGTCAGCAAACCCAGAGTGAACTGGCGGGGGAATCATGCTGCAGACGGAAAGCATTTTTCCGAGTTTGTGGCCCCGGAGCACAGGGATTTTGTCACAGAGCGGTGGGAAGATGCGCAGAAGGGGATCTTCACACCGTACGAGCTCGAGGTTGTTACCAGGAAAGGGGAAAAGAGAAACCTCCTCATAACGCCCGGGCCCGTCAAAGGTACGGACAGGTATGTGCTGGTCCAGCGAGACATTACCGAGCTCAAAGAACTCGAGAAGAAGTATTACGAGAGCCAGAAGCTTGCTGCGATCGGCCAGCTGTCCGCCGGTATCGCCCATGAAGTGAGGAACCCCCTCTCCTCCATAAAAATGAGCCTCCAGATTCTGGAGAAACGACTACAGCCCACGGGGAATGATCTCAAGAGGTTCAGGATAGCCGAGAGGGAGGTGGAACACCTGGAAAAGCTCGTCAACGATGTGCTCATCTATGCAAGGCCATCAGACCCGAAGAAAGAACCATCTCACATGCCCTCCATCATCGAACAAGCCCTTGCCCTGGTGGAGAAATCCTTCAAGGACAAAGCGATCCAGGTACTCAAGGAGTATCCGCAGGACATGGAGGTGATATGCGTGGATCCGTCCATGATTGTTCAGGCGCTGATCAATATTCTCCAGAATGCCGCCGATGCCATGGATTCCGGTGGGGAACTCGTCATCTCTCTCAAGGATGAGAATGAATCCGTGGTCATGGAGATCGCCGACAATGGCTGCGGGATTGACGAAGAGGATTTCCCCCACCTGTTCAACCCATTTTTCTCCAGAAAAAGCTATGGTACTGGTCTCGGGCTCACCCAGGTGAGGAAAATCATCGATCAGCACAATGGAACTATCGAGGTGATCAGCACAAAAGATATCGGCACACGTTTCGTGATCATTCTTCCGAAAAGCACTGAAGTGATCAGGGAAAAGGGGCAGAAGGACGCGCCGTTCATCGGGCAGGATGAGAAAGGGCAGATGTGATGTCGAAGATACTCGTCATCGACGATGACAACTCCATCCGCGAAACCCTTGACCTCTATCTGACCGAAGAGGGGTATGAGGTGAAAACCGCTCCGACAGGGACAGACGGTCTCAATGCATTCACTCAGTGGTCCCCGGACGTGGTGATCCTCGACATCAGACTTCCTGATGTGGACGGGTTCAGGATCCTCGAGGAATTACGGGAAGAGGATGAACATGTAAAGGCCATTATGATCACGGCTCATCATGACATGGAATCAACCATCAAGGCCATGAAGGAAGGGGCGTTCGACTATATTCACAAACCCGTTGACGTCAATGAACTCGACATCGCCATTGAAAAGGCACTCCACGCCCTGGATATGGAGAAAAAGATCAGGGGGCTCCTGGTCGAATCTTCGAGGAATTTCAAGGTCGGGGATATCATCGGCACCGGGTCCAGGATGAGGGAGATATTCAAGACCATCGGCGTGGTCACGCAGAGCAGGACGCCGGTTCTCATTCAGGGGGAAAGCGGAACCGGGAAAGAGCTCATCGCCAAGGTGATCCACAACAATACAGATGCCAACGAACCCTATATCGCGGTCAACTGTTCTGCCATCGTGGAAACCCTGCTCGAATCCGAGTTGTTCGGTCATGAAAAGGGATCTTTTACCGGGGCGGTAACCCGGAAGCTCGGAAAATTCGAGCTTGCCCGGTATGGCACTGTCTTCCTCGATGAAATCAGCGAGATGTCGCTGAATCTCCAGGCGAAACTGCTGAGGGTTCTCCAGGAGAGGGAATTCGAACGTGTTGGGGGTAAGGACCGGATCAAGGTGAATGCACGGATCATTGCAGCCACCAACAAGGACTTGAAAACCCTTGTCAGTGAAGGGAAATTCAGAGACGATCTCTACTATCGGTTGAATATCGTCACTATTACCATACCCCCCCTGAGGGAGCGCAGGGAGGACGTGAAACCACTCCTGGATTATCTGGTCGCCAAGATAAACCTGGAGCTCCACAAAAATATCGTGGGCATTTCCGATGAGGTGCTGGACATCTTCATGCAGTACAGCTGGCCCGGGAACATACGGGAGCTGGAAAACCTCCTTGTCCGGGCCGCAGTGGTTGCAAAGGGTCAGGTGCTCATGAAGAGCGATTTCCCGGATCTGCACGAGAAATCCGGGCCATCGCCTCGGGAAGATTCTGACTATGATTTTTACCGCGATGCCACGGGCAGGATCCTGACCCTCGATGAGGTTGAAGAGCTCCATATTCGAAGAGTCATCAGGGAAACGAATATGAATAAGGGTGAGATCTGCGAATTGCTGGGAATCTCCCGGCCGACCTTTGAACGAAAACTGGAAAAATACGGCATCGTGTATGAACGGGAATGACAGTTCAGTGATCTCGAACGGGTTCTCCCCGAAAACCCCTCCCGATTAAACGTTTCATTGAATCCACCTACACAATTCTTTTAATCACGCTGAGTGAATAGTATTTTTTTTCATGGGAGAATCCAGGATTGATGTCTATAAAATAATTTAATATCAACATGTTATAAAATATTGTGCTCTCATGCCATACTTGGCACGCTTCTTCCTATGGGGAATGCAGGAATACAAAAAAGGAGGCCCTGACAATGAAAAAGATGATTCAGACATTGAGTGTAGCGTTCTTCGTAGTATTGATCACCGGGTCATTCGCATGTGCAGCTCATGCAACAGCACCTGATGGGAGCTTCCCGTATTTCCATCTCGGATGCCTGATCATGGGCGGACTCACCATCATCTCTCTGAAGCACCGGTATGAAAAGATTTATCTCAGTGAGGCAGTCGGTTCTTTCGCCCTGTATGCTGTGCTTGTGGCTCTGTTTACCGCCCCGATGATCGAAGCAGTGAAGAACTTCATCAGCTGACACTATAGTACCAAATGATGCGACCCCACACATAAAAAGACAAGGTCCCTCTCCCTGTGAGGCCCTGCTCTCACAGGGATGCCTGCCGGCATATTACCAGGGAGTGTACAGACACAATCACGGGCCGTTGAATCGAGCAGCTCGTGATTTTTTTGTATTCGTGTGCGTCTCTCCCATTCTAAACTCTACCCGAGTTCGTCTGTGAATGTTTCCTCCCCATCACATCCATCACGCCGACTTCAGCATCCTGCTTCAGACAGGGTGAAGGTGAACGAAGCCTTTGGAATTCACGGGAAGGTCATCATCATTCTGCCTTCCATGACGAGAGGCGAACAGGGCGTCCCTCCACGTTAACGAGGTGATTCTACCCCGGAAAAGAACGGCATCGATCTGAGCCGGGGAGATGCCGGCAGGTCTTGCTACCGGGTGTCAGTGATACATGCGTGTCGTGGAGGAATACCGGTGGATCATGCCCTCAGGACTCACGCCTCGAACGAGGAGAGATACAAAAGGGGCCCCGTTGATACCATCGGGACCCCGTTCTCGATTCCGCCTACCGATCAATCTTCATCGTCATAGCGTGCAGGTCTCATGGCCTCTGGGGGAACCTCTGACTGTATGGATCTGTTGATTCCCCTCGAGAGTATTGCAGCAATGCAGAAGAGGAGTATCATCGCGACAATGATGATCAGAATGACTGTCGACAACCAGGCCTGTGATTCCCGCTCCAGTCTTTCAGACGCGATGGAAGCCTGTTCATTGTACTTATCGACGTCAACTCCCATTCCGACCCACCCAAACCCTCCTGGTCTCAGATACTGCTCTGAGGAGAAGGGGATCGGGGCATAGGCCAGGATCTTGGTGTGGCCCTCGAACTTGTATGTCTTGATGCCGGATTTGCCCAGGGATGCTTCCTGTGCAATCTCAGGGAGAACAGGATCGAGAAAGCCCAACTCATTGAGGTTCAGCACCTCTTCTCCCTTTGCCACCATCTCCTCATAGTTTTCCGAGGTCAGAGGGGGTACGGGAGTACCGTCCCTGTACAGGCCTCGTATGTGATAATCATCTGGATGAGAGATGACAAAGCCCATGTTGTCGACAAGGTATGCATAATTTCCGGTAGACGAATCTGACTCGATGACATAGTCCGTCTCCGTCGGTATGATATTGTCGGTAAATTTCATGAGGTGGCGCACATCAAGGGCAAGACTTACCACCCCGGTGAATCCCTGCTTGTCGAATAGCGGTGTTGCCATTCGGATAATCCCGTTGAATCTCTTCCCTTCTTTAAACTCTTCCTTGTTGAGATACCACCCAGTGACAGGAGAAAAGTAGACATCGCCCTTGTTCAACCTCGTTGCCTGCAGGAAGTAGTCTTCAGACTTGTAGGTCGTGTTGGTAGGATCGCTCACGTTCACGAGGTCTTCCTGAGGCACGATCTTTCCCTGGGCAATCTTGATGAGCTCTTGTCCTTTCTCATCAATGAGAGAGATCTCTGTATACAGTGGCAGGTGCTCCATGACGATGCTTCCATCTTTCTTGACCCAGACTGCATTCGTCTTTGTGTCCAGAAACTCTTTGTAGGTCTTGTTCGATGGAGAAAGAATGGTGGCAATCAACACGTCCTTCTGCCGTTCATTCAGGAATTCGGCAATGGATTGTGCCAGGTCGACGGCACGCACGCTGATTTCCTGCTGTGATGTCTTGTCCAGAAGAGAGACTGTGTCGATCTTGGATATTCCGCCAATACGGAAAATGCTGAAGGCGATAAGGGAAGATATCAATAATAAGGGGATTACCAGAAGCAGAAAAAATAACCTAGCAACCGTTATAATGCGGTTTTCTCTTTTTAACTCAGGCATTTTTCCCCCTTATTGTCTGAAACGTTCTGTTCCGTGCTCTTCCAGCAATACCTTATCCAAATACGAAAACTCTATAGGGATTTGCGTAGAGAAGAATGAGCGATATAACCAGTGCATAGATCGCGATAGACTCGGCCATGGCCATACCAACCATCATGGTCATCATGATCTTTCCCTGGGCTGCGGGGTTTCTCCCGACTGCTTCAGATCCTCCTGCTGCAGCGGAACCGATTCCTGCACCAGCTCCGATACACCCAAGACCGATGGCAAACCCTGCACCGACCATGGCACCAACGGAGAAAATGACCTTGAGGAGAGAGGCCTGCTCTGGAATCACATCGGCTGCAAAGGCATATGGCGAAGACAGAAGCCAGAGCGCCACAATGGTGAAAAACATGAATAAGACTTTGGTTGTGTTGGGAAACATAGATATCTCCTTTCTTCTGAAAATTGGTGTCATCCTGTTGAGTGATTGGTCACTCATTTCCGTAGAGGAAAAAGCAATAGACATGCCACACCACAGGATCACCCCTGAAGAGACTATAACAATAAACATTACAAAAGCATACATCTTCCTGCATGAATATCTTGCCGTCTGTCTGCAGACGGTTCATTGAACGGAATGTTCAATGGATGCCCTCACGATTGAACAAAAAGTGACATCGAACCGTGCGCTCGTGGATGATGGATTCTCTGTGTAGAAAAAAGAATCCGAGGAGCACATGCTCCCCGGATTCCTGACTGGTGGGCCATCTAGGGCTCGAACCTAGGACCTACTGATTAAGAGTCAGTTGCTCTGCCAGTTGAGCTAATGGCCCATACTCCATATCTATCTGGCACGCCCGGGGCGACTCGAACGCCCGACCTGCGGATTCGAAGTCCGAC
>JBNGDS010000041.1:8743-27885 GCA_049975365.1 Desulfomonilia bacterium | reverse complement strand
TGTCAGAGGGAGAAAAGTCGGCCTTCACGTAGAAGTTCGAGCAGGTTGTACGACAGATTGTCGATCCGATCATACACGATCTCAGACGATTACATGCCCAGGGTTATGTCCGGGATGATATCGACATTGTATTGACAGGGTACATCTGCATGGGTATGGCGGAATACGGTGCAGCATTGGTTCACCAGAAGCGTGCATCCGAAGCAGAACTCCTGGAATACCTCGATGAAATTCTCCAACATGGCCTGCTGGCAGAGAACCTCATTCATACAGATGCTTAAAGAGCGGATTGTGAAGGTACAGGATCAAGGGGAGTGATCGTACCACCGTTCATCCCAAGCCAACACACTCATGCTGACGTGAGGGAAGCATATCGTAAATAAGAATAACCGGATAGATGGTTCCCTTCACGTGCCGGGAACCATCCCGGAAGCAAGATGCGGGAGCCGATCGCTCAGTGCTTGCGGTTGAACATCTCCTTCTGGGTGAGCGTCTCGCGGCTGATTTTCCGCGGGGCCATCCACAGGTGGTGGCTCTCTTCCGACTGTGAATGGAAGAATTTCATTCTGCTGGCGAGCTCTCTGTTCATGGATTCTTCATACCCTGTCACCGTGTAGTAGATTGCCCGGTCGAAAAACAGAACGACCTTGTTGTTCAGTTCCAGCGACAAGGTGAGCTCAAAGGCAGACTGGTCTGGCTGGTTTTCGAGGACAAAGAGCCAGAGGTGCCGTTTGATCAGGAGGAGAGTCATCACTACTTCGTTCAGGGGGATGCTTTCTTCGAACCGTTTCTTGCCCAGTTCTATGTAGTGCTCCTTGATTCCTGTTCTCTCCTTGTCCTTGCTGAGCCACGAATCGAGCCGTCTGTATACGTCATACACGCGTGAATAGACTTCTTTCTCAGGCAGAAACCGGTAGGCTTTTGTCTTTTCGTTGTTGAGGATGTCATTCATCAAACGCCGTGTGAGAGTGTCTGCATTCTCCTGGATCAGGTCCACCATTTTCTGATAAATTTTTTGATCTTCCTTCATATCCTTCACCCTCCTTTCCTCAATTGTGAGGAAACCATCATGCTGCCGTACGTTCCTTCTTTCCCAACCCAATGATACCATGTGAAACAGCAGTCAATGAACGGACATTTCAGGATGGCTATCACACTGCATTGAAGTCTGCTGAAGACGACAGGTGAGTCTCCCGCAGCCATGCCGACACATCAACAGCAGCGGCATGAACAGTACATTGAATGATCGACCACCAGTTCAACAACAAGAAAATCCAGAACACTTAAAAAGAGAAATTATTGTAATATCATATTATAATAAATCTTTGAGAAAATACAAGAGGAAAGTGCGAATTCTTTCTTCCAGGCAGGCCCAGGTGAGGAGCCGTCTGACGTTTCAAACGCACCTGAACGAGCAGAACAGAATGGCTCAGGGTGATCCACACACGCGTTCTTTTACTCTCGAGACGCTGCAGGGAAACCCAAAGGGAACAGGAAATGGATCCTTCGTTGACAACCCCAGGACAATCACCCCATAGTCCTTTCATGGATCAGATCGTGGTGAGTTGCGCCTTCTGCGGGAGGAGGTATGAAGTGGATTCCCAGGATCCGGGAAACTGGTCGTGCTTCTGTCCCTGCGGTGCCCATGGGTTTGTGGAAGAAGAAGAGGAGCTTGCAGTGGGGGGAAGTGAAGAGCACGGGGCACTGACCAGGGATTTTGCCACGACCTACAAAAACTGCGTGCTCTTCTCAGATGTGACGCTCGTGCATATCGATGAGCAGTTCCGCAGGTGGTATGTGTGCTGGTATCGGTTGAAATAGACCATCGAGCCTCGTGAGCTCACACCAGATTGTGGCGATGAAAGCAGGTGGCGTCGCCTCTCACCAGGTGTTGCACAGGGGCCATCAGGCCTTTCACCTCGTTCAGATCTTGAAGGGGAAGGATCGCGTCTCAAGAGGCTCTCTTTCTTGAACCGGCTTGTATTTACGAACGATTCGCCTATACTTACATACCATGAAGAAATCGATCGTTCTCACGGAGGTGACAAGCGGCCAGCGACACCCGATTGACCTGCCCTGTACACTAGGGCGCGGGAAGGAGGCCGACCTCAGGTTTGCCGACACGACGATCTCCCACACCCATGCCCTGATCACCGGGGAAGACGACAGAATGTGGATCGAGGACCTCGGGAGCGTCAATGGCGTGTTCGTGAATGGGGAACGGATCAATAGCAGAACTGAACTCACCGCCGGTGATGAACTCCAGTTCGGACAGGTGCACGTGATCCTGGAGGACGCAGGGAACGACATCACCGAACAGACCGTAGTCGTGCATGCCATCGATCGCAGGAGTGAGGCAGCGCTCGATCATCAGAGGCTGAGGATCATCTATGAAATCACGGCCGAACTCACCGGAAACCAGGATATACCGGTGCTGGGCATGAGGATCTTCTCTCGGCTCAAAGAGATTTTCTCCCAGGATCGGGGATACATCGCCCTGTTTGGGGAAGATGGGTCACTCCATCCCTTGCTGGTGGATCCGCCTTCGCAGAAGATCCCCTTGAGCACAAGCATTACAAAAAGGGTCTTTTCCTGCGGTGATTCCCTTCTTCTTGAAGATGCCCTTGGAGACATGTCCCTGGGTGTCCAGGAGAGCATCATGGAGCTCAAGATCCGGTGTGCCCTGTGTGTTCCGTTGATCTACAACGAGCAGATCTACGGGCTCATGTACCTGGACCGGAATATTCCCGGTGCCTATACCCAGGCAGATCTGGTTTTCCTCAAGGGAATCGCATCCATTGTTGCCCCGCTCCTTGAGAATGCCCGTCTGTGGACAGACCTGAAGGGGCACTACAGCAATGCAGTGGACTCCCTGAAGAAGACCGAGGCCAGGCTCATCGAGACGGAACGCAGCGCCGCGTATGTCCGCCTGGCCCAGGCCATGGCCCACGAACTGAGAAACCCGCTCATGGTTCTTGGAGGCATGGTCAGGAAACTGGCACGAACGGTTCCGGAACAGGAGCGCGGCGAGGAGTACGATGCCATCCTCTCTTCAGTCGAACGGATAGAGCAGGTGCTCACGGAAGTCGATGATTTCGTGAAGATCCCATTCCCGGACAAACACCTGCACAGGATCGACCAGCTTCTGAGTGACGTGATCGATGAATGCAACGAGGAGTTCAAGAAGAAGGAGATTGAGCCGCGCGTTGATGTGGACACGTCCAATGTCATGATTCCACTGGATGCGCACCTCGTGAAGAAGGCATTCTCCATGGTGATCAAGGAGATGCTGTTCACCCTTCCCCAGGGCAAGGCAATCCCCATTGCACTGAGGGATCATGGAAAATACGTGGATGCGATCTTCGGTGCGAGCGATCCGAATCAGCAGTTCTGCGCTCTCTACGAGGCAGAAATGGTGTCAAAACCGTGGAGCATGAGCCTGTTTCTCGGCGTTGCACACAAGATCATTTCAGACCATGGAGGCACCATCCTGC
The DNA here is from genome assembly GCA_049975365.1 of Desulfomonilia bacterium. GTDB lineage: Bacteria > Desulfobacterota > Desulfomonilia > UBA1062 > UBA1062 > DSBG01. The sequence goes on along the minus strand of JBNGDS010000041.1, from coordinate 24,391 downwards.
TTGACCCGAGTGCCCAGAGAGCCTGTCCCGTGATTGTTCGGATTCCGAGGATGGGGTGATATTCAGGACACACAGCGGGTATGGAATGTTCGTGGGGCATATCCAGGAACGATGAGCTGCAGCCGGGGTGATTCGTGACTGCAGAGTGAGTGAGAGGTGTGCATGGGAGATTTTCACACCCTGATACAGAAACGTCGATCGATCCGTGACTATGAGGACAAGGAAGTTCCCCTTTCTCTGGTGCGGGAACTCATCGCTGATGCATGCGAGGCACCGAGCGCAGGCAACCGTCAGCCGTGGGGGTTTATCGTGATTCTTGACAAGGACCTCATCAGGCGCCTGTCAGACGAGAGCAAGAAGAACCTCCTGGAGGACATGAAGATCATCAGATCACCTATTTTGCGGATGTACCGGCCTGTGTTGAAGAACAAGGAGTTCAACGTGTTCTACAATGCCCCGTGCCTGGTGTACATCACCGGGCCGAAAGTCGTTCACTCCGTGCCTGCAGATTGCAGTCTTGCGGCTGCATACTTCATGCTTTCGGCTGCCGAACGGGGCCTTGGGACCTGCTGGGTGGATCTCGGGGCCTACATCAAGGATCCGGACCTGTGTGAAGAAATCGGCCTTCCCGACGAGCACAGGATCATGGCGCCCATTATCCTGGGATATCCGAAGGCAGCCCCGCCTCGACCACCCAGGGCCCAGCCGAGAATCCTGAAGATAGTTGAATGATGACGGAGGGAGTTCGTTGACGACACGCTGCACACTGTGCTCCTGGAAAAGGTACATCATCCTGCTGTTCCTTTCTCTCGTGATGCTCCCCGGACTTCTTTTCGCAGCAGACCATGGCAGACGGCCGAAGGTCGGCCTCGTGCTCAGCGGTGGAGGGGCGCGGGGTGCTGCACACGTTGGCGTGCTGAAAGTTCTCGAAGAACTGCACATACCCATCGATTACATCGCGGGCACAAGCATGGGTGCCATTGTAGGAGGGCTCTACGCAATCGGCGTGCCTGTCGAGGAGTTGGAACGGATCGCAGTCGAGACCGACTGGGTTGGTATTTTCACGGACACGCTCCCCCGGCAGGACCAGGTCTACCGTCGGAAGGAAGGACCCGAAAACTACCTGGTGAGTATCGAGATGGATTCCGAGCACGGATTCCGCCTGCCGAGAGGTGTGCTTGCAGGGAAACGGCTCGATCTTACCCTTCGATCTCTCACCCTGCATGCAGGCGACGACTTTAATGAGTTTCCCATCCCGTTTCGAGCTGTTGCTGCAGATATCGAGACCGGTGCGATCGTTGTGTTTTCCCATGGGGATCTCGCCCGGGCTCTTCGGGCGAGCATGGCAATACCGGGCATCTTTTCTCCTGTTGAGGTGGAAGGCAGGTACCTGGTGGACGGTGGGGTCGCTGACAATCTTCCTGTGGACGTGGTGAAGCAGATGGGGGCGGATGTGGTGATCGCGGTGAACATCGGCAGCCCCCTCAAATCAAAGGAGGAACTGAAGAGTTTTCTCGACATCGGTGATCAGATGACCAATATTCTCACGAACCGCACTGTGGCAACTCAGCTTGAAAACCTTGAATTCGGGGACCTGCTCATCGTGCCGGAGCTCGGGGACATCACGGCTGCAAGTTTCGATCGAATGATCGAGGCAGAGGAGATCGGCAGGCAGGCTGCGCTGGATGCTGAAGGAGCGTTGAGGCGCTATGCCGTTGATGAAGAGGAATACCGTTCGATCAGGAAGGAACAGCTACAGAAGACCCAGAGGATCGAGGAGATAGATTTCGTTGAGGTGAGGCAACCATCGCTCATCAGTTCGGATAGAATCCGCACGCGCATGGAAAAGCAGTTCAAGAGCCGGTTCAACGTGGATCTCCTTGCCTATGACGTGTTTCAGCTCTATGACCAGGCCGAGTTCGAGGATATCGATTTCGAACGCATCGAGCGTGATGGACAGACAGGACTGCTCCTGGAGGCAATAGAGAAGAGGGTCCCCCTGCACAGGATACGACTGGGGCTCGAGCTTGCGGATAACTTCGAGGGGGACAGCAGGTATGCGGTACTCCTCAACTACACCATCTTTCGGCTGAACAGGCTAGGTGCAGAGTGGAAGAACGAAATCACCTTCGGCAGGAACCGCAGGGTGTTCACGGAATTCTATCAGCCGCTTGACCCGTATACCTGGAGAGTGTTCGTTGCACCATACGGTGAATACCGGCTGTTACCCCTGGATCTGTATGAAGGCAGCAGCAGGGTCGCCCAGTATGAGATCGAGGATCTCACCGGTGGTATAGACGTGGGGATTCAGCTGGCAGAACACGGTGAGTTCAGGTTCGGGGTGCTCAGGGGAACGAGCGATTCCTCTCTCGAGATCGGGGATCCCTCCCTGCAGGAGAACAGGTATAACAAGGGGGCCTTCAAATTCAGTCTCGATATCGACAGGCTGGACAGCACAGCATTCCCGCGGCAGGGCGTGCGGGTCGTTTCGACGTTCCTGGCAGGGAGGCACTACATGGGCTCGGAGGATACCTATGAACTCGTGCAGACAGGCATCCTGAAGCCCTTCACCCTTGACAGGCACACCCTCATCCTCTCCGGCAGGTGGGATACCGTGATCGACAGCTCCGACCCGCTTGCCCAGGGATTTTTTCTCGGGGGATTCCTCAACCTCTCCGGGTTCGCTCCGAACCAGCTGTACGGGCAGCACCTCGCCCTCGGGCAGGTGATCTATTTCTATCGCCTCCTGAGACTCGCTGCATTTATGGGCAATGATATCTATGCCGGTGCCTCCATCGAAGCGGGGAACGTCTGGGAGAGTCGGTCCGACAGGAGCACGGGGGACCTCATCGCTGCGGGGAGTGTTTTCATCGCGGCGGACACGATCCTCGGGCCGGTGCACCTCGGGCTCGGACATGCAGAGGGCGGCAACACTTCAGCCTATTTCTACCTGGGAAGGGTGTATTGACAGAACGGGATGGCCCCGGTCCTGTGCAGCGGTCCGTTCTTGCGGCAGATCAGGCAAAGCTCAGTAATTCCACCCCCAGAAGCCGAAGGCGAGCACGTTCATGATGATGGGCACTGCGTAGATGAATGCCACGATCTGGATTTTTGCCTTCAGGGTCTTGCGAGTGATCACCCAGATGGCGGCACAGAAGAAGTGGAAGTACCCGATGAGGAAGATCAGCCAGACGCCTTTGAAGGAGAGATACCAGCAGGGATATTCCCAGACGAGGTGACCGCCGATATTGAGCAGGCACTCGACGAACACACAGAAAATCGCATAGCCGATTGCCCAGAACCACATTTCAGGAAGCCCCAGGATCTTGATCTTTTTGCCCTCGGTCAGGGTGTGGTAAAAGACGATTCCCAAGAGCAGGAACATGAACATGATCTCGATGTTCCACCCCACCATGGTGCGCAGGGCCGTGTCCCCGGGGGTGGTCCAGAAGGCTGATCGCTGGGTGAAGTGCAGGATCCAGCCGTTCCATGTCTCATTGAAGAAGTCGACCCCGAAGATGGTGAATCCGGCCAGGACAGCATTCCAGTTTCCGGTCTCCTTGGCGAGCTTGATCTCCTTGACATAGATGTAGAACACGATTGCAAGAAGCGTGATGATGTACCACTTCACCATGGAAAGATCCCTGAGCCCTTCGAATGCCTGTAAAGTTGCCTCTGTCATAGAACCCTCCTCTGTTTACGGTTATCCCATACATGTCAAGGCAGCCATGCAGGCTATGCGTGTGGCCTCCTTCATGACAACCTCTCATACAACAACTCCATGAACTACTTGGTCAATTAGTCTTGAACAGTGGTCTTGTCAACTCAAGATAAAAACAACTTCTTGGAAAAAGAACGAGTCTTCGGTGATCTGTTCTGGTATACTTGCACCAATGGAATTCAATGCGAGGATGTCCATGAAGATGAAGAGGAAGTGGAGAGGTCAGGCTGCCGCTCTGTGTATCCTGGTCGTTTCAGCCCTGCTGGCTTGGGGATGCGCATCACTGCCTGCAAGGCCTGATTTTACACGGACGGATTCAACAGACATCACCAGGTACCTGAGCACCTACATTGAAAAATCCATGAAGACCAACGACATTGTCGGGCTGAGCATCGCGCTTGTTGACGTCCAGGAGCTTCTCTGGGCCAGAGGCTTCGGGTATGCAGACAAGGAAAACAATGTTCCTGCCACCAAGAATACCGTGTACCGTGTGGGATCGATTTCCAAGCTGTTTACGGCAACCGCGGTAATGAAGCTGGCACAGGAGGGGAAGGTGGACATCGACGCCCCCCTTGTGACCTATGTGCCGGAGTTCTCCATGCGAACCCGCTATCCCAACTCATCTGCCATCACACCGAGACACATCATGACCCATCATTCGGGCCTGCCCACAGATTATCTCAACGGCATGTTCGCCCGATCTCCGGAACGTCTCGAAGGGCTTGTTTCCAGGCTGCACGATGAGTACACGGCATTCCCGCCCGGATACGTATTCTGCTACTCAAACATTGCAGTGAGCATTCTGGGCCTCCTGGTGGAAACCGCGAGCAAGAGAGAATTCTCCAGCTACATGCACGAGGAACTTCTTCACCCCCTGGGTATGAGCCGGTCATCGTTCACCCGCAGCGGCGACGCGTCGGGGCTCCTGGCCCGATCCTATGCCGAAGGGGATGTCCAGGAGCAGTTCCTCCTGCGCGACATGCCCGCAGGATCCCTCTATTCCAGTGTTGCCGACATGAGCCGGTTTATCAGCATGGTTTTTGCAGAGGGGAGCTCGGCAGGAACCCAGATTCTTCAGCCTGAAACACTCGAGGAAATGCTGCGGGTACAGACTACGGACACTCCCCTGGATGCAGACACGAAGATCGGCCTGAACTGGCTGATCCAGGAAAAAGAGGGGATGGGAACGATCGTGGGCCACAGCGGTGGCGTTGTCTCATTTCACAGTCATCTGTATGCCGTGCCGGGGGAGAAGATCGCAGTGATCGTTATGACCAACTGTGTCGAAGGGGCACATGCCTCGGGCGAGATCTGCATGGAGGCACTGGAGTCCCTCCATGAACTCAAGAGCGGCGAAAAAATCCCCGAGAAACAGGAGCCTGATCCCGAGGCGAATATCCCTGAGCAGAGGCTGAAAGAGTTCGAGGGAACCTACGACACCATAGTCGGTTCCCTCTCCCTGAAGAAGAAGGGGGGCAGGCTCGTGACATCGATTCGGGGGGATTCCTTCATCCTGTTCCCGAGGCAGGACGGGACATTCGGAATGAAATACCTGCTCCTTGGATTTCTTCCCTGGAGCAGAGCACCCTTGGACAGCATGAGCATATCCTTTGAAGATGCGTCGGGTCACAGGATCATCGTGAACAGGGAGGGGAATACCCGCACACGAATCGGATCACGGATCGAGCGGGTGGAGATTCCCGGGGCATGGCAGCAGAGGCTCGGAAGGTATTCCGTCATCAACCTCGGAGACAACGGCCTCTACGTGAAGAGTGTCACCCTGCGCATGGAAGATGGGTTCCTCCTTGCCGATGTTGTTGTCTCTGATCATGAAGACGCTCCCCTGACAGTTGCCCTCGACCCCATTGACCATGAACAGGCAGTTGTCATGGGACTGGGACGGAACAGGGGAGATACATACACGATCCGTGACAGTGGCACCGGTGAAGTACTCCATGCATACGGCTTCGATTTCCGGTACACCGGGAGGGAATAGTGTGCTCTCGTGGTTCCGGTTGTTCCAGAGAGAACAGGAGAAGAGTGTGCTCATGGCTTCGAGCCGGGTGAACGGGACCACCAGGATGTACGTAACGGAAATAATCCAAGGAACACTGCCCTGGATCTGCTCACGGAAAGGACATGGACATGAACGATGAGATTCTCAAGAGGCTTGTGACCTTTCAGAAGAATGAAATCACGGAACACGAGATTTACGATATTCTCGCCCGTCGGGAGAAATCCCCTGAGAATAAAGAGATCCTGAAAAAGATCTCACGGGAGGAACTCCATCACTCCCAGGTGTGGCGTTCATACACCAAGCGTGATGTCAAGCCAGACCGGCTTAAGATCTTCTTCTACTCTGCGCTGGCCTTTATATTTGGGATCACCTTCGGCATCAAGCTCATGGAGCGGGGAGAGGATGATGCAAGTGACAACTACGCAGAGCTCAAGGATGTACTCCCGGAAGCGGAGAGAATCGCCAGAGACGAGAGTGAACACGAATCTGCACTGATCAGGCTTCTCGACGAGGAGCGGCTCCGCTATACAGGTTCCATCGTGCTCGGGTTGAACGATGCCCTGGTGGAGCTCACCGGGGCACTGGCCGGGTTTACCCTGGCCCTGCAGGATACCAGGCTCATAGCGCTGACCGGTTCCATAACGGGTATTGCAGCCGCACTTTCCATGGGGGCGTCGGAATACCTCTCCACCAAGGCCGAGGACACGGACAAAAACCCGCTGAGGGCATCCATCTACACCGGGGTTGCCTACATCATCACGGTGATGATCCTGATCATGCCGTACCTGCTCATCTCGAACTATTTCATCTGTCTTGGTCTGACGTTGTGTGCCGCCATACTGATCATCGCATTCTTCACCTTCTATGTCTCAGTTGTGCAGGAGGTTCCCTTCAGAGGGCGGTTCCTGGAGATGGCTGCACTGAGCCTGAGCGTGGCCGCCATCAGTTTTATCATCGGATTCCTGATGCGCAGGGTCATCGGCATTGATCTGTAACACTGCAGACCCATGCCCGGACGAGGCAGCGGAAGTATGCTGGGCTGGGGGTGGATTGTCAGTGCAGAGAACTGATACGAGAGAAAAAAAGGAAATTCAAACACAGGATCACGAACAGTACACACGGAAGATACCATCACCCAATGGAGGTTTTCACCATGGATGTTTTCGAGGCAATTCACACACGGAGGAGCGTCCGGGAGTACGAAGACACACCCATACCCGATGACATACTGGAGAAGGTGCTGCGTGCAGCCATGAATGCGCCGAGCGCGAAGAACGAACAGCCCTGGCACTTCGTGGTCATCACGGACAGGGATATCCTCGAGCAGGTACCTACGTTTCACCCCTATGCAGAGATGGTGCTGAAGGCACCCGTTGTCATTGCAGTGTGCGCGGATAGTACCCTTGAGAGGGCTGCCCACGGGTATTGGATCGCAGACTGCAGTGCAGCGACACAAAACATCCTGCTCGCAGCCCATGCCCTCGGGCTCGGTGCTGTGTGGGCAGGCATCTTCCCCCAGGAAGAGCGGATGAAGGGTCTGCAGAAGCTCCTGGGATTACCTGAGCACGTACTGCCCCTGGCCCTCGTGCCTATGGGGTATCCCAGGAAAAAGGGGAAACACAAGGACAGGTTTCTCCCGGAGCGTATTCACTACAACCGATGGTAGAAGTGGAAAAGGTTTGCCCTGAGAAGGAGCAGCAGAGAGTCAGGGATGGGAAATTCTACACGAAAGCGGATTCGATTTTTTCATAAATCTATGAAGGAAATCAATGCACTGACAGCAACTGCCAGAGGGGGGCATTGACTTTTCCCAGGATACGCATATATTTTATATCAAGTTTTTCCTATGCCCTTCTCTTTAGCCCCTTTTTATGTAATGCATTTTTTTGTCCACACGCGCTCTTTGCGCATGGACCAATGACCATCCAGGTTACACCTTTTTCCGTGCGACCCGTGCAGCGAGCAGCACAGGGTCGTACACAGGGGAGAAGGGCGGGGCGTATGCAAGGTCGAGATTGAAGAGCTCATCGATGGTCATGTGGTTGTAGATCGCAGTGGTGTAGACATCGATTCGCTTGACCGATTCGATCTTCCCTGCCAGCTGTGCGCCGAGTACCCGGCGGTCCTTTCTGCTGATGATCACCAGTGAGGTTATCCGGGATGACCCGGGGTAGTAGCGTGCCCGGTCCCTCGATTGAACGAGGATCTTCTCCGGGTCCAGGTCCAGTTCCTGAGCCTGGGCAAACGAAAGTCCCGTACGTGCCACCCCGAGGTCGAATATCTTGGTGATGGATGTGTTGAGTACCCCTGCAAAGGACTCCCTCTCTCCCGCGATGTTCATTCCTGCGAGCATTCCCTGTTTGTTCGCCTTCAGAGCAAGGGGGGCATGGACGTCGAGCCCGAAGCTGCCCAGTGATGATGTTGCGCAGTCGCCCGCAGCATAGATCGTCTCGGCAGTGGTTTCCATGAACTCGTTGACCCGGATCGCCTTGTTGACTCCCAGTTGGATGCCCGCATCTGCTGCGATACCGCTGTTCGGCTCCACGCCGATGGCCAGCAGGACGGCATCCACCTCGAGGACATCACTCTCTCGGACGATCCCGATCTTCTCCCCCTTCTGTTCCAGTCCGTTGAACGGCTGCCCCAGGTTGAGGATCACTCCTTTTTCAGAGAGTTTTTCCTTGATGATGTCGGAGAGCTCTTTCTCAAAGGCCCGGTGAAGGTCTTCGCGTCGATGGACCAGCATCGTGCTGATCCCCTGTTCGGCAAATGATTCGACGGCCTCGAGCCCGATATACCCGCCACCGATAACCGCGACGCTCCGAGGCCTGTGTGCTGCAAGAAAATGGTGTATTCGTTCTGCATCGTACAGGTCGTTCATGGTGAACACATTGTGATATCTGCTCAGGTCAATCCCGAGGGTCTGGGGACGGGCACCGGTCGCGATGAGGAGCCGATCAAAGGGTTCGAGAGAATGAGAGCCATCTGATTCAACGGTCACCGTGTGATTCGAGGGATCGATGGAAACAGCAGTGTGGCCGAGTCTCAGATCGACCTTGCGTTTTTCCCTCGCCTCTTCAGGGGTGACCTCGATCAGACTGTCCATGTCCTTGACGGCACCAGAGATAAAATACGGGATACCGCAGGCTGCATACGAGATGTACTTCCCCCGCTCAAAGACAACGACCTCATACTCCGGTTTCAGGCGTTTGACCTGGCTGGCGGCACTCATTCCCGCCGCATCACCGCCGATAACAATGACTCTCATGATGCCTCCTTACGGATATGTCGTGAATATGGTGATACTCATGGGACCCGAGTCCAGACTGACATTGAACCCACTGATCTGTCAACCTCGACCACACGAGATCACGTGGATGTTTCACTCAACACCATCGAGGAGGTACAGCTTCCTGAACACTGAAGAGAACATATTCTCAGAGCCGAGAGAAACCCCCCGGGGGAGCAATGCATTGGAAAGCACGCAGGTACATCCCGGAAGGGTTCATGTCATGGATTTTCAATCGGGGAAGAGCCAGGAAAAATGCACCTCACGTGTTGATATCCTGACTGAATCCGGGTACTATGGAGCAGAAGAGAAAACCAGTGCTGAGCGGATGATTCAGCCCGGGCACTGGTACCGGTGTGATTGTACCGTGCCTGAGTACAGGTCTGGTTCACACTAAAGGATGAATTCAAAATACACCGGTCTGGCTTATGTACACATTTTTCAAAGGAGGAGACCAATGAGTGTAGAGGGCTGGAAAAGAGTCTTGGTAATGGGGCTGATCTTGATGGGTGCGGGTATTCTGCTTTCATCATGCGGCAGCAGCAGCGATGGTGATGAGGATTTTGATGAGGTCACCGAGCTGCTGGATTCGTACTCTTTTGGGTTGCAGATCTTTCAGGAATCTCCGAATCTCACGGTAACCCTCGGTGAGGGGGGAGCGCTCGGTACTGCTGTACTCAGCACCAACACAAGGCAGTTCGGGGGGACCTTCCAGCCGGTGTCAGAAGTCCTGACGCTCACTGCAGGTTCAGGTCTTGAGATCGATTCCGATCTGATCGCCGGACCAGAAGGATCTTTTACCATTACCGTAACAGAGGACATAGAGATCGATGTGGATCTATGGCCTGACGGGGTGTTTCAGGTTTTCGATGGGCTGGACACCATCACTGTGACCCTCGAAAACACGCCAGTTCCCGGTGTTTCCGTAAGCAACGGGACCGATACAGCCTCGTTGAGTTTCGATGACTTCGAGGAGATCTTCGGCTCTACAGCTCCAACCTGGCAGCAGCAGGCGGGTCTTGCCTATTCCGTCCTTGGATTTGTTGTCGAGCAGATCTATTTTGTTGTCGAGACAATCGGGTATATCGGGGAAAATGAAGATTTCCTCATCGACAACCCGGCACCAATTGTCACCACATGCGATGCCTTCCCTGCCGGAGCAGCCCCTGCCGGGGTCCCGCAGCAGGGCTCCCGAACATTTACCTGGGACGATATAAGCGGGAATGCAGACCCAGGGCCGGAAGATGGATTCAGCTGGGAGTTTGACAACTGCTGGGAAGATGACCCTGACGATGACATCGATACCCTGATCGATGGGCGTGTTGAACTGATTGGCTTTTCAGAGATATCTGAGACGAGAAACAATATCCAGGTCATAACCCGGGTCGGCTTCGAACCCTACCTTGAGGCAGATGGCGGGGTGGAATACACCGATCTCGTGATCTGCGAGGTTGAGGAGTCGCCGCCGGGAACCTTCACCATTGATACGGAATCGATAGTCACGGTCAACGGGGGCTTCTCGATCTCATTCTTCGAGTAGAGGAGACCGGCCGGACAGATCAGTGATGCCCTGTCACTGATGTGCTACTGAATGGTCAGGGAAACCCGGGCACTGCTGACACCCTCGATTGTCTCGGGGGTGAGATCCGTGGGTTCGATGAGGAAGATCCTGTCAGCACCCACCTGCTCATGTCCCGCGATGCTGTCCTGGATCGCCTGGGCTCGGGACATGGCGAGGGTCCTCAGCTCGCTCTCTCCAACGGTGATGTGCTCCATGATCATGTTCTTCATCTCCTCGGCAGGGAGCGATTTCTCGAGGCCGAGCACGTTCTTGGGTTTCGGGAATGTCTCGGCCTTGTATGCCATTTCCAGGTAGGCTTCAAACTCATCGGCAGGAATGGTGATCTCATCCAGTTCAACGGGTTTCATGCCCTTTTTCAGCATGTCCGCGAGCTTCTGTGCCTTAAGCTTTCTCTCAAAGATTACTGTGACAAGGGCCTGCCGGTCCTGCACCATATCCACAGACCCCTGGATTTCGATGCTGAGTGACGGTTTATCGGCAAGGATCTGGGTCAGAGTCTGAATCTTCTCCTCGGATCCATCAGACAGTCTCGCGCTCCCGAAGGGGAATTCGATATGCTGGAGCTGTTCAGCGCCTGGATACAGAGCACTCAGTGCCCCGAACGGGGATGCAGCCGCTTTGGTGACGATGTTCACGATCATCTGGAGGATGACCTTTCCTACCCTGAATTCCGGGTCGTCTGTGCGGCCAGTGACGGGAAGGTCGAGATTGATCCTTCCCTGCCTGTCCTTGAGCAGGGCCGTGGCGAGCTTCACAGGCAGGTTCATGGAGTCGGGGCTCTCAACAGGTTCGCCGAAGGTGAGCTGGTCGATGATGATGGTATTCGTTGATTCAAGGGTCTTTTGTTCGATGAGATAGTCGAGGTCGAGGGAGAGCTTGCCCTTCCGGATCGTGTACCCGACATATTTCCCCGAATAGGGTGTGGCGGGGCTCAGATCGATGTCTGTCAGGGATGCCGTGAGATCGACGAAGAGATCTTCCTGCAGAGGATTGATGGACCCTGTAATGGACAGAGGGGAGTGATTGTTCAACCGGGCACTCAGGGCCACATCTGCCCGTTTCACCGCCTCCGAGCTCAGCCCGGTAATGGAGCCGTCGATATACGAGAGTTCGGATGTGTACTCGGGTTTCACGGATCTGTCCTGGAAGGCGATGGTGCCTTTGTTCAGATAGACCTTTCCCACCGTGACGGATTGGAATGCCGGCTCCTGTTCCGGCTCCTGATCGTTGGGTTCCATGATTTCCTGTTCCTCTCGGGTTTTCGTGGAAAAGATGTTCCGGATGTTGAGTGAGCCGTCTTCGAACAGGGTGATTCGGACATATGGCTCCACAAGGCTGATATCACTGAGGGAAAGGATGTTCGGGTGTGTGGAGAGAGAGATACCCTTCACGGAGAGAGAGCTGAACCTGGCGAAATCCTCGGCATGTGCCCTGTCCACTGAGGCAAGGCGCACGACCTGTACATTCCCCGTGAATGAAATTCTCGGCTCCTCGTCTCGCTTCGTCGTGAACGTACAGGTTCCGGTAGTGGAGGCACTGCCGCGGCTGATGATCAGGTCGAACCGATCGGAGAGATAGGGTTGAAACCACGAAAGTTCTACACCCCTGAGGTCGAGTTTCACCTCACCGCTGAGGGGATTGAGCAAAAAACTGGATTGGGCCGAGAGGCTTCCCTTTTCCCCGATCGTGCAGGTGAGGTTGAGTTCAGCTGGATTTTTGGATGTGGTGGAAATGCCCACGGTATTCAGTGAGAAACGTCCAATATCGAGCTTGACCGGGTTACTCGTGGACAGGTCCGTGAAACTGATGCTGCCGTCGGTTATGTCGACTGCATCAATCGCGAGGGAAAGAGGATTGGTTTCTGGTGTTTCCTCCACAGGTGAGGCCTGTTCCGGGCGGTTCTCTCCGACGAGTTCCAGATTCAGTGATCCTGTGGCGAGGCGGGTGACAGCGAGTTGAGGGGAGTTCAGAGCGATCCGCTCCACGTGGATCTGTCTCTCGAGGGGGCGGGACGGTGCAATCTGTATCAGGAGTTCAGGGAGACCGAGCATGGGCTGATCCTGCATATCCATGACCGCAAGATTTTTCACAACACATGTCCCTTCGATCTCGAGGGTGGGTGCTCTGTCCTTGTACTGCATGAAGATGAGAAGGGCCTCGATGTCGAGCCTTCCGGCAGGAATTTTAAACCCGAACTTCTGGGGGATGTATGCGAGGTAGTACGGGATATCGATCTGCTTAAAGTCGATGTTGAGCGTGGTCTCCAGGGAATCGTGAAACGGCTTGGTTTCTCCCTGGAGGAATACCGGCTTTCCATTCACCATTGCCTCGAACCGAGGCTGCACGAACACGTCGGCGAAATAGTCGATGTTGGATATGAACGGGATCGCGATAGTGATGTCATGTGCAACGTGGTGCTTGCCTATCGGCGTGTCCTCAACATCTATGCGCCCGCCGAAAACCTGAATGTTCTCCACAGAGAACTTAAGCGGGGTTCCCTGGTGGGAGTCGTTCCCCGTCTCGAAGAGATCCGAGAAATTGAAGGTGTTTTCGTTCACCCTCACGATGTGTACGCAGGGATTGACGAGTTTCAATTCTCTGACGATGAGTGCGCGTTTCAGGGCAGACATGCTCTGAAGATTGAGGAACAGCTCGTTGACGGAGACGAACTCGCTGGTCCCATCCTGGTCATTGATGCAGATGCCTTCAGCGGTGAGAGACAGCTTGTAGGGATTGAGCTTGACACGTTCGATGGAAACCGGCCGGTCGAGGGACTGGGAGAGGTTTTTCACAACCATGGATTTCAGGATGGGGGGGAGGACAAGGAATCCCGCGAGTGAGTATGCTGCGAAGATGATCACAATAAAAAGGAGTAGGTTTCGAAGGTTCCTCATGCCTGCCATAGGGGATTTTCCCATATAGTTATTACAGGCACTGTCCTGAAAAGCAAGAGGAAATAAGGGGATGCAGGAGTGTCCTCTTCACTACGCACATTCCAGCGGACATGGATATGTATCGGGTGGGAATACAGTCCCAATCGGACAACGAAATCCTCTTTTCAGCGATGCGGTGAATATGTATAGTGTCGCACGGCACGATCAGTGACAGCTGGTTAGTCTGCTACACATGCCGCACGTTACCCCTGAAAGGAGTAGAGGAATCATGAGTTCGATGATCGTATGCAAGTTCGGTGGAAGTTCTGTTGCCAACCCTGACCAGATTGAGAAGGTCCGGAAGATCGTGGAGGCTGACCCGAGAAGACGGCTTGTCGTAATTTCGGCCCCGGGCAAGGATGCGGGAGATGCAGAGAAAGTGACCGACCACCTGTTCAATATCGCCACAGACGGCGGTCACTTCCGGATCCGCGGCAAGGACATCAGTGCGAAGCAAAGCTTTGAACGGGTGATGGCCACGTTTATCTCCCTTGTCCGGGATCTTGCAATCGAGGGCGAGGATATTCTGAGTGATCTTGAATCAGATCTCACCAGCCCGATCGTGGACAGGAAGCGCATCGATTTCTTCGCATCCCGCGGCGAACACTACAATGCCAAGGTCATTGCGCGATACTTCAAGAACACGGGTATGCATGCCGAAGTGTTTCTCCCGGAGGACATCGGGTTCATGGTCTCGGATCGCTTCGGGAATGCCAAGGTGTTACCTGCAACGCATGCAAACCTGCGGGACATGCTCCCGGCAGAGGGGATTGCGATTATCCCCGGGTACTACGGCATAACCCTCAAAGGTGACATTGCAGTGATGTCCAGGGGCGGTTCAGATCTCACCGGTGGAGAGGTGGCCTCTGCACTGGATGCAATCCTCTACGAGAACTGGACAGACATCGACGGGGTCTACCAGGTTGACCCCCGAATTGTCCCTGATGCAGCGGTTATCCCCGAGCTTACCTACAAGGAGATCAGGCTCCTGTCTTCCCGGGGGTTCAACGTGTTTCACTTCGATGCAATGATCAACTGCAAGAACAAGAGTATTCCTATCAATATCAGGAACACCAACAATCCGACTGCACCGGGGACCATGATCGTCTCCAGCCGTGTTCCAAGAGAAACTGCGGTCGGCATTGCCAGGATGGACGACCTCTCCTATGTCTATATTGAAAAGGATATGATCGGTGAAACCATAGGATTTACGCAGGAACTCCTCGACATATTCAAGGACTACAGTATCAACACGCATCACTATCCGTCCGACCTGGACGACATCGCGGTGATCGTCGATCAGCGGGATCTCATCGACAAGTCAGAAGACCTCAAGAAGACCATAACCAAGAATCTCCACCCGAACTTCATCGAGATCAAATCGGATATCAGCCTCCTCTCTCCCGTTGGGATCGGCATGAGAGATACTCCCGGTGTGCTCGCTTCAGCTGCCGATGCCCTCTACAGGGAGAATATCAATATCGAGATCGTGGATCAGGGGCCTTCCCAGCTGAGCTTTCACTTCGGCATCTACCAGAGGAACGCGGACATGGGTCTCAGAGCGCTGTACCGCACCATGCTGAACAGGTGATATGCAGTCTTGAACAGGGCCGGCATCGTCTCAGCGGGCAGTTTTTTCGTGGTGTGCCGCAGAGTTCTCTGCTAGTATCACGATACATGTTGTTTTGGAGGGAGGTGTGATGCTTCGAAGCAGAGGTATGTGGTATCTCATGATGGCTGGGGCACTTGCAGGGTGGGTATTTGCCATCAGTGGACTTGTGAAGCCCTATGAACCCCCTGCCATCAACACGGCGTCAAAAATTGTACTCCTGATCTGGGTGCTCGGTCATCCACTTGAACTGCCCATTTCCATGGGGATTGCCAGACAGGCTGGACTTTCCCCTCTTCGAGCGATTCTTAAAACAATCCTCTACGGGTTCACCTGGTGGCTTCCGCTGAAGCTCGGTGTTATCAAAAAATAATACCGGGTGATAGAACACCGCACCTTGAGGAAGAGCTCTGAAAAGTTTCTTTGTGCCCCAGGTGGAACCTCCATGACTATTGATCTGCCCTGGACATCCTCCCTCGTGACGATCACCTGATGGC
>JBNGDS010000041.1:0-8733 GCA_049975365.1 Desulfomonilia bacterium | reverse complement strand
GCAGATTTTCTTGGTTCAGAAATACGCGCAAACTTGTGAGAATGTGGTGATGAGGGGATTCCCAAGGAAGTGTGGGATCATCATGCTGAATCGAGGGGGGACGTATGTCAGACAAGAGCGGTAAGAAATTTTCTGTTGGCCAGGTTCTGGGAATACAGACTGCTGTCAGCTTCGGTGTGATCGCTGTTCTGGTCGTCCTCGCCGGCCTGCTCGTCTTTCACGTGATGGGGACTGACTACACGCGGTTCACTGTTGTAGGGTTCGTGAGCACGGTCTACCTTGCATTTATCGTGTTTCAGCCTGCAGGAACCCTCTTTGCAGCGAGAAAGGAATTCATCGAGGGGAAGGTGATTCTGCATCCTGAAGCATCACACACTGGAGAGAGAATTGCCCGGAATCCGTGGCTCAGCACTCTTCCTGCCTCAATCCCCATCGCTTTTCTGAGTGTCTCCATTATCGTGAGCATCATCTATGGGTTTGGATGGACGCCGGTGCCTGTGCTTGCCGTAGCAATCTCATTGCTGTACGTGGTTCCCCACTATCTGATCACACACCGGTTCATCAGACAGGATCTTGAATGCATTGCCCAGCAGGGTGCGCAATTTACCTCTGAGAAAAACACGATCACGGGGCACGTCTGGGGAAATTACGTGTTGACCAACTTCATCTTCCAGTCCGTTATCAATATTCCCCTCGGGAACAGGGCCTTTTCCCAGGAAATGCTGAGACTCTCGGCTGAGTATCCCGATCTCTCGGGGCTTGTTCCTGCTGCGGCCGTGGGTGTCGATCTCGCTGTCACATTCATGTTTGTCTGCAACTTCACGTTCCTGGCAGCGACACTCTACACGATATCAGACATGTACCTTGGCATTCTCCCGGTGACCATCGCGGGCAAGGGCAAGGGGATCAACGGCTTCCTCTATTTTCTGATCATGATTTTCATGGGTTTCGTGTTGGGAGCCATCTACGGCCTCTTATTCAACTGCACCGGGTACGAGCACATCTCCTTTGAGGTTGCTATACTCTCAAAGGTACTCTGCGTGTTTTTTGCCGTGTACCTTGGCTCACGGCTCGGTATGGGCTGGACAGCCAAGAAAGTGAAGGCTCACCTGGCGTCCCTCGGGTTGAGCTTTCCGTGAGGATGCAAGGGTATCGCTGGTTTGTTCCCATGCCTTTCACGAGCACAACACAGAAATGAATATGAGTGACAGAAGTGTCCTCACGGGTGCATTATGGAATGAGAGCCGAATTTTCCGTGTGAAATGTATGCCGGATTATCTGCATCGAAGAATTCCAGATAACGGATCTAATATGCTAAATTAACATTGTTTATTATGGTATCAAGTATTTCGGAATCTGTGCGTGTACGAGAAGTAAAGAAAAAAATTTCGATTCACCATCAACATTTGTTGACTAATTGAGTTTTCTTGTATAGATTGAACACTGATTCACATCTCATTTTGGCAGTGATAATTAACCACAATATAGGAGGGTAAAATGGTCCAAAGAATCAAGAAGGCCGCTGTGATTGGGTCTGGCATTATGGGTGGTGGCATAGCCGCTCTCCTGGCCGGTGCGGGTGTGGACGTACTCCTGCTCGATATAGTGCCGTTCGACCTGAAAGAGGGTGAGAAGAAGGATCCGAAAGCCAGGAACAGGATTGTGAACGCTGGTCTTGAAGGAGCACTCAAGGCCAAGCCGCCGCTCTTCTACTCCAAGGACGATGCAACACGCATCTCCACCGGAAACCTTGAAGACGATTTCAACAAGCTCAAGGAATGTGACTGGATCATCGAGGTCGTCGTCGAGAACCTGAAGATCAAGAATCAGCTCTTCAAGAGGATCGACAAGATTCGGAGCAAGAACACCATCGTTTCCTCCAACACGTCGGGCATTCCCCTCAAGGCCATGTCGGAAGGGACGAGCATCGGCTTCAGGCAGCATTTCCTGGGGACCCACTTCTTCAACCCGGTGCGGTACATGCACCTCCTGGAGATCATCCCCGGGCAGAACACCAAGAAAGACGTGCTGGCGTTCGTCGCTGAGTTCGGTGAGAAGATGCTCGGAAAAGGCATCGTCTGGGCAAAGGACACCCCGAACTTTATCGGAAACAGGATCGGTATCCACGGCATCGGCAAGTGCCTGCAGGCCATGCTGGAAGATAATCTCTCGATCCCCGAGGTGGATGCGCTGTTCGGGGCACCCATGGGACGCCCGAAGACCGCCATATTCAAGACATCAGACATGGTCGGCCTCGACACCATGTCCCATGTTTCACAGAACACCTATGACCTCTGCACCAAGGACGAGGAGCGCGCTGTCTTTAATCTGCCCAAGTTCGTGAAGGACATGGTTGGTAAAAACCTGCTGGGCAACAAGACCAAGGCAGGATTCTACAAGACGGACATCACTCCCGAATGGAAAAAGGTCAGAAAGGTCATTAATCCCAAGACAGGAGAATACGAGGAGTATGGGGCTGTCGAGTATCCGTCACTGGCCGCTGCGAAAAAGGCTGAGGCCCTGCCTGATAAGATCAAGGCAGTGCTGTACGGCAAGGACAAGGGCTCCAAGTACGCGTGGAAGGTCACCGCAGGCCAGTTCATCTATGCCGCGAACCGGATCCCGGAGATTTCTGACACTATAGTCGAGATCGACAATGCCATGAAGTGGGGCTACAACTGGGAGTTGGGGCCATTCGAGACCTGGGACGCCGTCGGGCTTGCACAGTCTGTGAAGAAGATGGAAGCAGACAAAATGAAGGTGCCCAAGAAGATCAAGAAGATGCTCGCCAGCGGTGCGAAGAGCTTCTACAAGATCAAGGGCGGCAAGAAGTACTACTACGATTTCAAGAGCGAAACCTACAAGCCGGTGAAGGCCAGTGAGAAGGCCCTGAGCCTGGCCACAATCAAGGCACAGAAGAAGGTCGTGCTGTCGAACCCGTCCTGTTCGCTCATCGACATCGGCGACGGCGTGTTCTGCCTCGAGTTCCATTCCAAGATGAACGCCATCAACAAGAACATGGTCGATTTCATGGCCAAGGCAGGCGAGTATGTTGACAAGAACGGCGTGGGCATGGTGATCGGAAACCAGGCAGGTGGAATGCCCGGGGCATTCTCTGCAGGTGGAGACCTTGCCTACATGCTCGGACTTGCAAAGGCCAAGAAGTTCAAGGAAATCGATCAGTTCATCAGGAATGTCCATGCGGGCATTATGGGAACCCGCTATTCGCACTACCCGGTTGTGGCTGCGCCCTTCGGCATGACCCTGGGAGGCGGATGCGAAGTGTGCTTGTCGGCTGACAAGATCGTTGCCCACTCAGACCTCTTCATGGGGCTCGTGGAAATCGGTGCAGGCCTCGTGCCAGGCGGATGCGGCATGATCAACCTCTGGAGGCGATTCGTAGACGCGAAGCCCGATGTAGCAAAGATCACCGACTATGCAGGGTTCTTCATCCAGGCATTCATGAGCGTGGCACAGGCCAAGGTCTCCCGCTCTGCTGCAGAAGCCCGCAAGAACGGGTTCCTCCGTGACTGTGACCGTATCGTCATGAACAAGGACAACCTCATCGGTGAGGCCAAGAAAGAAGTGCTCAAGATGGTGGATGACGGGTATGCACCACCTCTCAAGAAGAAGATCCCCGTATTCGGCAGGGAAGCCATCGGCATGATCGAGGCGGAGATGCTCAATATGAAGGGCGGCGGATACATCACGCCCCACATGGAGCTCATCGCGAAGAAGATCTGCAACTGCATGGCAGGTGGTGATGTTCTCAGCGGTACTCAGGTTTCCGAGGAACACCTCATGACACTCGAGAGAGAGGCATTCGTCGACCTCTGGAAGACCGAGAACACGCAGAAGATGGCTGAACACATTATGAAGACGGGCAAACCGTTGTTCCTCTAGTCGAGAGAATGAGAAAATAATCAGGAGGGTAAACTAATGAGAGAAGCATATATCGTCACTTCAGTTCGGACTCCCGGCTGCAGGAGGGGTAGGGGTGCCCTGGCTCAGACCCGGCCCGAAGATGTCCTGAAAGCCGCGGTGAATGGAGTTATGGAACGGACAAAAAAGGTGGATAAAAAGGATGTGGAAGATGTCCTGATCGGGTGCGCATTCCCCGAGGCAGAGCAGGGGCTCAACATCGGCCGCGTCATCGCGCAGATGTGCAAGTTCCCGGATGACACCTGCGGAGCAACAGTCAACAGGTTCTGCTCTTCAGGGCTCGAGGCCATTGCCATCCAGGCCATGAGAATCATGTCGGGCTGGTGCGATGTTGCAATCGGCGGCGGCGTGGAGTGCATGAGCATCGTCCCCATGGCAGGGAACATGCCGAGGCCTCACCCTGAGTGGGCGAAGGAGAATCCGGATGTCTACATCTCCATGGGCATGACAGCAGAGAACGTTGCGAACCGCTATAAGATCACCAGAGAGATGCAGGACGAGTTCGGCTTCCACTCCCAGGCAAAGGCAGCTGCGGCTCAGAAGAAGGGACGGTTCAAGGAGATCGTTCCTGTCCCTGCGGTCAGGTTCAAGGAGAAGAACGGCATAACAGTGAAAGAGACCTTCATGCAGGATTTCGATGACGGTGTCAGGGACACCACCATGGAAGGCCTTGCAAAGCTCCGACCGGCATTTGCTGCAGCCGGCTCGGTCACTGCGGGTAATTCCTCCCAGACCACGGACGGTGCTGCCGCAACGCTCATCATGAGCGGGGAAGCCGTGAAGAAGTTCGGCGTGAAGCCCATCGCGAAACTCAAGTACTACGTGGTTGCCGGCTGCCGTCCAGACGAGATGGGTGTGGGGCCTGCCTATGCAATCCCGAAGCTCCTCAAAGTTGCCAAGATGAAGGTGTCAGACATCGACCTGTGGGAAGTCAACGAGGCCTTTGCATCACAGTGCATCTACTCCCTGCAGAAGATCGGGATGTATGGCAAGAAGGAGCTCTGGTCATCCGACAGCGACAAGCGTATCATCAACGTCAACGGAGGAGCCATCGCACTGGGCCACCCGCTCGGGTGCACCGGTGCCAAGCTCTGCGCCCAGCTCATGACCGAGATGCAGGCCAGAGGCGCCAAATACGGCGTCGAGTCCATGTGCATCGGCGGCGGAATGGGTGCAGCTGCACTGTTCGAGCTGTGCGACTAGTTTTTCAAGACTGAATGATGAGAGAAGGCTGCCGGAGACGGCAGCCTTCTTTTTTTCTGAAGCATTTCTCCTATGAATCCCTGGGACTGTCCTGCCCAGCCATCTCGATTTTCAGCGGGGTTGTGAAGTCTATGTGCGTATCCCTCTGCGGGAAGGCGATCACGATCCCTGCATCGCGGAACAGCTCGTCGATGCGGAAGCGGAGATCACTCTGCGTTCTCCACCACCGCATGAGCCACACCCAGAAGTACACCTTGAATACGAGAGAGTTGTCGCCGAAATCAGAAAACAGGACGAACGGATCCGGGGTCTTCATGACATCAGGATGTTCATGAACCGCCTGAAACAGGAGATCCCTCACTTTTTTCACATCCGAACCGTATGCCACCCCGACCGTGACATTGGTCCGGATGGAGGGTTCGTGCATGGTCCAGTTGGTGATGTTCTTTTCCAGGAAGCTGCTGTTGGGAACCAGCAGGCGGGCATTGTCGAAGGTCCTCACCACGGTGCACCGTGCCCCGATGTTCTCGATGACACCGAAGCTGTTGTCCATCTCGATGACATCACCGATCTTGATTGGGCGCTCCACCATCAGGATGAACCCGCTGATGAAATTGTTGATCAGGTTCTGGGCTCCGAACCCGAACCCGATGGCGATGGCGCCGCCGAGGAAGGCGAATGCGGTCAGCGGGATGTTCACCATCCTGAGGGCGAAGAGGAAGACGAAGAGCAGGATGAAGTAGTAGATAAGCTTGCTGATGATGGACTGGATATTTTCCTCGAGCTTCGTCCGTTTCAGGATCCGGTTTCTGAAGGACCCGAGGACGGCGCGTGCGAAGAATAGCCCGAGGAAGAGGATGATGACGGCAATGATGACCTTTTTGATGGTGACGGACTGCTGGTCGATCACCCAGAGTTCAACGTCCCAGACCTGCTGGAATATCTCCCAGAACCGCTGAGCCGATTCGAGAATCTGCTGGAGAGGTCCTTCATCATGGGGCTGTTCCTGTGATGCATCCACAGGGACAGTATCCTGCGATGAAGTCTCCTGCGTTTGCGCATGGACAGGTGAGCCTGCAGCGATGAACATGGCCATCATGACAAGCAGGCATGCAATCACAAGGGAATGAATGGAAGAACCGTGCTCCGTGTACATCTCAAGGTCTCCTCCTTATGTCATGGCAACGAACACCGGCACTATACCTGAAACAGTCCCTGCTTTCAATTCCATCCTGACTCCGTTTGCTTTGACCTCAATCCATGGTATAGAGATGGACATGAAGTGCCCTCGGTGCAGGAAGCACCTTGTCACCCTGGAGTTCGAACAGATCGAGGTCGATTACTGCACTGCATGCAGGGGGGTCTGGCTTGACTCAGGAGAGCTCGAATACCTCCTTTCCCGCGAGCGTGATCATGACCCATACCTCGCGGAGTTGGTCCCTTCTCCTGCACGGGAAAAGAGGAAACGCTGTCCCGTGTGCACCGTGCTCATGAACAAGGTATCAACCGGTCATGCTGAAAGGATTCTCCTGGATCAGTGTCCGCTCCACGGCATCTGGTTCGATAGGGGAGAGCTTCGTTCGCTCATCAGAGCAGGAAGAACCGGGGATGACACCGATTGGGCAGGTCCGGTGGTGCTCCTGCTCGATGAGATGTTTCCAAACCTGAAGGACGAATAGAAAGGAGTGAATCGAACATGTCAGTCGGAACCATAATACTCATTGTCGTGATCGCAGTCCTCGTGGTGCTCGTACTCTACACAATAGCAGTGTTCAACTCCCTGGTGGGCCTGAGGAACCAGATCAAGAATGCCTGGGCCCAGATCGAGGTCCAGCTCAAGAGAAGGCATGATCTGATCCCGAACCTTGTGGAAACCGCGAAAGGCTACATGATGCACGAGAGGAACACCCTCGAGGAAGTCACGAAGGCACGGGCACAGGCCACCAGTGCCACGTCAATTCCGGACATCGCGAAGGCCGAAACAGAGCTCTCGGGCGCGCTGACACGGTTCATGGCCATTGTGGAGAACTACCCTGACCTCAAGGCGAATCAGAACTTTCTCGCACTGCAGGAAGAGCTCACCTCAACGGAAAACAGGATCGCCTTTTCCCGCCAGGCATACAATGACCAGGTCCTGTTCCTGAACAACAAGGTGCAGATGTTCCCCTCGAACATCATCGCTGGAATGTTTAATTTCACCACAGACGAGTTTTTCGAACTGGAAGACATCACTCAACGCGCTGCACCCACGGTGCAGTTCAGCTGATCCATGTTCTGGTCCATCATCGCTGCAAACAAGCGAAAGACCATCATCCTCGCCGTATCCATGGGGGTGTTCCTGGTGCTCATGGGATACCTCATCGGTATGGCATTCGTCGATGTTTATCACCCCATGGCCGGGCTCGCCGGCCTGGGCGTCGCCCTCATTGTCTGGACAGTCATGCTCATGGTGAGCTTCTGGGGGTCGGACAGGCTTTTCCTGGGCATGTCGAATGCCCGGGAAGTGGGGAAGGAATCCTATCCACAGCTCTACAACGTTGTGGAAGAGATGAAGATCGCCTCGTCTCTGCCGAAGATGCCGAAGATTTATGTCGTGGATGACCCGGCACCAAATGCCTTCGCAGTGGGAAAATCGCCTCACAACAGCGCCATCTGCGTCACCGCCGGGCTGCTCGCCACCTGCAACCGGGACGAACTCCAGGGTGTCGTGGCACATGAAATCGGCCACATTCTGAACCGCGACATCCTGTACATGACCGTTGCCGCAACCATGCTCGGGTCGATCCTGATCATCACCGATGTGTTTCTCCGCTCCATGCGGTATTCCTCCACCATGCGGTTCGGCTCTCGATCGAGAAACAGGAGCGGTGGAAGACTCGGTGCCGTCATTCTGCTCGCAACCCTTGTGCTCGCCATTCTCGGCCCTATCCTGGCACGAATCCTCTATTTTTCCATCTCCCGGAGGAGGGAATACCTGGCGGACGCGACGAGTGCCAGGCTCACCCGGTACCCTGAGGGGCTCGCATCTGCTCTGGAAAAGATCAGCACTGCTCCTGGAAAGCTCTCAAGCGCCCCTTCCGCGATCGCACCGTTCTATACCGTGAATCCATACAAGCAGCATCTCTCCAGCAGCCCGTTTGCGACACACCCGCCGCTGGAGGAGAGGATTCGGATCCTCCGGGCAATGAGCATGGGGGCGGGATACCTCGACTACATGAAGGCGTACGTGGACGTTACCGGGAGACGAGAGGCTCTCGTACGACATTCCGACCTGCCCGATACGCCCGGGGTTGAGATTCGGCAGCCTTTGAGTGAGACATCCTCAGCAGAGACGTCTCCGGCCCAAGCGAGAAAGAAGACCGGGGATATGCTCCGAGCGCTGAATAACTTCGCCTTCATCCCGTGCCTGTGCGGAATGCGCATCAAGGTACCGCCGGAATACGATGCCGATTCGATCACGTGTCCGCGATGCGGACGGAACCACACCATCCCTGCGACCGACGCACAGGCGCTCGGGGCTGTCCTGGCGACAAGCGCAGCGTTCAGTTCGACCCATCCGTCTCCCAGGGTTAATCTCGGGGAAGGGAC
>JBNGDS010000040.1:0-29034 GCA_049975365.1 Desulfomonilia bacterium | reverse complement strand
GTCCTGAAGTACCTCGTCAAAGATCCCCACGAGTTCAAGGTCTGATGCCTTCACCGCGTCCAGGACAAGATCGACCACCCCGGCCTTCACCAATCCCTTGTCTGTGATGATCACGACCTTTGATCCCCCAAGAAGACCCATCTCATACCCTACTTCGCTGCGCAGCCCTGGCGCGTACATGATCCTCGGCCGGTTCACCCAGGTGAAAAACGGCTCGAAAGAAATATCGGGATACTTCATCACACACTCCTTCCGTCAACGTTTCTGTCAGAAAATGGACAAAGCTGGAAAGCCTGAAGCCTCACTGGTCGATGTTCAAACACCTATCACCAACCTTATCCAACACACCAGTGACCACACGACGCATACACGCATCGATCAAAGATCTGCGTTTTGGCTATTCAAGATGAGTGCCACCCTGTACGTCACGTGGGGGTTCCTCTTCTGAATTTTACTCCCGACATGACAATACCCTATTTTCTTTGATGAACCGGAGAGGTGAGAACCGTGGAATGAGGAAAAACCCAACCTGGCTATCGTGGATTGTAGCTCACGGAAGAATGATACACTTGTTGCTTTCTGTTACTTTTGTATTACTATGAGACACCTGATACGGACTTGTGTACGGTGAGATCAAATCGTTTCATCTTTCGATAGAGTGTGGCCCTCGACACCCCGAGTTTCTTTGAGGCAAGGGAGAGGTTGCCTTTGCACTCGTTCACCACTGTCTGGATGGCATTCTTCTCCATGTCTCTCAAGCGTGAGGCTTTCCTGGACGATTCCTGATCAGACGGCTTGTCGTCATGCCCGGTCGGTTCGACCTGTCTGGGGACACTCTCCACGGAAAAATCCCTCACCGTCAAGACCGAGTTCCTGGTGAGCGTTACAGCCCGTTCCACCCAGTTCTTCAACTGGCGGACATTGCCGGGCCACGGCTGCTTCGCCAGGTAGGTCAGGGCATCCGGAGATATCCCCTTGATTTTTTTCCCCAATCTCCGACTGATTTCCTGGATGAGCTTCTCCACCAGAAACTCGATGTCCTCGACCCGCTCACGGAGAGGTGGCATGCAGATTTCCACAACGTTCAGGCGATACAGCAGGTCGCTCCGGAAATGGCCCTTCTTGACTTCTTCTTCCAGATTCTTGTTGCTGGCGGCGATAACTCTCGCTTCCAGTGGGATATAGTGATGTCCGCCCAGGCGCTGAAATCGTTTCTCCTCGAGTACACGCAGTAGCTTGGCCTGCATATCCAGCGACATGCCGTTGACTTCGTCGAGAAACAGCGTCCCCCCGTTGGCAAGTTCAAACCGGCCCGGTTTCCCGGACCGGAGTGCGCCGGTGAAGGTGCCTGCCTCATACCCGAAAAGTTCGCTCTCGATCAGGTCATTGGGGATCGCCGAACAATTGACTGCCAGGAACGGCCCTCTGGAAAACGGCCCCATATTGTGAATGCTCTGGGCGATCATTTCTTTTCCCGTGCCCGATTCCCCCACAATGATGACATTGACATCCGTGCCGGCTACCCTCTTGGCCAGTTCAATCGTCTCTCTGAGCTTCGGGCTTCTCCCCCATATGTGGGAGAAGGTGTAGGGTGCTTCGAGGCCGACCATGTGTTTCATTAATTTCTGCAGTTCCTTCAACGGCCTGAAGATCAGGAGGCTTCCCATTTTATTCGCATCCTGATCGACGATTGGGATCAAGGTCACCAGTGAACGGCCCGTGTTCTCCGATTCTTCCAGGATCAGCTCATGATCGGTAAGCCGTATGTTATTCATCAGTGCGTGAAGAACCGAATCGTTTCTGATGATACACTGGATATCGATTCCGGAGAGAATTCCGTCAGGGAAGCCGAGCATGAACTCCGCCGCCTTGTTGGCGAGAGTGATCCGATTATCCTTGTCCAGAATAATCAGGCCCTCTGTCATGGCCTCCATCGCCGCTCTCAGGTACTGACCGGCCACAAAGGTTTTTTCCAGTTCCTTGCTCAGCCGCAGCTGTTTTTCAATGAGCTGGGCACAGGCAGCGATCATGCCCAGGGTATGGGGATGCTTCAGCGCTGTCTCGTAACTCGTCGTGATGTCGATGCACCCGATGGCCTGGTTGAACTCGTCGTGGATCGGTGCGGCTGCGCAGCTCGCCATGTGCATCCCGATCAGGTAGTGCTCCTCGCACACCATCTGGTACGGCCTGTCCAGCGACAGCGCAATGCCAGGGGCCGTCGGCCCGCATATGCTTTCATGGAAACTGCCGCCCACGACGGCATTGCTGGCCTTACAGTATTCCCATATTCCACCTTCTCCCAGTGCATCGAGGATGATGCAGTCCTGATTTGTCAGGAAGACCGCAATGTCCAGGCTCTTGATCAGGTGAAACAGGCTTTGAAGGATCGGGCGTGCCGTTTCGATCAGCAGCGTGTTCTCAGCGAGAATACTGTTCTTCTCGTCTTCTGAAATATCACACGGGACCGTGTTCGTATATGGATCGATCCCTCTGTCCCTGCTTCGCTGCCACGATTCGAGAATCTCGGGCCTGATCACTCCGCGAATGATCTCACCCTCGGAGACAAACCTTTCCCACGCGTTCTTGAGCCGTGCTCGATCAACGTTGATCTCACGAACTGGTATTTCGGGACTGTCTGCAGCACCCATGGGGTAAGGGCTTTTCATATCTATGAACCTTCCACGAATGATTCAGCACCCGCGCATCCTTCATGGTTGTCATGGAGATCATATGATGTCAAGGCGTAAGACCATGAATAAATCCTGATGCTCTTTTCTCCCTATTTGAATTCCTCGTACGGCCAGACCATCCGGCAATCACTGTAATCGTATCCGATACTGAACCCGAAACTTCTGGTTCGCTCCGGCCCCTTCAATCCGATCCCTATGCCCACAAGACCCATGTCATAGCCGACACCGATCTGAAGACGATTCATGTCGCTGCCCACCCCAATGCCCACACCAACCAGGGTGTCACACCCGGGGCGGCTCTTGAATGACTTGCCCCCGAACGCACACACGAAATTCCCCACTTTGAGTCCCAACCCACCTTTCTCGCAATCACAGTCGGGTGACGATTCCTGTGCACACACGACACTCCCGGATCCAATCACCAGAACAATGATCACTGCGACAACCGCTTCTTTCATACACCCTCCTCGCCGAAATATGAATGTTCCCGTACGCCCTGGTTCTCTTAAGAACACGGCCACCGACTCAGGCTTTCTGTTTTCGCTCCATTAGCCAGTCGCGCACCACGTTATTCGTGATCAGGAGATGCTCGATATTTTCTGCTGCCGGGCCCCAATCGGGTTCCATGCCCTCGTCAACGGAACCCTTGATCTGCATTTTTATGTCATGGGGCAGATTCACTTCCCAGAATGACCCCTCCTTGACAAACGTGGCGTACACTCCCTGTGAAAGGCCCGAGATCGGCCTCTGCGACCACCGTACGACATTCGTCAGGTTTTCCAGAAATCTGACGCTCTCGTCCACACCCCGTTTCTGAGCATAGGCAAAGAATTCCTTGTACATCGACTTTCCCTTGTTCTTCAAAATTCCATACAGTATCTGTCTCTGATCCATGACTCATTCCTCCTTTTCGTCATGTGCTTCCCGCCATCTTCAGTGAATCACCGGCACACCCTCCCATGCCCCTGCAAGACATCTCGATTCTTATCCTGAGTCATTCCCGGCCCGGCCCACTGACCCGTGATCAGGGTTCAGGGGGCACTCGAGATTGATGCAGTTCGGGCACCCCTCGCGCCAGAGGTGATTGATCCAGAACAGTGCCAGGATGCCGGTATACGCTGCACCGGCAGCAATCAGGCGGTCGGCATGAAGAATGGCAGCAGGGACGCTCACCCTCATCACATAGGCACTGGTCGCCCAGAACAGCGACCCATACCCGAACCGCGTATCCCCCCTGGGGACGAACACCTGGACGCAGGACCCCTCGAGGGGAATGGGACACGGCTTTCCATAGTAAGCACAGTTCCGGCAGGTGCCGGCATAGATGACGCCATAGGAGAGAAGCCACGCCACCAGGTACGCTGCCGTACCAAAAACCCTCCTGCGCCAGCTGATCAGAAGACCGAGCGTAAAAAACACAGTGAGCAACACCCGTGTAGTCGGGTTCGCACTCTCAGAAAATCGTTCAGTGTGGTTTCTACGCTGAATTCCGAGCATCTTTTCTCCTCCGTATTGTTTCGAAAAGGGTCTCGCGGGATGTGTATCTCGGGGCAAATCCGAGGTGTTTTTTTGCCTTGGCATTCGATGCAACAAAGGGGTAGCGTACATAGTCGAGGTATCCACGGTTGACCTCGATCCCCGGGGTGTGAATCCTCCACAGGATCTCCAGCAGGGGGTAGAGGATCCGTGCAGGCATGCCCACGATCCTCGTCCCGATCATCTGGGCGATCTCCTTCAGGCTCAGGATCCCGTCCCCGGTGATGTTGTACGCTCCACCGGTCTTCTTCTCAAAGGCCAGGATGCAGGCATCAACAAAATCATCCTCGTGCACGAACTGCACCGGCGGGTTATACCCGAGCACTCCTGCGGTAACGGGAAGGAAGAGCATGCGGGACACGTAGTTGTTGACCGTGGGCCCGAACACCGTGCACGGCCGAAGAATCGTCACCACCATGTCTGGATGCTGCCGTGCGAACTCCTGGATCATCCTGTCCACGCCAGCCTTATCGTGCCCGTACGGAAAGCTCCGGTTGCCCCTCAGCGGTGCATCTTCCGTCAGTTCCATTGGGTTGTCCTCGTGGGCGCCGTAGGCAAGCGTGGAACTGATGGCAATGACCTGTTTCACCCCTGAGGCGGCGGACTGCTCGAGAACAGTGCGGGTCCCGCTGTAATCTATATCGTGCATCCTGGCCAGATCATGGATGGGCTGCACCACGAAGGCGAGGTGCATGACCGTGTCCACCCCATGATCTGCAAGCAGTTTTCCAATGCCTGGGTCCCGGATGTCCTTTCTGTAGAACTCGACCCTGCCCAACGAGACACCCGGGGGCACAACATCTATCCCGATGAGCGTCCCTACGTCATCGCGCCTGGAAAGCTCCTCTGCCAGCCGTCGCCCCAGGTACCCGGACACACCGGTGATCAGCACGTTGCTCATCCTCTGTTCCCCTCCCCCTTTCACATGAACCCGCGGACGGGTTCAAGGCTGAATCCTCATGCAGGAACGCCTTCTGGTTCACAATATTCATGGATGTGGTTTCACCTTCCCATAATCCATGCGAATTACTTACTTGAATACGCTCAAACACGAAAAATGCAACTGCCCGTACTGTCGAGAGTCTCCCTGTGTCCATGATGCCCACCGGGCAATTCATTCTCTTGAATCAGATCTCCGGACACTCAGCAAGAAAGATTTGACCTGGCTTCCTGGCTGCGATAGGTATACCAAGCATCACATGAATGCCGCGGAACACTCTTCTTGAGGAGGCGCTCGCATGGAGATATCCTCACGGTTTGTCGGGTCTGATCTGAAAGAGTACACGACGAGCGTCACCTGGCGGGATACCATGAACTATGCCGCCAGCGTCGGTGACTCCAATCCGTGCTACCTGGACGATGAGCGCCCGGGCGGGGTTGTCGCTCCCCCGATGTTCGCCGTGGCTGCCACCTGGCCGGTATCCGAGAGAATCTGGGACTACATCGAGGCCCCTGATTTTCCCAGGGAGATCCTCATGACCCAGGTGCACTACTCCGAGCACCTGGAATTTTTCCGCCAGCTGCGGCCGGGGGACGACGTGAGAATTCAGGGCACGATCGCTGCCATCATGCCCCACAGAGCCGGGACCCACATCGTGATCCGCTTCGATGCACGGGACAGTCATGGTGCACAGGTCTTCTGCGAACATATCGGTGCCATGCTGCGCGGAGTCACCTGCTTGGACGAGGGCCGGGGAGCTGAAGATCTGCCCCGAGTTCCCTCCTGTCCTACCAGGGACACCCCGGTGTGGAAATCCACCATTCACATCGATGAACTGGCTCCGTTTGTCTATGATGCCTGCTCCAGGATCTTTTTCCCGATCCACACCTCGGTCAAATTCGCCCACGACGTCGGCCTGCCCGGCAGAATCCTGCAGGGAACGGCAACGCTCGCCTTCGCAGTGCGCGAGCTTGTCAACAGAGAAGGCGGCGGAAACCCCCTGGTTGTCAGGGCGGTTTCCTGCCGGTTCAGCGGCATGGTACTCCCGGGCAGTGACATCTGTGTCGAGTTGATCCATCGAGAAGGAAAAGGTGGCGTCAGCCTGTTTTTCAGGGTCATCAATGCTGAAGGCAGAGAGGCCATTCGAGATGGCCATATGCTTCTGAACGCACTGTAACCCATGGGAGGGTGACAGAGCGAAACGCTCTCGCTTCTCCTGCACACTCCGCATCCAGCACCCTCTCTTCTGTTTCATCCCTTGTCAAACGCCAGGAGTGCATTATTTCTATACACATACACTGAGAGGTGAACTCCCAGGGTTATGACCCCCAGGATGCATCCCTCAAAAACACTCTGAACAAATGGGGGGAGAGAGAGAAATAGGGCACTCCCACTACCAACAATTCAGGAGGTGAATGGAATGAGCGTGTTTACTCGTACAACCTGGTCTCCCTATGTGGCCGGGGCCCTTGCGGGCCTGCTCCTGGTGCTGTCCGTGCTGGCTACCGGGAAATACTTCGGGGCGTCCACCACGTTTGTCCGCACGGCCGGCCTGATCGAGCAGGTCTTCGTGCCTGAACGGGTGCAGGCCCTGGACTACTTCGTGAAGACGAAGGTGAAGATCGACTGGCAGTGGATGTTCGTCTTCGGGGTCCTCTTCGGATCGCTCATCGCGGCGCGCCTGGGAAAGGATTTCTCGTCCACACCGGTCCCACCCATGTGGAAATCAAGGTTCGGTCCCAACACGGCAAAACGGTGGGTCGTGGCGTTTCTGGGGGGCATCGTACTCATGTTCGGTGCGCGAATGGCCGGCGGGTGACCGAGCGGGCACGGTCTGAGCGGTCTGGCTCAGATATCTATCAGCGGGTACATCTCTCTCATCTGCTTCTTTGTCGGGGGAATTGTCGTAGCCCGGATCCTGTACACAGGAGGTGAGCGGTCATGAATATCCTCATCTACGGACTCATTACCGGGGTGATCTTCGGGTTCTTCATGCAGAAGGCGCACGTCATCCGCTACGACAAGCAGATCGGGGCGCTTCGGCTCCAGGACTTCACCATCGTCAAGTTCATGCTCTCATCAGTGATCGTCTCCATGGTGGGCATCTACCTCCTCCTCGACCTGGGGCTCATCGAGCTGGACATCAAATCAGCCTCCCTGGGCGCGAATATCGTGGGCGGTCTGATTTTCGGAATCGGCTGGGGCCTCGTGGGATACTGCCCGGCAACAGGCGTCGGTGCTGTGGGCGAAGGCAGGTGGGACGCCGGGATCGGTCTCATCGGCATGCTCATTGGCGCTGGCCTGTATGCAGAGGCGTATCCTTTCCTGCAGGACACGGTGCTCACCTGGGGCAGCATGGGCAAGATAACCCTTCACGGGATCCTGGGCATCAACCACTGGATCGTGATCGTGATCCTGATCATCGTGTTCGTGGGCTTGTTCAGGTGGTTTGAGAAAAAGAACCTCTAAACACACACAGGAGCCATGCAATGGACATCTGGCGGGACACACATGGCGTTGCCCATGTCGAGGGCAGGGATCTGGCGGACGTGATTCACGGTGAGGGCTATGCCCACGGCAGGGACCGGGCCCTGGAGATTTTCCTGATGCGCATCCTTGGCCAGGGAAGAGGCAGCGAACTGCTCGATGCAAGCGACGAGATGCTCGCCATCGACACGTTTTTCAGGAGGATGAACTGGGCGCAGAACATGGAAAGCGAGATGGGAAAGATCACCCCTGAGATGCGCACCCTTTTCCAGGCTTACTGCGATGGGGTGAATGCCGCATGCTCGGAGAAATTTCCCTGGGAACTGAAGCTGCTCGGGTGCAGGTTCGAACCATGGCGCATTGAAGACATCCTGATGACCTCCCGCATGTTCGGCTACATAAGCCTGGCCCAGTCCCAGGGCGAGATGGAGCGGCTTCTGGTCGAGATGGTCCAGGCAGGGGTGAGCGAGGAGAAGCTGCACGACCTCTTTCCGGGCATCCTCCAAGGGCTGGACCTCGACCTCATCAGGCAGGTGAAGTTCTCCGAGCGCATCGTGTTACCGTCCTCGTTGTGGAACACGGCTGCCGTGTCCATGATGGCCTCAAACAACTGGGTGGTCTCCGGAACGAAGACCGCCTCCGGCAAGCCGATCCTGTGCAACGACCCCCACCTGGAGATCAACCGCCTGCCCAGCGTCTGGTACGAGATCGTGCTGAAGACTCCTGATCAATACGCTGCCGGTGCCTCCTTCCCCGGCGTGCCGGGAATCCTTGTCGGACGCACGTCCGACCTTGCGTGGGGGGCCACCTATGCATTCATGGATGCAACCGACTCGTGGATCGAGCAGTGCGAAGCCGGCATGTACTTCCGGGAACCTGATGCCTGGCATACCTTCACCGAACGGAAAGAGGTGATCAAGCGCAAGAAGAAGCCGCCCGTTGAAATCGTGTTCTACGAGAACGAGCACGGCATCCTGGACGGCGACCCCAACGAAACAGGGTTCTACCTTGCCACGGCCTGGGCCCCATCAATGTCCGGTGCCGTGAGCGTCTCGAGCATCGTGAGCATGTGGCATGCGAAAGACGTGACACAGGGCATGGAGACCCTCAGGAATATCGAGAGCGCGTGGAGCTTCGTGCTCGCGGATGTCCACGGGAACATCGGCTTCCAGATGTCCGGCATGATGCCGAAGCGACGCGACGGAATCAGTGGAGTCGTGCCGCTTCCGGGGTGGAAGGAAGAGAACGACTGGATGGGCTTTGAAGACCCCGAAAACCTGCCGATGTGCTCCAACCCTGAACAGGGCTTTTTCGTCACCGCCAACCAGGACCTGAACGCATTCGGCACTGCACACCCCATCACCCTTCCCATGGGGCCATACCGTTCTGATCGCATTACAGAACTGCTCGAGGCGAACGACCAGTTCAGCTGCACCGACATGTATGCGATCCACCACGATGTGTACTCCACCCAGGCCAGGGCCTTCATGGACATCCTCGTGCCGCTCCTTCCGGACACGCCCACGGCACGGATCCTGAAAGGGTGGGACTGCAGGTATTCCGCAGACTCGAAAGGTGCGTGGATCTTCAAGCAGTTCTACACGGCACTCAGGCGTCAGGTCTTCGGAGAGCACGGCTTTGGCCCGGCAGTCATCGACCACCTCGACACGCACACCGGCATCTTCAACGACTTCTACCTGAATTTCGACAGGGTCCTGCTCTCAGACGAGTCTGCGTGGTTCAACGGCTCACGTCGCGAGGAACTCTATACACAGGCGCTGAACACGGCCCTTGCCCAGGAGCCCCGAACCTGGGGAGAAAGCCGGCAACTGATCCTGGCCCACATCCTCTTCGGCGGGCGCCTGCCCAGGTGGCTGGGATTCGACCGCGGCCCTATCACCCTCATCGGGGACCTCGCCACCCCGCACCAGGGACAGATCTTCGAGAGCGGCGGGAGGAAAACGTGCTTTGCCCCGTCGCTGAAGATGGCGATCGACCTCTCCACCGACGAGATCCACACCGCACTCCCGGGCGGGCCTTCAGACAGGCGGTTTTCCCGGTGGTACTGCTCTGATCTGGAGAACTGGATCAACGGCATCTACAAACGCATCAGCCCGGATTCCGGCCAGGCTTGCCTGCCGTTTCCGTAACCCATCAGAGGTGGTTCTTATCATTTCACATTTCATTGAGATGTGGTACATCTTCAGAGCATACAGATGCACATGAAACGAGGGGTGGAGACTGGCTTCAGGCAGTTCGTTCCAGGTGTTCTCTCCAGATCGTGTTCTCATGGGATAGCTCGGGGTTCACGTATGTCATCTGGAGAATGCCCTCTACACTACACATAGAATGGAGAAGGAGGGGTGTATGGATTTCAAGACCATCGTGTACGAGACCGCAGAGGATTGTGCAACCATTACGCTGAACCGCCCCGAGAGAAAGAATGCGATTTCCCTCGAGCTGTCGACAGAGGTGGGCATGGCGATCGACCAGGCGGTTTCCGACACCAGTATCCGGTTCATCGTCCTGACCGGCAGCGGCGGCATATTTTCCTCAGGGGCGGATTTCGGTGACCCGGAAAAAGCCATCACCATGATCAGGCAGGAGCTGGATGCAACCTCCGGCACATCCCCTGCCATAAAACTGATCGAGTGCCCCAAGCCGGTCATCGCGGCCGTGAATGGACACGCCCTGGGCCACGGTGCCGAGTATGCCCTGATGTGCGACCTGATCATCGCCGCAGAGCAGGCCGAGTTCGGGTTCATCGGGCCGATCAGGGGGGTCACCTGCCCGTACGCCATGATCCGTCTTGCCGATGAAGTCGGGCGGGCCAAGGCAAAAGAGCTGGTCATGACGTGCGAGCGCATCTCTGCCCGGGAGGCCCTGCGCATCGGGCTGGTAAACCAGGTCGTGCCCCTCGAACACCTGATGGATGCAGTTGACGACATGAAAGCGAAAATCCGGAAAGCTGCCCCCCTGGCAGTCCGGTTCACCAAGGAGGCCATCAACCAGGGCCTGGGCGGGTATGAATTCAGCGCACGAACATTCGAAGCGATCATCCAGAGCAAGGATGCCTTCGAAGGCGCCATGGCCTTCATGGAGAAGAGGGAACCCCGGTGGAGCAACGAATAGACACCTCGCAGGGCTGAGGGAACAGCACGAGCTGATTCAATCCCTCTCCTTGCCCTCATGTATGTCTGAGAAGCAACAATTTTTCCATTGACATATATGCCATTGAAAGCATAATAAAATCCTTCATTGATTCACAGGATTCCCGGTCTTGAGCCCTTTCTGTCTCAGGACGAGTGAATCGAACAGTGCAAGAAAAACTCTTCGGCACGTGGAAACAATGGGGAGGGTATCGATGGCACATGTTTGTACAGGTAGTGGTACTGCATTCCCCAGGATGATTCGCTACCGTGTTCCTGTGCAGTCGCCCATGGCACGTTCATGCGTGATTGCCTGGATCTGAAGACTTTGTGTGTATGAGGAGCTCAACGTGGCGGAAAGGTGGATCGTAGCATTCGAGCCTGAAAGATTCAGATGTGGAAAATTTGTGTATGCCCGGAACGACGACGGCGACATATGTGTCTTTCACTCGAAAGTCAGCGCGCAGCTATGGGTTCTAACAAATGCGTCCCTTCCCCGGAACATCGGGGAGATCGCGTACATACAACTACCGGAAAAACGCTCCGATCACACACAGAATTCGCTCCCGGAAGAATGACACCCCCTGGACCGGGTGCGCAACGGCTCACGTGCTGCTCATTCCAGAGCTTGTTTGAAAAAGTTACACAGGTCAAGATTTCACGAAGGGTTTCCTTGATTAAATTCGAAATATGGATTATATGCTTTTGTTGACATATTTTAAGGTGAGCTTGCTGCACCTGCTTGTGCGTGAAAATTAAACCATCGAGGAGAGGGTCATGACCAATAAAACGCTTACCTTGAACGGCAAGACAGTTGAGTTCCAGGCCGGGCAGACCATCCTGGAAGTTGCCCGTTCTCACGGGGTGTACATCCCCACCCTGTGTTATCTTGACGGGTGTACTGCAACGGGCGCATGTCGCGTCTGCGTTGTGGAGGTCACCGGTGCCAGGGCTCTTGTCGCTTCCTGTTCAACCCCTGCTGAAAACGGTATGGACATCCAGACAGACAGCGAGCGGGTCAGGAAATCACGCAGGCTCACTGTTGAATTGCTGATGGCAAGTGGAGATCACAACTGCATCACCTGTGAGATGTCGGGGGACTGTACGCTGCAGAACCTCGCGTACAGCTACGGAGTGGAAACCATCCGGTTCCCGGTTACCCCTCAGCCATTCCCTCCTGAAATGATGAACCCATTCATCATTCGCGATTTCAGCCGCTGCATCCTGTGCGGCCGGTGTGTTCAGGCGTGCCAGGAGGTCCAGGTGAACCGGGCCATCAATTTCGGGTACCGGGGGCCAATGGCCAAGATCGTTGCCGGATGTGACCAGACCTATGAGGAGAGCGACTGCGTGTTCTGCGGCCAGTGCGTTCAGGCATGCCCCGTGGGGGCCCTCATTGAGAAGAAGGCCCGGTTCAAGGGTCGTGCAAAGGATGTGGAGAAAGTCCGGACAACCTGCCCGTACTGCGGCGTTGGATGCCAGCTGTGGCTCCATGTCAAGGACGGCAGGATCGTCAAGGTGACCGGTGTCGAAGACGGGGCGCCGAACCAGGGAAGGTTGTGTGTCAAAGGTCGCTTCGGGTACGATTTCATCTATTCCGAGGAACGCAACAAGACTCCCCTGATCAAGGAAAACGGAGAATTCCGCGAAGCCTCATGGGACGAGGCCCTTGACCTGGTGGCAAACAAATTCAAGGAGATCATCGAGAACCATGGCCCTGATGCCGTTGCCGGCGTCAGCTGCGCCAGGAGTCTCAACGAAGACTCCTACCAGATGCAGAAGCTTTTCCGCGCAGTGTTCAAGACGAACAACATCGATCACTGCGCGCGTACGTGACACGCCCCGACTGTCGCCGGTCTGGCGACATCTTTCGGGTCCGGGGCAATGACGAATTCATTTGCCGAATTCAGAAAGGCCAAGATGTTCCTGGTGATCGGCTCCAACATGACCGAGGCTCACCCGGTTGCCGCCACGTTCCTGAAGAATGCAGTCATGGACGGTGCGAAACTCATTCTTGTCGACCCGCGCAAGCAGCCGCTCGCTGATTTCGCAGATATTCACGCACAGATCAAGGTCGGGAGCGACATCGCTTTCCTCAACGGGATCATGAACGTCCTGATCACAGAAGATCTCTATGACAAGGAGTTCGTGGAATCCTGTACCGTCGGGTTCGATGACCTGAAGGCCAAGATTCTGGAATACCCGCCTGAGAGGGCTGCCGAGATATCCGGGGTCAGCGTTGATATGATCAAGGAAATCGCGAGAGTGCTCGCATCCGTGAAGCCCTGCATGCTCTGCTACACCCTGGGCATCACCGAACACACCTGCGGCAAGAACAATGTCATGTCCACCGCGAACCTCCAGATGCTGCTGGGGAATATGGGCGTGGAGAGCGGCGGCGTGAACCCGCTCCGCGGCCAGAACAATGTGCAGGGGGCCTGTGACATGGGGGCCCTGCCGAATGTGTTTCCGGGGTATCAGCAGGTGGCGAACCCTGATGCCCGAGCCAAATTCGAAAAGGCGTGGAGCGTGGAGAACCTCCCCGCCAAACCCGGCCTCATGATCCCCCAAATGATGGAAGGCCTGGCTGATGGAAATGTGAAGGCCTTCTGGGTGTTCGGGGAAAACCTCGCAAACACGGAGCCGGATATTGCAAAGGTAGAACATGAACTTTCCTCGGCAGAGTTTCTCGTGTGCCAGGATATCTTCCCAACCGAGACCACCCGGTTTGCCGACGTGATCTTCCCGTCCGCCGGCTGGAGCGAAGACAGCGGTACGTTCACCAACAGCGAGCGGAGAATCAACCGCGTGCGCAAGGTCAGCGAACCACCCGCAGACGCGCGGCCCAACTGGTGGATATTCAGAGAGATTGCAAAGCGGTTCGGACATGCCTGGGAATCCAACAGCGGCCAGGACATCTGGGACAACGAGATCTCCGTTCTTGCCCCGAATTTCGCAGGCGCCAAATATGCACGTATAGAGCACGACGGGCTGCAGTGGCCGGTCCCCAACGAGGAACACCCAGGGACCTGCTTCCTTCACAAGGAGGGGAGATTCACCTGTGGTCTTGGCGTGTTCAACCCCGTGGACTGGACACCCCCCGCCGAGGTTCCCGACACGGAATACCCGCTGGTCCTCTCCACGGGACGCAGGCTCTACCACTATCATACCCGGACACAGACCGGACGGAGCGGTCTTGACTACCTCCTCCCGGAAGAAACAGCCGACATGTCTCTGGCCGATGCCGAAACACTGGGCATCAGTCATGGCGAGATCATAAAGGTGAAATCCAGACGGGGGGAAATCAAGGTAAAGGCAAACGTCACGGAGCAGGTTCCCCCGGGCATGGTGTGGATTGCATTCCATTTCAGGGATGCATGCGCCAACTGGCTGACGAACCCGGTATACGACCCCGCGACACTGACCGCCGAGTACAAGGCCTGTGCCGTGAGGATAGAAAAAATCTGAAGGAACCCTGTGGGGAGCGTTTTTTGCTCCCCACACCAGTCGATCTCCTTTAACTACCCACGTACGCCCATAAAGATATTGATCTGCCCTATCTTACTATGTTACTTTTAACATAATTTGACATGGTGAAGAGACATCTGTTCGCCCGGATTGATGCGACGTGTTCTCATTCACACAGGATCTGAGGTGGCTGACGATGAAGAGATTGGTATTCTCCCTGGCTGTGTTCGCGACACTGGTCTTTCCTTCAGGCATTCTTGCCCAGGAAAAACTGACTGCTGCCGTAGCTGCGAATTTCATACAGCCCTTTGAAGAACTGTCTGTCATGTTCGAGCAGCAGACAGGGATCCCGGTGGTTGCGACATTCACGTCCACGGGCAAGCTGTACGCGCAGATTGTCAAAGGTGCCCCGTACGACATTTTCCTTGCTGCTGACGAAAAACGCCCTGCGCTCCTGTTTGCAGAAGCCCTGTCAGAAGAGCCCTTTGTCTATGCCCAGGGTCAGATCGTCCTGTGGTCGGCGAATCGAGAGCTGTTCACATCTCACGACTGGAAAGAGGTTGTCGTGAGTCAGGACATACACAAAATCGCCGTTGCCAACACGGAATCTGCACCCTACGGCACAGCAGCCATGATTGCGCTGCAAGCATCCGGCCTGTGGGACCAGCTGCAGGACAAATTCGTGTTCCCACAGACCATAGCGCAGGTGTTCCAGTATGCATCTACCGGAAGCGTCGATGCCGGGTTCTGTGCCTATTCATCGGCCATGAGTGATGAGGGAAAGGCGGGGTGCTGGCTCCTCGTCAAGGAAGCCCCGGATGTCATCCAGGCAGCATGCATTCTGAAACAAACAAAAAACCAGGGGGAAGCACGTAAGTTAGCCGACTTTCTCCTCTCCGAACAGGCACTGGCTGTGAAACAGAGGTACGGATACCGATAGTACATGGACATTCTGCCCCTGGTTCTCTCCTTCAAGCTTGCCCTGGTCACCACGGTGATGCTGCTGGTCCTCGCGGCGCCGATCGCCTACCTGCTGGTCTACTTCCGCTTTCCCGGGAAAACCTTCTTCGACGCATTCATAACCCTTCCCGTTGTACTCCCTCCCACGGTGCTGGGGTTTTACCTCCTCATCTGGCTGGGACCCAGGGGAACAATCGGCAGAATGTGGGATGCACTCTTCGGCCTGCCCCTGCTGTTCACCTTCAGTGCGATCGTGATCGCGTCACTGGTCTACAACCTGCCGTTTGCCGTGCAGCCGATGAAGGCCTCCTTTGAAAAGATCGACACCAGACTGCTGGAGAGCGCCTACATCCTCGGGCTTTCACGAATGTCGACGTTTTTCCGGGTGATCATCCCCAATGCCATAGGCGGCATCATTGCATCGGCAATCCTCGTGTTCGTCCACACGGTCGGGGAATTCGGGGTGATCCTCATGGTGGGAGGCAGCATTCCGGGGAAAACCAGGGTTGCATCCATCGCCATATACGAGGCGGTGGAGGCACTCCGGTACCAGGATGCACTGTTCATGTCACTGGCTCTTATTCCCGTAAGCTATGCGTTTCTCCTCCTTGTCAACAGGCTCAGTCTGAGGTGAACTGACATGGGACTCGAGGTGCAGATCAGGAAAAAACTCCCACAGTTTGAGCTGGATGTGTCTTTTGCCTGCCCGATGGAGCACCTCGTTGCACTGATCGGCCCCTCCGGTGCGGGAAAGACGACCATCATCCGAATCATCGCAGGACTGGACACGCCCGACGAGGGGCTCATCACCTTCAATGGACAGCCCTGGGTAGACACGAGAAAGGGGATATTCCTGCCGCCGCAGGTTCGCCGCCTCGGGTATGTCTTCCAGGAGTACACGTTGTTTCCCCACCTGAATCTTTTCCGGAACGTCTCGTTCGCAGCACAGTCCCCGGACCTGGTGAAAGATCTCATGACGGGGCTCGATATCTGGTCACTGAAAGATCAGAAACCCCA
This sequence comes from Desulfomonilia bacterium, assembly GCA_049975365.1. Classification (GTDB taxonomy): domain Bacteria; phylum Desulfobacterota; class Desulfomonilia; order UBA1062; family UBA1062; genus DSBG01. Next base: position 12,787 of record JBNGDS010000040.1, on the reverse strand, counting down.
CATGGTGTCCGGCGGTGAACGGCAGCGATGCGCGATCGCCCAGGCACTGGCACGACATCCTCGCGTCCTGCTTTTGGACGAACCGTTTTCCGCGCTCGATTTTGTCACCCGCAAGAAGCTGCGGGAACAGGTGCTGTCGCTGAAAAACACCCTCTCCATCCCGATCATCCATGTGACCCATGATCTCGAGGAAGCCCTGTTCCTTGCGGATGACATCATTCCCCTGATCAGTGGGCAGATCATGAAGAGGTGGATGCTGCAATTCCTCCTCAAGGACAGGGCGAGACGCATACACAGGCCCGGGACACGACAGTACGGTACAGCTGGGGCTGAACCCAGCATTGGTCTTTCCTCAGACAACAGAAAGGTGTCGTGAACATGCACATTGGTCCGTACACATACGAAGAATACGTGAACCTGATCAGGTCGTTCCACGGAAGCACAGCACCAGGCATGATTATCGGGGGGTTCATGGTGGATCTTGCCTTGAGAAACCTGCCCGAGGGGGAGTTCTTCGATGCCATCTGCGAAACGCGCTCCTGCCTCCCGGATGCCGTACAGCTGCTCACCCCCTGCACAATCGGCAACGGATGGCTCACAGTGGAAAACCTGGGGAGATATGCACTGACATTGTACGAGAAGTACGGCGGCCAGGGTGTGCGGGTCTGGCTCGATTCTGCGAAGATCGAGAAGTGGCCAGAGATCAAGACGTGGTTCTTCAAGTTGAAACCCAAGAAAGAACAGGACGCCAAGGCCCTCTTTGAACAGATCGAGCAGGCCGGGACAGACCTGTGCAGCATAGGCCCTGTGAAGGTGCTCCCCCGTTTGCTCAAGAAGAAGGGGAAAGGGCCGATCGCGACGTGCCCGGTGTGTTCAGAGGCATACCCTGTGCACCACGGGGCCATGTGCCTGGCATGCCAGGGCATCACGCCCTACGAACACAATCACGCAAAACAGAATCCTTCAGGGGTGGGAAAGCCCCACCTCAAGGTCGTGCCCATCGAGCGGGTGGAAGGAAAACGACTGCTCCATGACATGACCCGGATCCTTCCGGGAAAGGAAAAAGGTGCTGCCTTCGTGCGTGGGCAGGTGATGGCTGCCGGGGACATCTGCCGTCTCCAGCAGATGGGCAGGATGCACGTCTATGTCGAGGAGGAACCCCATGGCAACAGTGACTGGGTTCATGAAGACGATGCCGCCCTTGCCTTTGCACGTGCCATGGCAGGTGAGGGGGTAACGTCCACGGCTCCCCCCCGGGAGGGCAAGGTAAATTTTGCTGCCGCACGAGATGGTCTCTTCCTCGTTGATGAGAAGCGGCTGGAGGTGTTCAACCTGATGCCCGGCGTGATGTGCGCGAGCAGGCAGGGGAACACGGTGGTGGCACAGGACTCACTGGTTGCCGGGACCAGGGCCATTCCTCTCTACCTTGCCAGGGCTGATTTCGACAAGGCACTGGCTGCCATGCAATCCGGCCCTCTTTTCCGCGTGGTGCCTATGCGCAGGGCACAGGTGGGCATCCTCGTCACGGGAACAGAGGTGTTCAAGGGGCTCATCGAGGACAGTTTTGCGCCCATCATCAGAACAAAGGTTGATCGCTACGGCTGCACTGTGGTGAAGGAGCTGATCGTCCCTGACGATGCAGCTGCAATACGCGATGCAATCCGATCCCTGGTGGAACTCGGGGCAGACCTCGTCATAACGACCGCCGGGCTGTCAGTCGACCCCGACGACCTCACGCGCCAGGGGCTCGAAGACGCCGGGGTCCGGGATATCCTGTATGGTGCACCGGTCCTGCCCGGAGCCATGACGCTCCTGGGACGCCTGGGCGATGTCCAGGTCTTCGGTGTGCCCGCATGTGCCCTGTATTTCAAGACAACCGCGTTCGACCTTCTGCTGCCGCGCCTGCTGGCGGGACAGGCAATCACGAGGCAGGATCTCGCACGCCTGGGTCACGGCTCGTACTGCCTCGGGTGCACGGCATGCACCTACCCCCACTGTCCGTTCGGGAAATGATTCGAGTACACGCCGCCAGGTGATGCGGGGGTCAGTTCCTGGCTTCAGCCTCCCGGACTATCATGGGGGCGAGACGCAAGTGAACTCCCTGTCCTCATTCCAGTGATATGACCCACTCGCAGGACACCTCAATGGGTGTGCCGTCCGGAGCCTTCTCAGGGGGCGTGAAGACACGGGTCACGCGGGCGTTCGGGTCGATGGTTCTGAAGAACCCCGATCGGAGCATGTGCGCACCCGTTCCACAGTCGTAGTACTCCATCCCCCACTTCTTCGCTGCCTTCTGGGCAGTGCAGTTCTGCGTCCGCATGCGAAAGCTGGTGTCGGAGAGCTTCGTGATCTCGATATCCTCGAAGGCGCACCAGTGCGAGTGCTCCAGGAACCGGATCAGCCTCTCGATTCCCTCGCTTTCCCCGGGAATCGTCTTTTCCAGCCTCTTCGCCTCGTAGTTTCCGAACTTCTCCGAGAGCTGCTGCAGCCCGTCTCGTGCCACCTCTTCCGGGCAGTTCTTCTTGATCATCTCTTCCATGAGGAACCACATGAAGTTGAAGCTGTAGAGCAGCTCCATCATGACATTGTGCACCCTCTCCTTGTTCCAGTCGTCTACGGGAAACATCGTCTCTGCATCCTCCACGCATCATGGTATCCGCCCGGGATTCTTCCCCGAACAGGGTGTCCTGACTGCCAGAAGGTGAATCACTCCTGGGGACACCTCCCGTAGACGGTAGAGAAAGAGGTCTTTTCTGTCAATTCGAAAGCACTGCTCTGCATGAAACCCGTGCGTTTTGCTTTTCAGGGTGTCATGTGGCACAATACAGGAGGATGACACAGGGGAACCCGTTGCCGTGACGTCGTGGAAAAGGTTCACTCCTGAAAAGCTGCAGGGAACCACATCCTGATGGAGTGCGAAGGAGACGATGGACAGGACACTGACAACCATATTCCTGCACCTGTTTTCCCGGGCAGAAGATGGAACCCCGGCAGTGATCTGCGACCCGTGGGATCACATCCACATCCACAGCCACGAGGCCGATGAGCCGGGCATGGCCCGCGCAGTGAATGCATGCTTTCTCGCACTGCTTGCAGGAGAGAGACACCCGGCATACGAAGAGGCGAGAACATGCATGACAACGGTACAGGAAAACCCTGCAGCATCAACACTCGCCGGGTTCTACGCCAGCGGCATCGAGCGCATCGGTAAGGAAATCGAGCGTGTCTGCAGGAATGACCCTGCATTCGCCAGCCATCTGCACGACGTGGCCGCGTGGCTCCTTACCCACGGGCCCCAGAGAAACCCCGAGGAAACGAGGGATCAGGTCTGGTCTGTCTTCTTTCCCCAGGCCGTCGGTCTCTGCACACACTGGGATGAAGCTCTTCAGGACCTGAGGAGCAGACGGCAGGTACGCATCACGGAACACACCCCCTCCCCCATCCTCGACCCGGGAAAAGAAATCCTCTTCACCTCGAATGTGCTGCTGACACTGCCCTCCGGCCCCAGTTCACCAGGGCAGGGACCTCTGCGGGAAGACATCTTCAGACAGTGCATGGAGGCAGGCCGGGAACCGCAGGAATACTGGTACGATCACCCCATCCCGATCGGCATCCCTCCCGGGCAGAACGAAGTGCTCTACGGGCTGGCGGCCCTCGATGAAGCGATCGAATTCGAGCGCACCCGCGGCACGTTCTCCGGCGGAAGGGTCAGCTGTGCCCTGTCGGTCTCCACCACGCATACCGGGCTGCACCCCGCTGCAAAACCCTACCTGGAAGAAGAACTGCACCGCATGGGCGGCCTGAAGAACATCGACGTCCATGTCTTCACAGAAACAGACACGGAGACAATCATCCAGGACATCCTCGCACCCCTGGGGAACCACCTGTCTGATGCATTCACGCCCGACGGGATCTTCGAGATATTCGGCGTGGACGGCGAATACGGCAGGCACTACAGCTTCCTGAAGGCGGTCTGTGCCTTCTGGAACGTGTTCATCGACCCCGGGGTCCGGGCTACCTTCAAGATCGACCTCGACCAGGTCTTTCCCCAGGACGTACTCGTTGCACAAACCGGGGCTTCGGCATTCGAACACCTGATGACCCCGCTGTGGGGAGCCAGGGGAACCGATTCCCGTGGAAACCCGGTGGACCTGGGCATGATCGCCGGTGCCCTTGTCAACGAACGCGACATCTCGACATCGCTGTTCACCCCGGATGTACAGAGACCAGACTGCACCCCCGCCCTCGATGAATACGTGTTCCACAGCACCCTGCCCCAGGCCCTGTCCACCCGGGCGGAGATGATGACCCGCTATGGGAAAACCGATCTGGACGGCAGAACCGCCTGTCTCGAGCGCATCCACGTCACCGGTGGGACAACCGGCATCCTCGTGGAATCCCTGATGCGCTACCGGCCGTTCACCCCGACATTCATCGGGCGTGCAGAAGACCAGGCATACATCCTCTCCGTCTTCGAGGGCCATGATGCCAGGCTGGCCTATGCCCACAAAGACGGCCTCATCATGCGGCACGACAAGGAGGCCTTCATCCAGGATTCCATGGATGCGGCATTCATCGGCAAGCTCATCGGCGACTACACCCGTATCCTCTACTTCAGCTCATACGCACGGCTCCTGTCTCGAGATGCCGATTCCCTCCACGCCCTTGCCGACCCATTCACCGGGTGCTTCATCTCGAAGATCCCCCTGACCGTCGTGTACCTCCGCTTCGCCCTGAAGGCGTTCTCCCTCTTTTCCAGGGGCGAGATGGACACGGGCCTCGAATTCGTCAGGCTCGGTGCTCAACGGATAGCCAGGGCCTGTGACTTCATCAGCAACAGCCCGAGCGAACTCGAACAGCGGTATCGAAGAGAACGAGCGGCGTGGAACCTGTACTACGACCTCCTTGCACGTGCCTCACGAGAACTGGACACGGGGAACCCCTTCCTCATGGGTCTGCGCACCAGGGCACGGGAGATCGTCCGGGAGTGCCGAGTCGGGAACTAAGGGGTTGCATGTCTGAGAAAAAAGCGTATGTGCATCAGTACAGGGGGATGCCATGGGCAAGAAATCCATCTGTCTGATGATCTGTCTGCTTGCCCCGGTCACCTGCCTGTGCAGGGACATCACCATCACCGTGGTCTACAACAACGTGCCCCATGACGCCCGGCTTCAGACCTCGTGGGGAATGGGGTGTGTCGTCGAAGGCCTGGAGAAGACGATCCTGTTCGACACCGGCTCGGACGGCTCCATCCTGCTCTCCAACATGGAGGCCTGCACCATTTCTCCAGGAAAGATCGATGTCGTGGTCCTCTCCCACATCCACGGTGACCATGTCGGTGGCGTGCAGGATTTTCTGGACAACAACACAGCTGTGACTGTGTACGTTCCCCATGCCTTTCCCCGGCAGTTCACAACACGCATCGAGCAGAACGGCGCTCAGGTTGTCCGTGTGCAAGGCCCGGTCAACATCTGTCCCCACGCATGGTCAACCGGCCAGCTGGGGACCGGCATCCAGGAGCAGGCCCTTGTTGTCGACACCACCAAGGGCCTGGTCGTCATCACCGGGTGCGCCCACCCCGGCATAGTCCAGATGGTGAGGGGAGCCCGACGGGTCGCGGGAAATTCGATTTTCCTGGTCTGCGGAGGGTTTCATCTCGGTGGACAGTCGAGCATGCAGGTCGATGCCATCATCAGGGAATTCAACGAGATGGGGGTCGAGACCGTGGGCCCCTCGCACTGCACCGGCTCGAGGGCCATCGAGCAGTTCAGGCACGCGTGGGGGCGCAATTTCACGGAATTCGGCTGCGGGGCCACGGTCCGCATCCCCTCACGCTGACCAGCTTCTATTCAACCTCGATGATCGCACCGCAGTCTTCGCACCGGTACCGGGTCTTCTCATTCTCTCCCGGAGGGATCTCCTCGAAGTCGTAGCGCTTCTGGCCGTGTGTCTCGTAACACTCAGGGCACCAGCTCCCCTGCAGCTCCTCGGGTGTGATCACCAGGTGGCAGTGCCGGCACCGCAGCTTGGGTTTCCCCTCGGATATCAGGACAAGGTTCATGTGCCTGCACGCCGTCATGTCACCCGCTCTTCAGGATGCGCTGTGAAGCCCGTTTCTTCAGGATCTGCGCTGAAGTTCTTCGTCCCTGAGCACCCTCCTGAGAATTTTTCCAACCGCGCTCTTCGGGAGTGCATCGCGGAACTCGATTTCGCGCGGCACCTTGAATGTGGCCAGCTTCTGTTTACAGAAGTCGATAATGTCCTGTTCGGTGGTCTTGCCGACAAAGTCCTTGTTGAGAACGACCACGGCCTTGACGGTCTCACCGCGATACTCGTGGGGCATCCCGATGACCGCCACCTCCGCCACTGCCGGGTGCTGGTAGATCACATTCTCGACCTCGACCGGTGCCAGGTTGTAGCCCGAGGCGATGATCAGGTCCTTGACCCTGTCCACGAAATGGACGAAATCCTCTTCATCGATATAGCCCCGATCGCCGGTCTTGAACCACCCGTCGTCCAGGAATGCCTCGCGTGTTTCTTGGGGTTTGTTCCAGTACCCCTTGGCGAGCTGAAGCCCGCGGTAGAGAATCTCCCCCTCGGTGTTCCTGGGTACGACCCGGCCCTCGTCATCCACAACTTTCATTTCTGAATAGACCGGGATCCCGATGGAGTTCAGGCTCTCCTTGATGCCGGGGATCGAGATGCAGCCGCCGCTGTTTGTTTCGGTCATACCCCACCCGCTGGTCAGCGTCAGGCCGGTGAGCGTGTGCCACTGGTCCTGGACTGCCGGCGGCACCGGGGCACCGCAGGCGATCGTGAGCATCAGGCTTCCGATGTCGTATTTCTTGAGAAACTCCTGATTCGACATCAGGGCGATGAACAGGGTCGGGGGGGCAAAGATCACGTTCACCTTGTACTGCTGAATGACCCTGAGGGCATCCTCGATATCGAACATGGGGATCGGGATCAGGATACCTCCCTGGTACAGCACGGGCAACCCGTGCAGGAAATAACCGGCCGTGTGAAACATGGGCATGATGGCGAAGTTGATCTCCTTGTCCCCCCACAGCCTGGCGGCATGGGTGTGCGTGAGCGAGTTGTACACCATGTTGAAGTGCGTTTCGATCACCCCCTTCGATTTGCCGGTCGTGCCCGCGGTGTACAGCAGGAGGGCGGTGTCTTCCTTCGGGGTGCAGAGGGCTGTTTCCTTCAGGGGTTCGTGGGCCTTCAGGGCCTCGAAGAGATCCAGGCAGCCCTCGACAGTCTGCGTGGGAATGTCCCACAGGAATTTGACCGCCTGGGAAATGATGGGATCGTCAGCGGCAAAATCATGGATGCTGGTGAGTATGATGTGGTCGAGCGTGCCGCTCTCCTTGAGATCCTTGACGCGACTGTGCAGGAGATCCAGGGCAAGAATGACCCGGGCGCCGGAGTCATCGATCTGGTAGGCGATTTCATCGGGCTGATACATCACGTTGATCGGGGTGTGGATGGCCCCGATCTTCGTTGCCCCGTAGAAGGCCACCACGTGCTGCAGCGAATTGGGCAGCAGGGCTGCCACGACATCACCTTTCTGTACCCCCAGGCCGGTGAGCACGGCCGCGTACCGGCATGCCAGCTCATCCAGGTCGCGGTAGGTGATGGGTTTGTCGAGGAAGATGACGGCGATTTCGTCCGGATTCTCCAGCGCGGTCCTGTGGAAGAGCTCGTAGATCGAAATGTCCGGGACGTCGGGCATCTCCTCCGTGTACCAGCTCGGGTGACTGATCACGTAGGAATCCCCCGGAGCGTAGTTCATGCCTTCTTCAATCCATTCTTTGGGATACCCAAGCTTTTCATAACACTTCATGAACGCTTCATCATGGAAATTCCTGCCTGCTACGAACCTCGGTTCCTTTACGTGTGCCATGACTCCCCTCCTTTTTTATCGGACATCTGATACCGTGCATTCATACTATGCCAGCTGATGACAGAAAAACCTGGAGGCAATACTACGTGAAACGACACCGTTTGGCCAGGGTATTTCGTCCTGCGGTGTCACGCTTGTTGTGCTCGAATTCCTCACCGCATGTGAGTACCCCTGCTTTTTTCTACCTGGTCTCGGCCGAGGTGGCGATGGCAGCGGGCAGGTAGAAGCGCTGGGCGTAGTCCTTCACCATGCGGTCCGCTATGAAGCGCCAGCCCAGGCTCTTCATGGCGTGCTTCATCCGCCTGACCCATTCCGAGGGAATGCCGCTTGCATCGCGCTGGTAGTACAGGGGGATGACCTCCTTCTCGAGGGTCTGGTACACATACTCGGCATCGCGCTGGTTCTGCACGGCAAGGTCGTTGTGCATGCCGCCGTGCCCGATGGCGAAGCCGTTCCTGCCATCATAGGCCTCGTTCCACCAGCCGTCCAGCACGGAGAGGTTCAACCCGCCGTTGAGGACAACCTTCTGTCCGCTGGTGCCGCACGCCTCCAGCGGTCGTCTCGGTGTGTTCAGCCAGATGTCCACCCCCTGGACGAGGTGGCGCGCCACGTTGTAGTCGTAGTTCTCCACGAACACGATGCTGCTCCGGTGAGACGCACTGTAGCTGAGCTGGGCGATGCGCTGCAGCAGCCTCTTTCCCTCATCGTCCCTGGGGTGCGCCTTGCCGGAGAAGATGATCTGGATGGGGCGGCGGGCATCTGTGATGAGCCTGGTCAGGCGCTCGAGTTGGGACAGGATCAGGTCTCCCCGCTTGTAGGTGGCGAACCTGCGGGCGCAGCCGATGGTGAGCACGTCGGGGTCGAGGATGTGGTCGATCTGCGAGAGGATGTCGTGCTGCCCGAGGCGTTCGGCCTGGATGCGCAGGCGCCGCCTGACGAACCGGATGAGACGCATCTTCAGGTACTGGTGTGTCTCCCACAGCTCGCCGTCGTCTATCTCGTTCACCTGTTCCCACACGTCCGGGTGCACCATGCGCGTGGCCCAGTTCTGGCCGAGGCGGGTCTCGAAGAGCTGGTACATCTGCGGTGCCAGCCATGAGAGCACGTGCACGCCGTTGGTGATGTGGCCGATGGGCACCTCTCCCTCGGGACGCCCGGGCCAGAGGTCTTTCCACATGAGGCGGCTCACGGTCCCGTGAATGGCCGACACCCCGTTGGCCCGCTGCGATCCCTTGAGCGCCAGGACCGTCATGCAGAATGTCTCACTGCTGTCCCGGGGGTTCACGCGGCCCAGGGCCATGAACTCGTCGTGGGACAGCCCCATGTTCTCCCGGAAGATGCCGAGGTGGTCTTCGATGAGCTCCGGCGAAAACCGGTCGTGCCCCGCCGCCACCGGGGTGTGCGTGGTGAACACGGTGTAAAGCGCCACGCGGCGCATGGCCCGGTGGAACGGGATCTGGTCGTATTCCATGACCCGGCGGATCTCCTCGAGGATGGCAAAGGCGCTGTGCCCCTCGTTGAGGTGCAGGACGCCGGGGTAGATGTGCAGGGCCTGGAGCACCCGGGCACCGCCGATGCCGAGAAGGACTTCCTGGCGGATGCGCATCCTGGTGTCTCCGCCGTAGAGGCGGTTGGTGAGCTGGCGATCTTCGTCTGAGTTGGCTTCCACGTTGGAGTCGAGCAGCATCAGTTTCACGCGCCCCACCTGGAGCTTCCACACCCGCGCATGGAGCGGCGTGGTCTTGGTGTCGATCCGCACGACAAGGTGCTGCCCGGACTCGTCGAGCACAGGCATCAACGGCAGCTTCCCGATGTCGAGGTCGACGTAGTCCTCTTCCTGCCACCCCTCGGGATTCAGGCGCTGATTGAAATATCCCTGCTGGTAGAGAAGCCCGATGCCGATCAGCGGGATGCCCAGGTCAGAGGCGCTCTTCAGGTGGTCTCCGGCCAGGATGCCAAGCCCCCCCGAGTAGACGGGGAGCGACTCGTGGAGGCCGAATTCCGCAGAGAAGTACACCACGGGGCGGTTATTGACATTCCCGCAGTGGATGGCCCCCCAGGTCCGCTCCTGCTCCATGTACTCGTTGAGCCGGCGGAACGCATGGTTGATGCGGCTGTGGAGCACCAGCTCGGCTGCCCGCTCCTCCACCTGCTCGGGCGTGATCTGGTTGAGAAACGCGATGGGGTTGTGCTCCACCTCCCGCCACAGGTGAGGGTCCAGGTCGGTGAAGAGACTGATGACCTCCGGGTGCCACATCCACCAGAGGTTCTGGGCCAGGGCCCTGAGACGGTCGTGCAGATTGTTCTTCGCTTCTGTCATGTGCTCTGATCTCCTCTCGTACCCTGGGGGTTTATGTGTACTGCCCGGCAATCTCATCCTGGTAGCGCTCGAGCACGACCTTGCGCTTGAGCTTCATGGTCTGGGTGAGCATACCGTTTTCCAGGGTGAAATCTTCTGTCAGGAGCACGATCTTCTGCGGTATTTCGTAGCCTCCGAACCGTTCTGTGAGCTGATTTTTGATCTCGGAGGCGAGGAACCCCTTGATCTGGGCGTTTCCGACCATCTGCTCCGGCTCCGTGGGGAGGTTGTGCTCGGCGGCATACTTCCCGAGGGCCGCAAAGTCCGGGTAGATGAGGCAGATGTTGTACGGCTTGCCCTCGCCGTAGATCATGGCATTGGCGACATAGGGCACCAGCTTGATGTCCTCCTCGAGCGATGCCGGGAAGACATACTTGCCGTTTTCAAGCTTGAACTGCTCCTTGATGCGGCCGGTGATCCACAAAAAGCCGTCTTGGTCCAGCCGCCCGCGGTCGCCGGTTCGGAACCCCCCGTCTGCGGTCATGACAGCGGCCGTGTCTTCGGGCTTGTTGTGGTAGCCCTGCATGACATTCGGGCCGTAGATCACGATCTCGCCGTCGACGGCGCCTGGCTCCACCATGGATCTGTCGATGACGACCTTGACGCGCTCGAGCACCTGGCCCACGCTGCCGAGCCTGTAGGCTGCCGGGCAGTTCATGGTCACGGCCGGCGAGGTCTCTGTCAGGCCGTAGCAGTCGTACACCGGGATGCCGATGTCGAAGAAGAACTGTGCCACATCAGGGTTCATGGTGGCGCTGCCCGTGAGTGCACCCTGGAGGCACCCGCCGAATCGTTCCCTGATCTTGCCGAAGACCGCCTTGTCCAGAAAGGCGAACTTCTTCTCGGTGAGCCAGTCTGCCTTCCCCTGGGCTGCGAGTTCGCGCCGCTTTTTGGCTGTTTCGACGGCTGCGTGGAAGAGCTTCTCCTTGGCACCGCCCTCCTCTCTCATCCTGGCCCACAGGGCGGTGTAGATCTTGTTGAAGATGCGCGGCACGGCGATGATGAACGTGGGTTTGACCAGCGCCAGGTCGTCCAGCAGGGTGTTGACGTTCTCCATGAACCCGATGGAGCCGCCGAACTGGAGCCAGTTGTAGAGCTCTGCGCACTGGCCGTACACGTGCGCCCAGGGCAGGATCGAGATGCTGCGCGAGCTCTCGCAGAGCTCGGGGTAGATGTGGAACCCGCTGCGGGCGGTGTGGGTGAAATTGCCATGGGACAGAAGCACGCCTTTGGGGTCGCCGGTGGTGCCCGAGGTGTAGATCAGGGTTGCGATCTCGTACGGGCTGGGCTGGATCGAGGGCACGGGTTTCATGCTGCCGGCTGCCTCGAGTTCCCCCATGGTGTCGGGCCCGCTGCCGTCGATGAGGATGATCTTCTCCAGGGTGGGGATCTCCTTGGGGAAGTCTTTGACCTTCTCGAGGATCTCGGGCTTGGAGACGAAGAGCACTTTGACGGCCGCGTCCTCGATGATGTACTTCCAGATCTTGACCAGCTCGGCCTCGTACATGGGGACAAACCTGGCCTCGCGCCCGAAGGCGGCAAAGGCTGCAATGGCCCACTCCGGGCGGTTGTTTGCAATGATGCCCACCGCGTCGTCTTTCCCCACTCCCAGGGTGGCCATTCCGGCCCGCAGGTTGTCGACCCGCTCACCCACCTGCTTGTAGGTCATCCACTCCAGGGATTTCCCGTCCGGCGTCTTGACCCCGAAGAACTGGTTGCGCGGCCACAGTTCGCAGGCGTTTTCAAACAACTCTACGAGGTTATCCGGTTTGCGATAGATCCACTTCTGCACGTTTCCCTCCTCATCTGGTACCTGTAGTACAGAGGGGTCAAATCTTTATTCTTGAATAGATTTTACCCCCGTTTATTCTAATATTTTCCCGGACCTCTATATATCGCATATTTGTTGAATCCTCAACGGTCTTGCCATTCAGAGACCCTCGTACACCATCCCCATCAATTCAAGTATAAAGATTTGACCCCCACCGCGTGCCCCCACCGCGTGTTCATCATTTTCCGGGCTCAAGTGAGAGCCTTTGTGCACTGTCCTTTCCTGATTCGAACCGAAGGGGAACCTGTCCGCCATCGGCCCACAATCGAGCCAGATCGTCATAGTGGCGACTCGTGTAATGTCCCGACTGCCCGGGAGGGCTGATAATGGTCGAGTTTTCAGGATCAGCAAAATCCACGATGATCCGAATCACGCCTCCCGAGTCCATTTTGAAAGGATTTCCCAACTCCCAGAACCCGGAGTTTATGGTAAAATGATCGCCGTTCGTGGCAATGGGGGCCAGGTTGAAAAAGCCCAGCTTGGTCCCCAACGGGTGTTCAAAATGCATTGTGTGCCCTGACCCCCAACGCCATGTCCTCGGATTTTTCCCCTGCAGTTCATTGAGCTGCGCAATGGCATCCTTCATGCTTCTGCGAATGATATCGTCCCTGTTCTCCTTCCGGTCCTTCGTGGAGACGTCATCGTAGAGAACATGGTCGGGCTCGCGGGCGAACCTCGTCAGGACAAG
>JBNGDS010000039.1:19640-29712 GCA_049975365.1 Desulfomonilia bacterium | reverse complement strand
GGATGCATTCGAATGTGATGTGTGTGTGAAACGTCTCTGCGTTTTCTTTTTTGGCGGTTTAGATTTCATACTTTCATAGTATGGAAAGAGCTATATAATAATTATTTCATTATATTGATTATAAACGAATATTCATGTTCATGCAAGAAACCTCACAGCTCTCATATTAGTGAATACCTCTCGAATAACCTATTCGAGATTCAACTCAATGATAACTTGTAATGTATAATTTGCGATATGTGAATCAGCAAGATAACGGGAGACTTGACTCGTATTAAATGCTAGATCAGTCATATTCAAGAGCATGACAGGGGAGATAACTGATATGAGAAAAATTGTGGTTACTGGTTGTGCAGGTATGATTGGATCCCACCTTGTGGATGAATTGGTCAAAATGGAAGATGTTTCGGTGATAGGTGTTGATAACCTCTCTTTTGGTCGGATGGATAATATTGAACAGGCCCTAAAGAGCAGTAAATTCAGTTTTTATCGGGTTGATGTGTTGGATATCGAAGCCCTGAAAATTCTCTGTTGCGGTGCAGATGTAATCATTCATCTTGCTGCGATGAAGAAAGGAGGAGAGGAAGATGTCAGCCTCCTTACACTTCATGTAAACAGTCGTGGATCAGAGAATGTATTTGAGATAGCAAGGATGTGGCGTTGTAAGGTTATTCTTGCCTCAACATCTGATGTATATGGCATGTCGCCCGTCCCTCATGCAGAAGATAATGACCTGGTTCTTGGTCCTTCCATGATAAAAAGGTGGGCGTATGCAGTATCAAAGCTGTATGACGAACAACTTGCTTTTGCCTATTTCAAAGATGAAAAGGTGCCGATTGTTATTTTGCGTTATTTTGGTGGCTTCAGCCCAAGATCAAACTTTAGCTGGAGCGGAGGTCATATCCCGATTTTTATCGATGCAGTGTTAAGAAATAATCCTGTGACAATCCATGGTGATGGCACTCAGACCAGATCCATGGCAGATATCCGGGATCTTGTAAGGGGTACAGTGTCAGCAATGGATAGAGAAGAGGCAATTGGACATATTATCAATCTAGGAAATGATGAGGAGGTTAGTGTTTTGGACAGCGCTCGATTGATTCTGGACGTAGTAAGAGAGGAAACAGGCCTTGAGCGCGAACTCATACTGAATTATATTCCTTTCTCAGCAATTTACGGACAGTACAAAGACATCATGCGTAGATTCCCTGATCTTTCCAAGGCAAAGCGTTTACTGAATTATGAACCCCGCTATAGACTCCGTGAGGCTGTGAGAACTACGGTGCAGATAAAATATCAGGAGTTGCAGGCGAAGGGTTTGATATAAGAGTAAAGCCCCTCCTGATTCTATTTCCCGGAGAGAAATGATGCACAGTCCAACACTTTATGTCCTCATACCTGTTTTTAACGAATCAGCGAATGTTGATACGCTCTGTCAGGGACTTCTAAGCCTGAGGAAACTTGTGGATGGTGAATTCAGTACACGGTACATTATTGTTGATGATGGAAGTAGTGATGACACTGTGCCACGGTTTCATAGGAATAACCTGGGGTCTTCGCTTGTCATTTTGAGGCATGGGAGGAATCAAGGTCCCGGTGCAGCATTTCGCACAGCCTTTTCTTATTTGTTTCATCTGCTACAAGATGATGATTGTGTGCTGACAATGGAGGGTGATAATACTTCGCAGCTAGATATCTTATCATCCATGTTTGAGATGATGCATCAGGGCGCTGATGTTGTTCTTGCAAGCCCATATGCGCCAGGCGGTGGAATGGCTCATGTTGAGTGGCATCGGCTTTTTCTTAGTCATGCCGCAAATCTCCTCGCAAGAAGTATCTTCGGGTTACGGGGGATCCATACCATAAGCAGCTTCTATAGACTGCATAGAGGGTCTGTTATAAAAAAATTGCAGCGTTGCTATGGGGAACGAATAGTCGAATCAACTGGCTTTGAATATGCAGCAGAAATGCTGGTGAAACTTGCCTGTGTAGAGGCCAGAATTGTTGAAGTTCCCATTTTGATAGATTTTTCAGTCCGAAGAGGGAAAACAAAAATGCGAATTTTCAGGACGATCTCTGGTTACCTGCGACTTTTTGCACGTTCAAAATACTATAAAGACATGAGAAAAGGTGATCTTTTCTTCGAAAACTAGATTCTACTCACTGCGATTACAGCATGCGAACGTAGTCATGAACTATAAAAATATTTTGGAAATCTATTCCTTGATGTTTACAATGGAGGTTTGGAAAATAATCGGTCGTGAGAAATAAATTTCATAAGAATAGAAAAATATTTCAATTCGTTGTGTGAGATAGAGCTATCAAACCTATGAGATGATTGAATTTGTTTTAGATTCTCCTATTCTGGTATTAGCATAGTTTTTGCTATATTAATTTCTTGGTATAGAATGTGTTGTAATTCCTATGGTTCATCTGTTGAGATTGGGTGAATGATAGTACACCCAGTAATAAAACCATCAGCAGATCCCATACTGAATTTTAAAATGTAGAATAGTCCTGGAGGAAAATTGGAATAAGGGGAAAAAACTGAATTGTGGTAGCTGCAAAACAGATTCTGGATGAACAGATCTATCCTGATCTGAACGAAATAGAAAGAATCTCTCATTGAAGATAGGTTGTTGCCATCTTGGAATGATCAGAAGCATTTTCAATGAGAATCAAGAGGAGGTTGGAAACATGGGGAATTCAGAAATACTCGGCGCCTTTCGGAAAATATCTTTTGTTTTACTTTTAATTGTACTTCTTGCAGGCTGTTCCAAGAGCAGTTCCGATGACGCAGGTGCAGAAGAAACATTATCTATCAGAATAAACTCCCCCTCGGGAAATAAAGTAATAACCCAGGGTCAATCAGTAATCTTTTCCGGAGAAGTAGCTGGAGGAAGAGAGCCCTATGATTTTTCATGGAGTTTCCCCGAAGGTACACCAAACTCTTCCACGGTAGAAGATCCGGGAGATGTGACTTTCAATACTGTTGGTGCCTATACCTGCACCCTCACAGTCACAGATGCTGATGGCGATGTGGCTATTGATTCGGTGGTCATTTCAGTATTTGCCCCTCTCGAAGCGGAAATATCTAAACCGTCTGGCAATGTCACGATTGTGGTGGGAGATTCAATCACTTTTGAAGGAACGGGAACAGGAGGGAATCCTCCGTTTCTCTATGCATGGGATTTCGATGGAGGAGCAACAAATGAATCTGAGGAGGATCCAGGGGAAATCACATTCAATACAGTAGGTACCTACACTGTCACTTTTACGGTTACTGACTTTATTGGGAATACTTCCACTGATACGGTGACCGTGACGGTCACACCTGACGATCTGATAGTAACCATTGACACACCTGGTAACATCACAATCCCTCCAGGAAGTTCCGCCAACTTTCGGGGAACTGCAACCGGTGGTCTCGCTCCTCTGACATATTTGTGGACGTTCCCTGGCGGCACACCAGGTTCATCTTCTAACGAGGACCCAGGCATTGTCATTTTCAATACAGTAGGAACCTATACCTGCACCTTTAAGGTGACGGATGCAGAGGGCAGTGTCTCCACTGATACGGTGACTGTGACTGTCGCAACGGGTGATCTGTTCCCCTCAGCTTCTATTTCTTCACCCCCGGGCATTATAACAACGATCGAAGTGGGGGAATCGGTCAACTTCCAGGGAACCGCTACCGGTGGCGATACACCGTTGAGCTTCGCATGGACCTTCCCTGGCGGATCGCCGGGTTCTTCTTCCGAGGAGGATCCCGGGAATGTGACCTTCAATGCGGTGGGGACGTATACCTGCACCTTTACGGTGACGGATGCAGACGGGGATGTGTCCACTGATACGGTTGACGTTGAGGTAACAGAGGTAGATGTCTCGCCTGCAGCCTCAATTGATTTGCCTTCCGGAAATGTAAGGATCAGGCCGATAACGAATGTCAACTTTCAGGGAACCGCTACCGGAGGCAATGTTCCGCTGACATATTCATGGACATTTCCTGGGGGATTACCAGGAACATCTTCTGTGGAAGATCCCGGTAACATCAGATTCGATTGGGAGGGAACCTATACGTGCACCTTCAGGGTAACGGATAAAGATGGTGATTATGCTGAAGACACAGTGGTAGTCACGGTAAGTCTGATACCCGAGGCAACCATCTCTTCGCCTTCGGATAATGTGACGATTGCCCAAGGGAGTTCGGTCAACTTCCAGGGTTCGGTTATAGGTGGGAACAGACCGTTGAGCTACGCATGGACCTTCCCTGGCGGATCGCCGGGTTCTTCTTCTGAGGAGGATCCCGGGAATGTCACCTTTAATACGACGGGGACGTATACGTGCACCTTTACGGTGACGGATGCAGACGTAGATGTGTCCACTGATTCGGTGGTCGTGACGGTCACTGGTGGGGACCTGTTACCCACGGCGAGCATTTCTTCGCCTTCGGATAACGTGACGATTACCGAAGGGCAAACAGTCAATTTCCAGGGGAGCGCTACCGGAGGCAATGTTCCGCTGACATATTCATGGGCGTTCCCTGGGGGAACACCAGGGACCTCAACAGCAGAGGATCCCGGGAATGTCACCTTTAATACGACGGGGACGTATACGTGCACCTTTACGGTGACGGATGCAGACGTAGATGTGTCCACTGATTCGGTGGTCGTGACGGTCACTGGTGGGGACCTGTTACCCACGGCGAGCATTTCTTCGCCTTCGGATAACGTGACGATTACCGAAGGGCAAACAGTCAATTTCCAGGGGAGCGCTACCGGAGGCAATGTTCCGCTGACATATTCATGGGCGTTCCCTGGGGGAACACCAGGGACCTCAACAGCAGAGGATCCCGGGAATGTCACCTTCAATCTGGAGGGGGTGTATACGTGCACCTTCATGGTGACGGATGCGGACGGAGATGAGTCCACTGATTCTATTCTGGTCTTAGTTGTAAGTGGTACAAACAATCAACTTTACAATGGTGACTATCTTGGCGCTCAGTTCATGGATGATGGAGACACAGGATCGAATATCACACTGGTTACAGCTTACGGTGATGGAACTCTGGATTTCGAAACAATAGAAAGTTCCTGGGGGAATTCCGATTCAGGGACGGCGACCTATGTTGTTGGATCCGACAGGGTCATGACCATGGCAAGCACTGTACACAGCCACACTGGAGCAATCACTGAAGATGGAAGTATCTTGATGTCTGCTCATACCAACTGGTCGGACGGAGAGATTTCCCTTGTATCTTTGATCCGAGAGAGTTCTGGATTGTCTGACTCTTCACTGAACGATGGTTATATCACGGTATGTTTCATGGAGGACAATCTTGAAGATGGTATCGAAGACAATGAGATATGGGTTGTCAGAAGAACCGATATGAGCTTCAACGGCAGCGGCGTGTATACGGACACCATTTTATCTAGCTCTGACGGGTCAAGCGGTTCAAGCACCGGAACATATTCTGTGAATCCAAGTAATGCGAGAATTACCTTTGATGGAGGAACGAGCGGGATCGTTGATCCCAATAGTTCGTTCTTCTTTATCCTCGACACTGATGTATCGGACAATACACTTTCCCTAACCCTCGGGGTGAAGACATCAACAGGGATGGATGAAGGATCTTTGCAAGGGCGTTACCTCGTGGGAGCATTCGGCTCACAGCCTGTTTCTATATCGGGCCATACACACTGGTCGCATATTGCAGAAATGGTATTCGACGGCATCGGGGGATATACCTACACAATCTGGTCTGATTCGGAGAACATACTCGATTCTGGAACAGGAACATACTCTGTTGCAGATGATGGAGCCCTTACCATGGACGGGGTTGAATGTGGAGTCGTTTCTTCATATGGGGATCTCTTTGTCTGTGCAGACACAAATGATTCCGATGATGTTCTGAGCATCAGGATGGGGCTGCGGATCGAGCCAACCAACTTCTATGGGAGTTACATTGTTGATTATTCGATAGGCTTATGCGGGGATGAGCAGCATGTTTGGATTCTTGGAAACGACCGCAACAAAGTTGATGACAAATACATTTATATCCCTGTTACTGGAAACTCGGACACAATGACTTATGAGAGTTCTGGTGATTTAATAACAAGAACCATAACAATCTATGGGAATATAATCATCATAGATGAACACTGGGAAGATGGAGAGGAAGGATACGACGGCCATTTTGTTTTGGCATTCTCTGCTGACACAAATACTATCTCAATTACTGGATATATAGATGAATATAACCCTGAAGACTGCGACGGAGATGTTGTCGGCTCAGGAGAAAGAGTTGACGACGGAGTGGATAACACCGATTTCTTTGGCTCCTATGATATTTATTATACCTTAAGTGAAATCCCTCCGGGTGAAGATTGTATTGAAGAGTATATATTAACTATAGGGGGGGATCCTGGACGCATAACAGAAGAAGATTATCTTTATGTTCCTGGGAATGAGAATGCAATATACTATACGTTTATAGATATAGATGGTGGACTTACAAAAAGGACTATCATAATTGAGGGTAATATTATCACCATCGATGAATCTTGGGAACATGAGGATGAGCCTGAAAACGAGAAGGAGTCGAATTTCGTTTTCACTTTCTCAAATGATTACCAAACTATAGATATTAGTGGTTATGTCGATGAGTTGAATCCATGGGAATGTGATGGAGATGTGGTAGGGACAGGGACAAGAAGATAGCGAGAAGAAGGGGTCAAATCTTTAAACTTGAATTAATGGAGATGTTACAATAGAGAAGAAGGGGTCAAATCTTTAAACTTGAATTAATGGAGATGTTACAATAGGGTCGCTGAATGGCACGGCCATTGGGATTAAATATAAGGGCTCATAGTATCGAGTGACGTGCCGGTGAAACGCCCGGTAAAGACATAGTTGACGTTCATCGCCCCTGAAGGGGCTCCTGCGATGAATTGAGAGGGTTTTTCTTTGTAGGTGCGGCTTTAGCCGCGATTTCAATCGGCCCTGAAGGCCCTCCTACGGAAACACTGGGTGTGAGTGGTGCCGGGAGGGGGATTTGAACCCCCACAGGCCTGCGCCTACTAGACCCTGAACCTAGCGCGTCTGCCAATTCCGCCATCCCGGCGTGCTTTCGCTTGAAAAGGCCAAGCGTTTCCAATATATAATTTTGAACCTGCGAAATGTCAAGGATGTTTAAGAATGGAAATCATCCGGAATAACGAGGCACTCGACCCGTCCCGATTCACGAAACCGGTGGTCACCATCGGCAATTTCGACGGCTGCCACCTGGGCCACCAGGAGATCTTCAAGCGGGTGAAAGCTCATGCCGCACAGGTCGGGGGAAACTCGGTCGTGTACACCTTCGACCCTCACCCGGCGTCCGTGGTCAAGGGGGTGCGGCCCCAGCTGATCTTCACGCTCCAGGAAAAGATCCGGGCCATCGACTCTGTGGGCATGGAGTATCTCATCATCGCCCCATTCACCAAAGAGTTCTCCCAGACAAAACCCGAGGTGTTCGTGGAAGACATCATTTTCAACAGGATCGGCGCCCAGGGGGTTGTGGTGGGGCACGACTTCTTCTTCGGTAAGAAGGCTCACGGTGACATCCCGTTTCTCAAGCGCATGGGGAAGAAGCTCGGCTTCTTCGTTGAGTGCGTCGAGCCGGTGTGTGTAGACGGCACCGTGATTTCCAGCACGTGCATCCGGAAGATGATCCTCTCGGGAGACGTATCAGGGGCCTCAAAGGTCATGATGTACCCCTACAGGCTGTCAGGCCCCGTGGTGCACGGAATGTCCAGGGGACACTCCCTGGGATTTCCCACGGCAAACCTGGCCCCGGACAAGGAGCTGCTCCCTGCCTACGGGGTCTATGCCGTGTATGTCACGATCGGGGAGCAGCGCCTGCCGGGAGTGGTCAACGTGGGGAACAACCCCACCTTCGGGGATGCGGGAACCTCCATCGAGGCCTTTATCTTCGACCTGGACAGGGATCTCTACGGCAGGGAGATCACCATCGAGTTCATCGAGTTCATCAGGGGAGAGATCAAGTTTGCAGACAAGGAATACCTCATTGAGCAGATCGCCCTCGACTGCGAGCAGGCTCAGGATATCCTGAAGCGAAGGGAATCGCGTGAGGATATTCGCCATAGCTGATCTCCACCTGTCCTTCGGGGCGGACAAGCCCATGGACATCTTCGGCCCCCACTGGCATGATCACCCAACTCGCATCAGGGATGCCTGGATGGAAGATGTGAACAATACGGACATCGTCCTGATCCCCGGCGACATCTCCTGGGCCTTGAAGCTCGAAGAAGCCCGGAAGGACATCGAGTTTCTCGAGAGCCTGCCTGGGAGGAAGGTGATCATCAAGGGCAACCACGACTACTGGTGGCCGAGCCTGAACAAGCTGAAGGCCTTCCTGCCGGAGTCCATCATCCCGCTCCAGAACAATTCCCACAGGTTTGGGGATGTGGTGGTGGCAGGTTCGCGCCTGTGGCTCGACCCTGACCTGAAGCTCGAGGAGATCACTACTGAAGACAGGAAGATCTGGGAGCGGGAGCTGCACAGGTTTTCCCTTTCGTTGAGATCGATCCCCGAGGATGCCCAGAGAAAAATCATCATGACCCATTTCCCGCCCATCTCTTTGGACGGAAAACCGGGGAAGGCGGTGAGGATCGCGGAGAAGTACCAGTGCGATGCCTGGGTGTTCGGGCACATGCACCTCGGTGAGCTCGACTACCGCGGATTCAACCGCACCATCGAGGGGACCCGGTTCGAGTTTGTCTCGGCAGACTTTCTCGATTTCAGGCCAAAGCTCATCCTGGACAACATCTCCGGCTGAAGTTTTTTGTTGTATTTCCAGGCACTCTTGGACTATCTTGCTCTTGTATGAAGATCTGATTATCATACACGTAGACTAAACTTTGAGGTGAAAGATGGAAAAGAAGATCAAGGGTTCTGGGCTCTCACGCATCGAGAAGTCACCGGATATCCCCACGCTGGTCATGAATCAGATCATCGAGCTCATATCTCAGGGAAAACTGAAGATCGGGGACAAGCTGCCCTCTGAACAGGAGATGACGGAACTCTTCGGCATCAGCAGGATCTCTCTCCGGGAGGCCATGAAGCTGCTGGAGGCAAAGGGATACATCGAGTCACGAGACAGGAAAGGAAAGTTTGTCAGGTCGCTCACCGAGAATTTCAGGTCGTCCATCGAGGATCTCATCAGCGTGGATCACAACAAGATCTGGGAGCTCCTCGCGGTCAGGAGGCTCATCGACTCCGAGGCGGCCTCCCTGGCTGCACAGAATGTGAGCAAGGAGCAGAAGAGGCGGTTCAAGAAGATCATCGACGTCCTCAACCAGATCGGGGAAGAGAGCGTGCTGAGCTCAAAAGAGGGGGGCAGGCTCTACTCGGATTTCTTCGACATCCTTGCGGATTCCACCAAGAACACGATCTTCGTGCACCTGAGGAAGTCGCTTGCCACCATCCTCACCGGTGCGTTCCCCTACAGCAGGAAGAAGCTCTCGACGGTCCCGGGAAGCTCTGTGGAGATTTCCAGGCAGCTCATGAAGATCTACGATGCCATTGAACGGAGGGATCCTGGCGCAGCGAAAACTGAGACCATCGACCACATCGACTACATCGAGAAATCCCTGCGCAAGGCGCTGAAGGAAGACAAGTAGCGGTCAGGTTCCGGGAGTACACAGTGCAGGGGAGAACCTCTGCGGTCACTGAGAAGAAATTTCGGATTTCGGATTGCGGATTTAGTGTTGGGCTCTGCCAAGTACAACGGGATTGCTTCGTCGCTGCCGCTCCTCGCAAAGACCTCATTTCCCACGAAATCGCCGCGTCGGTATCCACAGGATACCTCCTCGCGATGACTGCACATAGCATAGTCATTGCGAGCGCAGCGAAGCAATCTCAATCTATACAAGCAGAGTCGTACTCAGAAGGAGCATTGATTAGGCTCTGCCAAGTGCTTCGGGATTACTTCGTCGCTATCGCTCCTCGCAATGCCCTCATTTCCCACGAAATCGCCGCGTCGGTATCCACAGGATACCTCCTCGCGATG
>JBNGDS010000039.1:4471-19540 GCA_049975365.1 Desulfomonilia bacterium | reverse complement strand
ACTGCGTGAAAACGTACGCAAAGGCCCCGACGGACAGCCCCTCACGCTGAGAACGAAAGCTTTGTGCCGGACATGTTCAGGATGAACTGCTGGGGCATTTCCTTCTCCATGTGCAGGATGGCCT
The DNA here is from genome assembly GCA_049975365.1 of Desulfomonilia bacterium. Lineage (GTDB taxonomy): Bacteria > Desulfobacterota > Desulfomonilia > UBA1062 > UBA1062 > DSBG01. Next base: position 19,416 of record JBNGDS010000039.1, on the reverse strand, counting down.
TTCTCCCGGTGCAGTGCGTGGGGATGACATACTCGGGGTCCATCTTTTTCAGTTCTTCAGTGGTCTGGTCGATGATGGGCTCGAAGAACGGTCCGCTCAGGTGGAATCCCCCCATGACCGCGAACACCTTGTCGACCCCGGTCACCGAGATTGCCCGGCGCACTGTGTTGACGATCCCTGCGTGGGCGCATCCGGTCAAGACAACGAGCCCCTTTCCCTTCACGTTTACCACGAGGGCCGTGTCGTCTTCGATGGGGTCCCATTTCTCCTGTCCCTGAACCACAAAGTGGGCAATGGGGAAGCCCTTCTCGAATTCCGTGTCCCTCGGGACCTGGCCGAGAAACAGGACATCCCCCCCGAGCAGGGGGTAGGGATCCTCTGTCTCCACGAGTTTGAGCCCAAGGCTGTTCACGGTGTCCCGGGAGAATTCCGGGAAATAGACCTTGAGCTCTTCGGAGAATTTCAGGTACCTCGGCTTGGCAAAGGCGCTGGGATGGACCACGAACTCGATCGATCCGGGGTCTTTAGGAAGCATCCCCACGAATTTCTGCAGGGCGCCGGTGTGGTCCGAGTGCCCGTGGGAGAGGGCCATGGCCTCGACACTGCCCAGGTCAGCCCCCAGGGCCGCGGCATTCCTCGCTGCCCCGTCTTCCGAGAACCCGAAGTCGAACAGCACGCTGTGTTTCTTCTCCCCTGTTGTGACCGTGACGAGGGCAGAGAAACCGTGTTCTGCAAGGATCGACTTCTTGATCTCCATGCCTTCAAGGGGAGCTGCCCTGCTGATCACATCCGTGTTGTCCATGGCCGTGATATCGATGTAATTGTCCTGCAGCGTCAGGATTTCCACCTTGTCCACTTCATTCAGCTTCATAGTTCCCTCCTCCAAAGATTGGGTACAGGGTATATGGTATAAGGTTTAACGGTTGAACTACTCTCATACCCTATACCTTGTACCTTATACCGTATACCTCAAACCTTATACCCTTCACCTCATACCGTTCGCCGTACACCTGAAAATTCGCAATCCGAAATCCGAAATTTCTGTTTAGTGATCGCAGAGGTTGTCCCCTGTCTGGAGCGCACCTGAGAGATAACTGCCTATCACCTGTTCAGGCGTATCCTGCGGTGCACCGACGATGACCTGGATGCCCCTGCTGGTGAACAGGTCTTGTGCACGCGTACCCATCCCGCCGGCGATGATCATGTTTGCCCCTTTCTCACCGAGCCACGCCGGCAGCACCCCGGGTTCATGGGGTGGTGCCTGGAGGTCCTGCCTGTTCGTAATGGTCTTTGTTTCTGTATCCACATCGAACAGGGCAAAGATCTCGCAGTGGCCGAAGTGGGAACTCAGGCGGCCGTCCGAGACAGGGATCGCGATCTTGAGATTTCCGCCTGCAGAGGCTCGATCAGCCTGATCCTTCACCAGAGATGCCTTCTGTGCCTCGCTCTCCATGATCGCCCCCACGACACCGGAAAACGCCTTGGCTGCCTCCGAGGTGGAATGGGTGTACATGAAGGGCTTGCCGTCATCGGATGCTTGTACCACAGCCGGGTCGATGGGGATCTTGCCGAGGAACGGCACACCCATCTCTTCTGCCATGGTCTTGCCCCCGCCGGTCTTGAAGATGTCCACCACCTCGTGACATTTGGGGCAGACAAACCCGCTCATGTTTTCTATGACCCCGATCACGGGCACGCCGACCTTCCTGCAGAAGTTGATGGATTTCCGCACGTCGATGGTCGAGAGATTCTGCGGGGTGGTGACGATGATCGCACCGTCGCTGTCAGGGATGAGCTGTGCAGCCGAGAGCGGCTCATCTCCAGTTCCCGGGGGGAAGTCCATGATGAGGTAGTCGAGTTCGCCCCACTTGACCTCTGCCAGGAGCTGTTTCAAGACCCCCATCTTGAGCGGGCCTCTCCAGATCACGGCTTCATCCGGCTCGTTGAGGAGGAAGCCCAGCGACATGACCTTCAGGTTTTGGGCGAACTCGATGGGGATGATGCTCTCGCCGTCATGGCCGATGCGCTTCCCCTCGAGGTTGAGAAGGGTGGGGATGCTCGGCCCGTGGAAGTCGATGTCGAGCAGGCCGACCTGCTTGCCCTCCATTGCAAGGGCAACCGCGATATTGGCTGCAACCGTGCTCTTGCCGACCCCGCCCTTGCCCGAGAGGACCATGATCTTGTGCCTGATCTTGGTCAGGCGGTCTTTCAGCATGGCATCCTGCTCGCTGGCTTTCTTCTCTCGTTCGGACTGCTGGGGGCCAGAGGGGCATCCTTTCGACCCGCAGCCCGACTCATCGTGTTTCCCGCTCATTGTGTCTCCTTTCTCTGTGTTCTCGAATCATATTTCTGTAGGTGCGGATTCAGCCGCGATCAGCCCTGAAGGGCTTCCTACGTATGATAAAACGTTTTAGGTGTTACGTGTTACGTAAAAAATTATGGGTACAGGGTATACGGTATAGGGTATATGGTCGAACCAATCTTCAAACCCTATACCTTGTACCTTATACCTCAAACCTTATACCCTTCACCTCGAAATTGCTTTCATCACGTGGAGGTATCCTGAGGATATCGACGATCTTATCCCAGATCGGGGTCTCCGGCAAGCATCCCTGACAACGATTCCCACACTGCCCTGATATCCTGAGATACCGGGCCGTCGGTGTATTCGATGACGCTGGATTTTTCAACCTGTGCCCGTGTAATGGCGGAATCATACCGGATCCTGCCAACGCTCTTCACTCCCTTTTCCCCTGCCAGGGACTCGATCTCTTCTGCCATCTGCTCGTTCAGGTCCCACTTGTTCACACACATGGTTGTAGGGATCTTGAAGTAATCCGTCAACTGGGTTACGCGCATCAGGTCGTGCAGGCCTGACTGCGTGGGCTCCGTGACGACGAGCACGAGGTGTGCCCCGGTCAGCGACGCGATCACCGGGCACCCGATCCCGGGCGATCCGTCCGAGATGATGATGTCATGCCCATTCTGTTCAGCGATCTTCTTGGCCTCCTCTCGCAGGATCGTGACCAGTTTTCCGGAATTGCCCTGGGCAATGCCGAGCCGCGCATGGACCAGGGGTCCGAAGCGGGTCTTCGAGATGCACCACTGGCCGCTCAAGGCCGGCTCGAAAGCAATGGCATCGCTCGGGCACACCCGGGAGCAGACTCCGCACCCTTCACAGAATACCGATCGGACAGTCGGGATTTCTGATGGCTCCCCACCTGTTCCGTCAGGATACACGATAGCATCGAACCGGCAGTTCTCGACGCACAGGCCGCACGAGGTGCAGTCTTCCCAGATGATGCGGGCCTTCTTCCCGCCCGAAAAATCGAACTGAGCCTGGATGCTGGGGGTGATCACCAGGTGAAGATCCGCGGCATCCACATCACAGTCAGCAATGACAGCATTCTGCGCCAGCGCTGCGAAGGATGCGACAAGACTTGTCTTCCCGGTACCGCCTTTTCCACTGATGACAACGAGTTCCTTCATAGACTCACCGTTTTCCCTGTTCGAATTTCTTCATGACCAGATCGATCCTGTCCCAACAGGAGAGGAACAGCTCCCGGTATGAATCGTTGACCTCGGTTATCATATCCCCACGCGAGTAGGCTTCCGCGATCTTCCTGTCATCCGGGATCTCGAGCACGATGTCGATCCCTTCATCGCGGCAGTAATGAAACACATCATTGTTGCCCACATTGCTCCGGTTCACCCCTACGGCAAAGGGGACCTGCAAAACCCTCACCATTCCGACCGCAAGCTCCAGGTCATTCAGCCCGAACGGGGTAGGTTCGGTCACCAGGAGCACGAAGTCCGTGTCCTTGATCGACTCGATCACCGGGCACGACGTCCCGGGGGGTGCATCGATGATGGTGATGTCGCACCCACCCGCCGCGTCCCTGACAGCCTTGATTACCGGTGGCGACATGGGTTCGCCGACGTTCAGCTCTCCTTTGTGGAACTGCAGCGAGTTGCGTTTTCCCGACTCCAGGGACCCAACGGGCCGTTCGACCTCATGGATGGCCTTTTCAGGGCAGAAGAGGGTGCACGCACCGCAGCTGTGGCAGAGTTCCGGGAAGATGAGCACCTCGTCTTCTATGGCAACGATGGCCGAATACTCGCAGACTTCGGCACACGTCCCGCACCCTGTGCAGAGCTTTTTGTCAACCTCGGGAATCAGCACCGTGACCTGGTGCGTGGTTTCGATCTCAGGTTTGATGAAGATGTGGCAGTTCGGTTCCTCCACGTCGCAGTCGAGCAGTGCCACGGATTCCCCTTTTTCTGCAAGGCTGCAGGCGAGGTTCGTGGCAATGGTCGTTTTCCCTGTTCCACCTTTACCGCTTGCAATGGCAATATTCACAGTTCTGGTACTCCTTGATGTCGTGCGTTCTCACGATGAATCCAATTGAGGCGCCTGTATTCGTTCTCGAGTGAGGTGTCACCTCCCGCCTTTCCTTCCTGAACCGCGGCCCTGGCCTCCACCGGCACCACCGCCGCCCATACCGCCACCTCGACCGCCACCCATGCCGCCTCCTCGACCACCGCCTGGTCCCATACCGGTGCCCGGGATTCTTCCTCCGCCCATGCCTGGGCCGGTTCCAGGACCCTGGTTCATCCCGAAGTGGCTGTCGACGTTATAGGTGTCTGAGGCGCGAAGTTTACCCTGCTTGTAGTGTTCCACCACGGTCCTGATGTCTCCACTCACGCCGGTAATGACATCGATGCCGGCAGCGCCGAACACCCTGAAGGCGTTCGGACCGCAGTTGCCCGCCAGCACTGATGTGACATTTCTCTCCGCCAGCATCCGCGCAGTCTGGATGCCTGCACCCCCGCCTGCTGCCATATTGGGATTCTCGAAGGTCTCGAACTCCATTGTGTCGGTGTCGACGATGAGAAAATACTGTGCGCGGCCGAGCCTCATTTCAACCTGAGCATCCAGTGATGGCGCAGTTGATGCTATCGCAATCTTCATGTGCTACTCCCTTGTATGTGGTTTTTCCCTTAAGGGCAGGGGCATCGATGTCGATGCCCCTGGTGTGTGTTATTCCTCTTCCTCTTGTGCGGCCTGGAGCGTCTCGATGTGTTTCCTGATCTCGGTGAGCTCTTCCTCGAGATACTTGGCCTGGGCGTTCAGATCGTCGAGCTGATCCTTTTTCGAGTATGGAGCAGCCTGGTATGGATCACCGGGTGCATACGGTGCCCCCGGGGGATACGGCGCGTATCCGGGGTATGCACCCCAGAACCCGAATCCTCGACCTCGTCCCCATCCGCGTCCATAGCCCCAGTTCCTGTGTCTCCAGCCGAATCCGCCGCCGAATCCCCTGCCATATCCTCTCCCGGGGTACGGATTCATATACCCGGGCATACCGAATCCGGCACAGTATCCTGCGCCTCGTCCTGTCATGGGCCCGTAGCCGGCAGGCCCTGTTCTGTCACCAAACGGCATAGTTACTCCTCCTTTGAGGTATGTGTGTTCAGCTGTTTCGTATCCTGATCATCCACGAGCTCGTAGTCGGCATCGATGATCTTCCCGGTCGAAGGTTTCCCCAGTAGCCTGCGTACAAACGGGATCACCTTGCCGTCCGGGCTCGTGAGATCCTGTATGAGATAGATGGCTGCAGGCAGTGCGAATCCAAGCAGCCCTCTCCCCATTCCTCTTCCCAGCCCCCTGGCTCCACTCGCTTTCGCGGCCTCTGTGAGAAGGCCTTTCCCATGGCGCCTGAAGCGATACATCCTTCCAAATCCTGATCCAGTCATGTGCCTCGTCTCCTCTGTCTCCCGGGCATGAAGGGCATGGTGTGTCCGCCTCCCCGGAAACGGCCGTACCCCCGGCACCGACCCCGCGTGCACCACCTTTGCGCCTGCATGTGCCCGGGCATGAGGAACTGCGGATCTGAGAGCGTTCCCAAGCAGTATGCACGGAGCACCTCTGCTATCGTTCCCGTGATGAACGGGATGAGACCGACGCCCGAGTGCACCGCCATGCTCGCATACGGCCGCGAGAGAGCGCCGCATATCATGACATCCACGCCGAGATCCTCCAGCATAGCCACACGGGCGGGGAGAATCCCTGTCGTGACTGGCACGATTTCACGCCGGATCTCGCGGTCGTGGTCAAGATCCACCACCAGCATGAAGTCGGCAAAATCTGCAACCGCTGCCACGTGCTGTTCATATACCGGGATTGCTATCCGCATTGCGTCCTCATTCATGACAAGAGAGAGCAATACACATGCCAACGGATCGGAATGATGCTAACACCTTGATTAAATTTATTTTAATAAGTTTATCAGGAATTCTGGACATGAACAAAAGACGCAATTATGCTACCTGACATATTTTTAAGCATCGCATATGTGCAACTGATGAGACGGTCACGCCTTGGTGGTTCTCTTCGATGACCGGGGGGCTTCGATGCCGAGGGATCTGATCTTCCTGAACAGGGTGCTTTTGTGGATCCCGAGTTCTTCTGCCGTCTTATTCCGATTCCAGTCGTTCTTCCTGAGCATCCTCATCAGGAATGACGCTTCCATGGTCTTCAGGGTATCGTAGTTCTTCTCCTGGTCGAGTTCCTCGTCAGAGGAGAATCGGGGCAGGTGCTGCCGGGTGATGGTCCCTGACCTGCACAGGATGAACGCCCGCTCGATGATGTTCTCCAGCTCCCTGACATTCCCGGGGAAGTCGTGACGCATGAGGTATTCCAGAGCGCTTTCGCTGATGCCCGTGATGTCCTTGCCCTGTTCGGAATTGAAGCGTGCGATGAAGTGGTCCACGAGAATGGGGATGTCCTCCTTCCGCTCCCGGATGGGAGGAACCCTGATCTTGATCACATTGAGCCGGTAGTAGAGGTCCTTGCGGAACTTGCCCTGCTGCACCATGGCCTCGAGATCGCGGTTCGTTGCCGTGATGATGCGGACATCGGTCTTCTTCGTCTTCACGCTGCCCAGGGGCTCGTAGGTCTTTTCCTGGATGACCCGCAGCAGGCGAACCTGGAGGGCGGAGGAAATGTCGCCGATCTCGTCGAGGAAGATCGTCCCGCCTTGAGCGATTTCAAACCGGCCGGGCTTGTCCTTCTTCGCATCCGTGAAGGCCCCGGCCTTGTACCCGAAGAGCTCCGATTCGAGGAGGGTGTCGGGCAGTGCCCCGCAGTTCACGGCAATGAAGGGTTTTGTCCGCCGGGGGGAGAGGTTGTGTATGGCGCGGGCAAAGAGTTCCTTGCCCGTGCCTGTCTCCCCTTCCAGAAGGACAGTGCTGGTACTGTCCGCCACGGCCGGGAGGATGGCGAAGATCTCGCGCATCGTGTGGTTCACGCTCAGGATATCCTGGCACGAATACCCTTCCATCACCTCTTTCCGGACCTCTTCGATGGAGCCGATATCGCGGAAGGTCTCGACCCCGCCGGATGGTCTTCCATCGGAATCTTCGAGCCCGGAGGCCGATATGCTGATGGAGCGGACCTGCCCGGAACTGTCGATGATGGAGACGATCCTGCTCACCACGGGAGAGCCTGACTGTAATGCCTCCTTCAGGGGGCAGTTGGTCTCACAGCAGCTCGCGTGGAGGACATCCCTGCACATGCGTCCCCGGGCATCCTCCCTCGAGATCCCGGTGATCTCCTCTGCAGCTCTGTTGAAGGACGTGACCCGCCAGTTTTCATCCACCGTGAAGATCCCGTCTGCAATGGATTCGATGATCATCCCCGCATCGGTCTGGGCATCCTGTGCAGTGATCTCGTGCGTCTGAGCGCGATCCAGTTTCCTGGTCGTTTTCCGTGCCATATATGTCCTATAGGATACCAGAGATCAAAAGTCACGCAAACCCTTGGGGGAAAACATTTTGGATTGCGGATTTCGAATTGGGAATTTTAAGGTGTGAGGCGTACGGCGCAAGGCATACGGCGTGGGGCATACGGCGTATGGGGGAATACAGTTCGAATTACAGTCATTGCGAGCACCCCACAGCTGGTGATGACTGCTCCACTCCTCGTCATTGCGAGCGAAGCGAAGCAATCTCAGTCTATGCAAGCAGAGCTGTTATCAGACGGATCATTGGTTAGGCTCTGCCAAGCACCGCGGGATTGCCGCGTCGGTGTCCGATGGACACCTCCTCGCAATGACTGCTTATTACCTCGTCATTGCGGGCATCCCACAGCTGGCGATGACTGCTCCACTTAAAGTCATTGCGAGCGGAGCGAAGCAATCTCAGTCTATACAAGCAGAGCTGTTATGAGTCGGATCATTGGTTGGGCTCTGCCAAGCACCCCGAGATTGCTTCGTCGCTATCGCTCCTCGCAATGACTGCATATAGCCACGTCCTTGCAAGCATCCCACAGCTGGCGATGACTGCTCCACGTAAAGTCATTGCGAGCGAAGCGAAGCAATCTCAGTCTATTCAAGCAGAGCTTTCTATAGCAATTGGAAAGGACCATGGGTATGATATAAAAGTATGAATAAACAATTCTATGTCTACATATTGACTAATGAAAGAAATACCACCTTCTATGTCGGTGTCACCGATAATCTACTGCGAAGAGTATTCGAACATAGAGAAAAGATCATCGATGGATTTACAAAGAAATACAACGTTACAAAGCTTGTCTACTATGAAATTTTCAATGATTCATACAATGCGATATTGAGAGAGAAACAGATCAAGGGCGGATCCCGGGAGAAAAAGATCACGCTGATAGAGAATATGAATGATCAATGGCGGGACCTTTATGATCAATTGTCGCAGTAACCTCGTCATTTGATTACAAACAGCTACGCTTGCAGAGTCCAATCAGCAAACCAAAGTCAGGTTAACAGCTCTGCTGAATTCACCGAGATTGCTTCGTCGCTATCGCTCCTCGCAATGACTGCTTATTAACTTTTAATAGCGAGTCCCGAAGGTGGCGGTGACTGCTCCACTTAAAGTCATTGCGGGCATCCCACAGCTGGCAATGACTGCTCCACTCCTCGTCATTGCGAGCGGAGCGAAGCAATCTCAGTCTATGCAAGCAGAGCTGTTATCATTCGGATAATTGGTTAGGCTCTGCCAAGCACCCCGAGATTGCTTCGTCGCTATCGCTCCTCGCAATGACTGCATATAGCCACGTCATTGCAAGCATCCCGCAATTGGTGATGACTGCGAGTGGTCTCGTCATTTGATGCTGGGGAGCGGATCATTCTTTTGGCTCTGCATCCGCCTTGCCGCTCGTGTCATCCCCTTTTTTGGGGGAGGGTGATCCGGTGATTTCTTCGATGCTCTTCAGGGCGTCGTCGAGTTTTGCCTGTGCCTTTGCTGCACGTTTTTTGGCTTCGGATGCCTTTTCTCGAGCCTGAGCGAGATCGTCCTCCGCCTTTTCAATGGCGTCCGGTTCAGCTCCTGAGGTCTTCAGGTCCACCAGTGCACGCTGCAGCTTCTCTTCCTCCTGCGATGCCTCATGTGCAGTCCTGGACACCTCCCGTACCCGTTTCTTCGCCTTCTCCAGCACATCCATGGCCTCGACCAGTTCGCCGTGCATCCCCTCTTCAGGCCCTGCTTCCAGGTCGATATCCTCTGCTGCGAGGACGAGCGCAACGATCGGCAACCGGGCCAGGAGATCCTCGACCTTTCCCCCGAAGGGGTCGAAAATCTGGTTCTGCCTCAGTTTGAGGGGGAGAAAGACCATGGCTGCATCCGAAGACATGGATGCGACAGTCTCGGCATCGGCTTTCTCTACCACCTCGATGGATGCCTGGATGCGGATGTCGGAGAGCATCTGCTTGAGACACGAGACGACCTGCTCGGTGCCGTGGGGGTTGCCGGGCTTGGCCCCGGCATCTTCACATATATCAGAGCCGTTCTGCTTCATGTGCCCCGGCGTCTCGACGGCCAGCATCCTGATCTTCGCATCCTCCCATGCGGCAGAACGCTTCATGAGGTATGCGAACAGGAGCATGAGACGGCTCGTGGAGTCACCGAACCACCAGACGTCGATCCTGCAGTCTTCAGCTTTCATGGATTCAAGGGTGACCCACTCATCCTCCTTGGAGTCGAGGATCACGATGTTGCAGCCGAGCCTGAACGCGGTGCGGAGGTACAGCCCGAATTCCCGCTCCCTGATGGCAAGAATGCCACCCGCGAGCTCGTCGAGCCAGTTCAGAACGACCGTGTTTGTCCGCAGGGGACCCATGCCGAACGACTGAATGAGCACGTGGATGGCATTGCGTGCATCAGGAGCGACAATGACAAGGGGAAACGCCTTGAGCTTGTGCTCTCGGAGAAAGGATCGGAGGTCTTCTTCAGCATTTTCTTTTCCCCTGATCATTTTCAACCCGGAGCCTTCCTTGATTTTGACCACAGTCGTCATGCCGCTCCCGCCCTCGAGCCATGAGGAGAACTTCAACAGCCTCTCCCGTCTCTTGGGATTGTCAGAGAACGCGAGGATCTGGGGCCTCCAGTCCCGGGGATGTTCAGGTTCTCCTGCAGCTGCTATGAGGTGATCGCGGACCCGCTGGAGGTGATAGGACCTCTGGGAATCCGCCCACCGGGCCGGCGCGTCCACTCCCTTGAGATACTGGTAGATGGCAAACAGAATCGCACACGCAATGAGCGCGGGTGTGACGTCTATGGCAACCATGACGATCAGGCATGCAGCGGCCCCCAGAAGACTGAGCCTCAGGTCGTAGAACCTGAACCGGGGGCGGAACGACGGGCTCTTAGCCCGCGCTTCGTAAAAGGTTGCGTAGTTGAGCAGCCCGTAGGAAATGAGGAAGAACATGGACACGATGGGGGCAATCACGTTCAGGTTTCCCAGGGTAACGGTGGCATATGCGATGCCGAGGGAGAGGAGAACCGCCCTGCGGGGGTTGTTGGCAGGGCCGTGTCCTTTCGAAAAGGTATTCAGGATCGGGAAAATCTTGTCACCGGCCATGGACTGGAGGATGCGCGGGGCCCCGAGGAAGGATGCCATGGCGGAAGAGAGCGTTGCCGCCACCACACCTGCATCGACAAGGAACCCCAGCGAAGCGATGCGTTTCATGGACGCATAGTCCTGTGTGAGGATATCCCGGGGAGCGGCGCCTGCGAAGAGGACCGCGGCACAGAAATAGATCACCATGGAGATGCCCACTGCCGCGAACGTCCCCAGGGGAAGGCTTTTCCCCGGGTCTTTGAGATCCCCGGACATGCTCACCCCCTGGGTGAACCCGGTCACGGCCGGGAAAAAGATGGCGAAGATGAGCCAGAAGTTCATGGGTGAAGCGGGGCCAGAGAGATTCGCTGTCAGGAGAGTGGGTTCGAATCGGGAGAACCCGCCTAAAAAGAATGAGAGAATGGCAGAGAACAGAATGGCCATGACCATGTACTGGAACCTGGTCGCCCAGTCTGCCCCGAGCCACGCGAAGATGAAGAGCGTGGATATCGCACCTGCGGCGATCACCTGGGCCGGGAGTCCCGACGAGAGGCCGAGCATGCCCGAGACTGCTTCCCCGAACCCGATGCAGTAGAAGGCGACCGAGATCGATTGGGCGAGGAACAGCACGATGCCGATGGCGCCTCCGAACTCGATTCCCAGGGTCCGGGAGATGAGGTAGTAATCACCGCCGCCCTTCACCTTCATGTTCGTTGCGATTGCGGAGAGGGAGAACGAGGTGAGGATCGAGATGGCATTGGCCAGTGCGATGATGACGATGGCCCTGGTGAGCCCGGCATTTCCTACGACATAGCCTAGCCGCAGGAAGAGGATGATGCCCAGAATCGTGAGGATGCTCGGGGTGAATACCCCTGGGAACGTCCCCATGGTCGCGTGTGCGTGCTGTTCAGGTGCCGCGGTTTTCCTGGAGTTCATCTCCACGGGTCAGCCCTCCTCGAGACTGGTGAGTACATGAAATCATCCTGTCCATGCTGATTATAATCCGAACACTCAGCGCTATGAAGTGGAAAATCAAGACAAAATCACCGTTCATACTTGACCGGGGCTCTTTCGTTGGTATTGTGTTGTATAGGGAGCTGTTTCGACTGGAACCCGAGGAAGTCGCGGAAACAGGAGGAAGAATGAAGGTTGGGAATCTGATCGACAGAAAATACGTGGTCGCCCTCTGGCTTGGATTTTTTCTCGTGAAGTTCATCCTCGGATATCTGCACCTGCGTGCCTCGCGGAAGAAGTTTTCACTGCTCAAGGTCGATGAGCAGGCTCACGCCAGGGGGGAGATGGCCGTGAAGGAATCCGGCAGGCTCGTTGATGAGATCAATGCGTTTGTCGATTCATTCAATGCTGCAAGCAGGCGGCAACACCTGATTGCAGCACTCGGGTATTTTGTCGCAGCCATCACCACACTCCTTACCCTGTATGGGGATCTGAAGGATGTGAAGGTTCCCACTGCATCGTGATGCAGCCCGGGGGGATCAATCTGTTTCCTGCCTCAGCATGATCCTGGCATCTGCGATGACACAGCGTTTCGCGGTACACATGAGCGGGTTCAGGTCGATGGACTCGATCAGTTCGTGGTACTCCATCACCAGGGAAGAGAACGCCATGAGTGTATCGATGAGCCTTCCCATGTGGATCGGTTCTGATCCCCGGTAACCCTTCAGGAGCTTACTGGCTTTCAGCCCATCTGCCATGGATTCACAGTCGTGGTGCGTGAGGGGGGCCATCCTGAGGCTGACATCCTGGTAGATTTCGACCCCGGTGCCACCCATACCCAGCAGGATCATGGGCCCGAACTGGTAGTCTATCTTTGCCCCCACGATCAGCTCAAGTCCTGCAACCAGTTCTTCCACGAGCATGCCTGTGAATCCCTGGAGACGGCTCAGTCTCTGGTAGATCTTCACCAGTTCCCCGTAGTCTTCGATGCCGACGACCACGCCCATCACATCTGATTTGTGGAGGATCTTTGGAGAGACGACCTTGGCCACGACCGGGTACCCGATTTCATGGGCGAAGTGAAGCGCCTCGTCGAGATTTTTTGCAACGGTGTAGTTCGGGACATCGAGCCCGGACAGGGAGAAGATCCGCTTCGCATCGGGCTCGAGAACCCAGCCCAGCGGTGAACTGTTTTTCAGTAATTCCATGATCTCGGTGTTCGTGTCTGCCATCACCGCCTCCTTTGTATCGCCTTTGCCATGAGGACCGCACCCTCGATGGAGGGAGAAACAGGAATACCATTGAGTTCGAACCCCTCGATGAGCATGTCGTATTTTTCCACGTGAGGGACATAGGCGACCATGGGCTTTGCATGCTGCCGTGCAATTGTGCTGAGCTTGGAGCCGAGGTCCGATGTAATGCCGGGAATGTAGGGGAGCAGAAGTACGATGATGCAGTCGATCGCGTCCATGGCGGAGAGCGCATCGCAGACCACGACAAAATCGTCGTCAACGCCGCTTCCCGTGAGGTCTACAGGGTTTCCGGTGGAGGCGATGGACTGAACGCTCTCGGAAAGGGAAGAACGCATCTGCTCCTGCATGGAATCCGGGATGGAGGGCACACTGAGCCCATGGATGGTGCACGCATCCACGGCCAGTGCCCCGTGCCCGCCGCTTGCAGTGACGATTCCGATTCTGTTGCCCACAGGGGTCTGGTAGGCACTCAGGGATTCGCAGAAGGAGACGAATTCCTGTTCAGTGAATGCCTCGACGATCCCGTGCTGCGCCAGGGCTGAGGAAAAGTTCGCGTAGTCTCCTGCCAGGGAGGCGGTGTGACTGGATACGGCCCTGCTTCCCCCCGGCGTCTTCCCGGTCTTGAGGACGATCACGGGTTTTGAGCATTTCTCTGCAGTCTGGACAAAGTCTCTCCCCTCGTTCTTCCCGAACCCCTCGATGTAGAACGAGATCACCTTGGTACTGGGGTCTTCACAGAGATACTCCATCAGGTCCGTCTCCTTGAGAATCGCCTTGTTGCCGATGCTTATCGCCTTGGACAGGCCGACCCGCTCGTCAGCGAACTTGATCATCATGTCCACGAGGATGCCGCCGCTCTGGCTCACGAACGCCACGTTTCCCGGTTCGGGTTTCACCATGCGCTCGGCAGGCAGAAAGAAGGTGTCTACAAGCGAGGGGATGTAGATTCCCAGGCAGTTGGGACCGATGAACGGGAAGTCAGCCTCCTTCGTGAGGGAGACCATTCGTTCCTGGAGATCGTCCCTCCCCACTTCCTTGAATCCCCCGGAGATCACGGCTGCTGAGCCGGCACCTGAAGTGATGCACTCCTGGAGAATGTCTGGAACACGGTCGGCCCTGGCCGCAATGACTGCAAGGTCTATCTTCTCGGGTATGTCGGAAATCGATGCGTAGATGGGCATCCCACTGAGGGTTCCCCCCTTGGGGTTCACCGCGAATGCCTTCACCGGGTAGCGGTGGAAGTTCTTGTAAAAGATCTCGTTGGCAGGGTGCTTGATGTTCGTGGACGACACACCGATCACTGCCATGGTCTTAGGTTCGAACAGCGGCTTGAGATTCATGGAGACCTCCTCAGTGAGAACTGAACTGCAGTGTCCATACTCTATAGTAATTGTACGACACCGCAGATCAACAGGTCTATGGAAAAGAAAGTTGGGGATTTTCGATTCATAAAAGTCATTGCGAGCGAAGCGAAGCAATCCCGAAGCATTCAGCAGAGCTCATTAAAAAGATTTCGGATTTCGGATTTCGAATTTACATGAGGCATACGGCATAGGGCGTACAGCATGGGGTATGAGGTGTAGGGTATAAGGTGTAAGGTATGAGGTGTAAGGTATAAGGTATGGGGTGTAAGGTATGGGGTTTGAGGGGAATATCTCCTTAGACCTTGTACCTCATACCTTGTACCTATTATTTTCTCGCAGATTCATGACATGGGTAACGATCTGGATCAGAAGGTGTAGCCGACCGAGAAGTGGAATCTGCCCGGGCTCTCTGAGGGGTTTCTCTCCAGCTTGTGGCCGTAGAGAATCCCGATGGGGCCGATGGGTGTGATGTAGCGCAGCCCCGCCCCCACGGATGAC